>NZ_BAAAOS010000021.1:2658-7811 GCF_039530625.1 Kribbella sancticallisti | reverse complement strand
CTGTGCTGCGCCGGCACCGACCAGCCAATGCCCGGCGAACACATTGGCACCTGATGCCACGAAGTCGGCCACCGCTCCGACAAAGTTGCCCGGGCCAGGGACATAGGAGAAGAACCTCGGATGGTCCGTTGCGGCGCAGGCCGGCAGAACGTCGGTGGCTACCCGCCGTAGCACGTCCAGCGGGTCCTGCGATTGCATCGGAATCGGTTCATCGAGCAGATCCTCAAGGTCGATCCGCGACCAGCGCGCCGCTACCGGCCGGTCGCGTAGGTGTTCCAGCCGCTCGGTGAGTAATTCGGTCGCGGCCCGGCCAAGTTGCTGCATCTCGGCCATCGACAAACGTAAAGGGTTTCCCGGGTCGTCCATGGCCACACTCTGTCGAGCACGCAACGGATCGTCTTGGACGATGTTGACGGTCAACTTCTCAGGTAGCTGCCGGGTGGCACTCCGACCAAGCGGACGAAATGGCGATTGAGGTGCGCCTGGTCGTAGAACGCCGCCCGCTGAGCTGCCTCTGCCGGCCGCACACCGCTGTCGAGCAGTTGCCGAGCGAGGTCGACCCGCCGCGAGAGCACATAGGCGTAGGGCGGCAGTCCAACATACTCATGGAAGCTGCGGATCAGCGTGGCCGGCGTGACGTCCAGGCGCTCGGCGAGGGATCGCACGTTGACCGCCTGCAGGAAGTCCGCGTCGAGTGCACGCTTGGCGGCGACCACCAGCTCGGACGCGCGCCGTGGAGTGCGGCTGCTGCCCACATCGGGAAATATCTCGGCGACTGCGGCAACTATCGCCTCCCTCCGTTCTTCGGGCGCTGTGTGCCACGCGGCGACGACCAAGCGACGGATCCGATCGGCCGGGATCAGCCGCTCGAAGGACGGAGTCTGGCCCGTACCGATGGCCTCGGCAACGAAGTGCTCCGGGGCCGAGACGGTCGCATAGCTAAGCCCTGTGCGTTGCTCGGCCACACCTTCGTGGACCTCCCCGGGCGGGAGGACGGTCGCCAGCCCGTGGCTCGCCTGGAACCAGGTACCCGCACTCCACAGACGAACCGATCCCGTATACACCAAGCCGAACGACCAGCCCTCATGAGCATGCCGCGGAAACCGGTGTGCGGGCCTCAGCCCAAGCCGCCGAGCAGTTGGTGTGGTCACCACCCAATCCTCACCCCACCAGCGCGATTTCGAAAGCCTGGACCATGAGCGGCGGCGAGCTCATGTTGGGTACGTCGGGCAACGTCACCGTGTAGTCGTCGACCGGGGCTGTCGCGACCTGGTCTGGCAGCGGTTGCGGCGTGTAGGACCCGGCCACGGCCAGGTCAGCGCCGAGGGTCAGTCCCTCACCACCGGCTAGAACGAAGTCAGCGAAGACGCCACTGTCCGGCGGTCAACGCCAGCGGCACCGACCAGGTCCCGTCGGCAGCCAGGACCGGGTGCAGATGCTGGAAGCCGGACAGGTCACGGCGGACAGCGATCAAGTGCAGGTTCTTGCCCGACCAGGGAGCCCACGCCGAGCGCGGCACCGAACGCGGCCGCGAGGCCGGTAGCGAAGGCGGTGATCTTCCAAGACGTCTTCATCGTGGGTCCCTGGTCGAGTCGGGTGATCAGCGCATAGGGAACTAGTTCCGGGCGAGTGCGTAGCCGGCTTCCTCGACGGCGGCGCGGACGGTTTCACGGTCGAGCGGTGTGGCACTGGTGACCTGCACCGCGCCGCTGGCCAGGTCGACGTTGACTGAGGTAACACCTCCGATCCTGCCGACCTCGGAGCTCACCGAGCTCACGCAGTGGCCGCAGGTCATTCCGGCCACCGTGTAGGTGTTGACGGTCAGACCCGTGGCGGCCGACTCGTCGATGGCGACATCCGTTGTGGTGTTGGCGTTCGTGCCGCAACTGCAGGAGTTACACATGGCGATGAGGTCCTCTCAGGGGTTCGTCCCCCGCCGGTCGGCGGGGGATGTTTGCTGGTACGTCGTACGTATTGCTGCTCAGGAGCGGACGAGCCGGGCGATGGCGTCAGAGGCTTCCTTCACCTTCAGTTCGGTGGCTTCGGGTCCACTGGCGGCGGCGCCGGCCACACAGTGAGCCAGATGGTCGTCGAGCAGGCCCAAGGAGACAGCTTCCTGCGCCATGGCCACGGCAGACACCTGGGCGAGAACGTCGATGCAGTACGTCTCGTTCCGGACCATCCGGTGCACGCCGCGCACCTGTTCTCGATCTGGCGCAGCTGTTCTTGTCGCCGATGTAGCAGTATCCGGCTGCTGTCGCTGACGCCCGCACTGTCCATGACAGCAACCCTACCCCCCTAGGGTACCGGAAGACGAGATCCTGTGACGTTAGTTACCCCCGGGGGGTACTGGTCGGAACCTGGGCGCGATGGTCGGACAGGGCTGCGCGGGTCTTAGCCTCGATCCGCCGATGAAGTGGGTGGAGTGAGTGTGGCGTAACGCAAGAATGCCCTTGCGGGCTGGGCGACGCCGCCATCAAACCCGGGCCCACGACTGCCACCAGCGCCGTCAACCAGCCCAACTCGCCTGATCACGAACTACGGCCGGAATATTAGAGCACGGTGAAAGGGGTGTCACAACTCGGCTGGAAGGCGGATGCTTGTCCGGATTCCGAAATCCGGAAAATGGAGGCGAAATGATGAAGATAGTGAGGTCCCGCGCCATTCTTACCGCAGTGTCGGCCGGGCTGGCCCTGCTCGCCGGCGCTCTTGTTCCGATCACCTCCGCGACCGCGGGACCGGCAGCGGCCGGCCCGCCGGGTCCGAATGCGAGGTTGGGCACCGCCTACGAGACGGTCGCCGAAAACTGCGGACCACTCAGCACCGGCGCGCTGTACGGCCTGCGGGACAACGGCGAGCTGACCTGGAACCAATTCACCATGTCCAGCGATGGCAGCCCCACCCAATGGGCCGCGCCGAAGACCATCGCCACCGGGTGGACCGGACTCGTCCACTTCTTCGGTGACGGCCGCACGATCTACACCATCGACCCGGCCGGCAACCTGCGCTGGTACGGCTACAGCGCGCCGGGCACCGGCGACGGCAGTTGGCTGCCGGGCTCGGGAACAGTGATCGACGAAGGCTGGAACACGTTGGTCAAGATCGCCTATGCCGGTGGTGGCGTGTTCTACGGCGTCGACACGAGCGGCAACCTGCGGTGGTACCGGCACACCGGCTACTTCGACGGCACCCCCGCCTGGACACCCGGCTCCAGCAAGATCATCGACGACGGCTGGGGTGATACCCACGCACTGGCCGCCGCCGGAACTTTCATCTACGCCGCCCCGACATCGGGAATCCTGCGCTGGTACCGGTACGACGGCGCCTGGACCGGCGAGGGCTCGTGGGCGCCGAACTCGGGTGCCATGATCGACGACGGCGGGTGGGAGCAGGCAACCTCGATGAGAGCCTACTACCAGGCGAATTTCGGTCCTGTCATCATCAGGACTCTCGACGCGGAGTCAACCATGCGTTGGTATGTGCACCGAGGCTACAACGAGGGCACCGCCTACTGGCACCCCCTTTCTGCGTCGATCGCCGCGCCGGTCTGGCCGATCCCGGCGGCGTCGGGCAGTTCGGCATCGGTGGATGCTCAGTGTGCTGAGTAGGGGGTTCCGGTCCGGCCGCATACCGAGCTGTGCTGTCAGGTTCTGAGCAGGCCCGGATCGAGCTGTGACATCACCACAGTTGTCGCGCCGGTCCGGCCGCGTTCGCGCGGCGGGACCGGCGCAGCAGGGAATCGATCCCCCGGAGGGTCCATCCTCGTGGCAACGCGAGCTCCATCGCGGGCACCGTCCAGGCATTGCGGGCGAATTCGATTCGTCGCACTCGTTGGTGTCGATGTCGGTGAAGCCTGCTGAGCGGAGGGTGGCCAGGCCGGGGAGCGGCGGGGGAGCGGGTCGAGTGGGGGATGACGGCTTTGATCGCGACCGGCGGATCCGTCAGGACCGGACGAGTCTCGCGATGGCGTCGTTGGCTTCCTTGATCTTCTCGTTGGTCTCTCGTCCCCCAGTGGCGGCTGCCTGCACGACGCAGTGGCTCAAGTGCTCACCGAGCAAGCCGAGGGCCACGTTCTGGAGAGCCTTGGTCATGGCTGACACCTGGGTCAGGATGTCGATGCAGTACTGCTCCTCCTCGACCATCCGCTGCAGACCTCGGGACTGGCCCTCGATCCGGCGGAGTCGCTTGAGGTAGTCCTCCTTGTTGTCGATATAGCCATGGTGAGCGTGTGTCGCGTCCTTCATCCTGATCCCTTCCGTTCCCTGGGTTACAGGATACGGGGTAGGAAACCTCCCTGCGGTTCACTCTGCGGCGCTACTTTCCTCGTTGAGGACCGTCGGCGGACTGGTGTTGCGTGCGGGCGGAACCCTTCAGGAGGCCAACCGCGGTGAGGATGACGGTGGCGCCGAGGATCAGGCCAGGTGGCGCGGGCTCGTCGAGCCACAGAACGCCGATGAAGGAGCCTGCGAATGGGACGAACAGGATCACTGTGGAGGCGGCAACGAGTCCGGCTTGGCGGATGATCCAGAACAGAGAAGGCATCCGCCGGAAGTGCCGCGCCTCGACGCTGGACTCGTCCCAGTCCGTGAAGCCCGGCCGCTCAGTTGCATCATAACGGTACCCTGGTAGGGTATTATCGCGGTGTCGCCGACGTTCGGTCGATCCAGGTCCCAACCCCTCAAATCGAATACCCGCCTGACCAGAAGATGTCAGGCCCCCTTATTGGTAAGAGGTAATACAAAATGTCCGTTGCATCTCCTCCCTCCTCGCGGCGCTGGTGGGCGCTCGCGCTCATCGCCACTGCCCAGTTCATGGTCATCATGGACACGTCGATCATCGGGGTGGCCCTGCCCCGCATCCAGGAAGACCTCGGGTTCTCACAGGAGAATCTGTCCTGGGTCTTCAACGCATATGTGGTCGCCTTCGGCGGCCTGCTTCTGCTCGGTGGTCGGCTGTCCGATCTCTTCGGAGCCCGCCGGGTGTTCGGCGCGGGCTGGGCGATCCTGCTGATCGGGTCCGCCGTGGCCGGCCTCGCAGGGACCGTGGGCGTCGAGCTCACCGGTCGCGCCGTCCAGGGCGTCGG
The DNA here is from genome assembly GCF_039530625.1 of Kribbella sancticallisti. Classification (NCBI taxonomy): domain Bacteria; kingdom Bacillati; phylum Actinomycetota; class Actinomycetes; order Propionibacteriales; family Kribbellaceae; genus Kribbella; species Kribbella sancticallisti. The sequence continues at coordinate 2,728 of NZ_BAAAOS010000021.1, read as the reverse complement.
CGCCGTACAGCGCCAGGGCCTTGGTCAGCTCGCGCGGGTCCGAACCGAACAGCATCATTAGCAGCGTCAG
>NZ_BAAAOS010000021.1:0-2568 GCF_039530625.1 Kribbella sancticallisti | reverse complement strand
CTGACGCTGCTAATGATGCTGTTCGGTTCGGACCCGCGCGAGCTGACCAAGGCCCTGGCGCTGTACGGCGCCGCGGCTCCGGCTGGTGGCACGGCCGGCGTCTTCCTCGGCGGCGTGATCACTGAGTATGTGTCCTGGCCGTGGGTCTTCTACATCAACATCCCCATCGCGGCCATCGCACTGGCCGCCGCGCCGGCGCTGATGCCGGCTGGTGGTCTCGGAGCGAGAGGCGCCGTCGACGTGGTGGGCGCTCTCACCGTCACTGGAGGTCTCGGTGCGGCGGTCTACGCCATCGTCCGAGCGCCCGAGGTGGGTTGGGGATCCGTGGAGACGTGGGGCGTTCTCGCGGGCGCGGTTGTTTTGCTCGGAATCTTCCTCGCAGTACAGGCGTCCCGTCGCGAACCGTTGATGCGGCTGAGCATCTTCCGTACGCCGAACCTGGGTGCGGCCAACCTCGCCCAACTGCTGCTTGGCGGTGCGTGGATCCCAATGTGGTTCTTCCTTAACCTGTACCTGCAACAGGTTCTTGGTTACAGTGCCTTCCCGTCCGGGGCGGCCCTGCTGCCGATGACCATTCTGATCATGATCGGGATGATCGCCCTGGCGCCGCGAGCGATCAACCGCTTCGGGCCCAAGGCAATGATCGTGACCGGCCTGGTCGTCCTCGCAGCCGGCATGGGTTGGCTGTCCTTGATCCGGCCGGACGGCAACTTTTGGGTCGACGTGCTGCCGGCATCGCTGGTCGCCGCGCTCGGCATGTCGCTCGCTTTCATCCCGTCGCTAGGTACGGCCATCTCGTCCGCTCGGCCCGAAGAAGGCGGCCTCGCCGCGGGAATCGTCAACACGAGCTACCAGGTCGGTTCCGCATTGGGGTTGGCTGCCATGACCGCCGTTGCGGCTTCGTATGGCGCTGACCAGTTGGGTGACATGGCTGCGCTCACCGACGGCTTCTCGCTCGCCTTCCTCGGGGCGGGGTTGATCGCCTTGGTGGGTGCGGTGATCGCCGCTGTGACGCTCCGCACTCGTCAGGTCGAAGAACCCGTGACCACCGGCGCCTCCGCTGCAAAGCAATCCTGAGGACGATGACGGCCGGCACTGCTGACAAGAGAACCGTCAGCAGTGCCGGTCCTCGTCTGCCCAGGGGTTGGGCAAAGGGGAGCTAGCCGTGGGCGCTTGCCTGAGCGTCGAACCGTGAGTGGCTTCCCTTGACGAGGATCGACTCTGTGGTCGTTTTAGGTGTGAGTCGCCCCGTCGTCGAGGTCCTGGTTACGCACTTGGACGCGACCGGCCCCGCCCGCAACTCCGCTGGTACCGACATGTCATGACCGTGGATGGCCGCCGGTCGGCGAAGTCGCCGCGGGAGAACTTCGTGGCCTCTTCTCGCAGGTGCCCGCGGATCAACTCGATCTGGGTGGTGTCGGTCGCGTTGTTCGCAGCCACCTTCTGAACTCCGCCCGTGGCGCGCCGCCGAGGAGTGTCCGCGTACGCCGTACCGACAACCGCTCGGTCGTCGGGTCGATCCAGCATCCGGAGAAATCACCGGAGCATCGGTCGACGAACCCGAGAGCACCCGGCCCGACGAGACTTCGCCGGCCTGCGGTGATTGTCACCTGGCGCGCCGACGGCGGCGAGATCGGATCCTGATCATGTCCGAACGCAAGGTGACAACCTCGTCGGCCGGCTCGAAGCGCCCGAAGTCCGTCCCTGGCGTTCGAACTTCGCCGCACTTCAGACCAGGTCCAGGTCTTCGAAGGCCTGTCCCAGGGCTTCGGCGGCGGCTGGGTTCGCCGCGCGGCGGCCCAGGTAGACGTCTTGGGTGATGGAGACCTTGGCCGGGCCTAGTTGGTCGGTGATTTTTGCGGGCGGTGTGGCCGGCTTCGTGGAGGGGCAGTGGCGGTGGTAATGCGGAGTGCGTGCGATCGGACCCATGCGAGCTGATCGGACTCGGCCGGTTGTGCGGCTGCCTCGATCTCGGCTTGGAGGTTTGGGGAGTCCTCGGTGTCGAATCCGTCGTTCTGGCCGGCCTCGCCGAGCAGGACGCGGAAGTTGCGCGATTCGTCCTCTGGGATCCGTCGGGATCCTCCATGGCAATCGTCATCGCTTCGTATTTGCCCTCGTCCAGGGACTAAGGATTTGCCACATCGCCTGTCAGCGTCGGCTTGAAGCTGAAGTCACTCACGTCGCCAGTTTGAATCGCGCCATATCACAATAGCCAAACGATTAGATGCAGGTCGAAAAGAACGCGGTCCTGCAACCAAAAGGGATGTCCGCGACATCTAGCTGGGTGAGTCCGAGGGGCTTCTGGCCAGTGGACTCGGAGGGGGATGCTGATCAGTCGCAATGCATCGTGTCGACTGGAAACCATGTGGGCCGCGGCTTCAGCTCACGGACCGGTCGGCAGCCGCCGTCCCGGCCGAGCGATCTCTTGGGAAGTGGGGAACACGACCGTGGATCGGAACATCGACGAGCGCTGGGATGTCGGGGCAGCGTCTCCGGGAAGTGCGCCTGCCCGGGACGGGATGCCGCCGCGGCTCGACGCACCCGTCCGGCTGCTGGTGGGTCCGGCCA
>NZ_BAAAOS010000020.1:174709-572698 GCF_039530625.1 Kribbella sancticallisti | reverse complement strand
CTGTGCTGCGCCGGCACCGACCAGCCAATGCCCGGCGAACACATTGGCACCTGATGCCAAGAAGTCGGCCACCGCCCCGACAAAGTTGCCCGGGCCAGGGACATACGAGAAGAACCTTGGATGGTCCGTTGCCGCGCAGGCTGGCAGAATGTCGGTGGCTACCCGCCGTAGCACGTCCAGCGGGTCCTGCGATTGCATCGGAATCGGTTCATCGAGCAGATCCTCAAGGTCGATCCGCGACCAGCGCGCCGCAACCGGCCGGTCGCGTAGGTTTTCCAGCCGCTCGGTGAGCAGTTCGGTCGCGGCCCGGCCAAGTTGCTGCATCTCGGCCGTCGACAAACGTAGAGGGTTTCCCGGGTCGTCCATGGCCACACTTTGTCGAGCACGCAACGGATCGTCTTGGACGATGTTGACGGTCAACTTCTCAGGTAGCTGCCGGGTGGCACTCCGACCAAGCGGACGAAATGGCGATTGAGGTGCGCCTGGTCGTAGAACGCCGCCCGCTGAGCTGCCTCTGCCGGCGGCACACCGCTGTCGAGCAGTTGCCGAGCGAGGTCGACCCGACGCGAGAGCACATAGGCGTACGGCGGCAGTCCTACATACTCATGGAAACTGCGGATCAGCGTGGGCGGCGTGACGTCCAGGCGCTCGGCGAGGGACCGCACGTTGACCGCCTGCAGGAAGTCGGCGTCGAGTGCACGCTTAGCGGCGACCACCAGATCGGACGCTCGCCGTGGAGTGCGCTGGGCTCCCGCATCGGGAAAGATCTCGGCGATTGCGGCAATTATCGCTTCCCTCCGTTCTTCGGGCGCTGTATGCCACGCGGCGACGACCAGGCGACGGATCCGATCGGCCGGGACCAGCCGCTCGAAGGACGGAGTCTGGCCCGTACCGATGGCCTCGGCAACGAAGTGCTCCGGGGCGGAGACGGTCGCATAGCTAAGCCCTGTGCGTTGCTCGGCCACACCTTCGTGGACCTCCCCGGGCGGGAGGACGGTCGCCAGTCCGTGGCTCGCCTGGAACCAGGTACCCGCACTCCACAGACGAACCGATCCCGTATACACCAAGCCGAACGACCAGCCCTCATGCGCATGCCGCGGAAACCGGTGTGCGGGCCTCAGCCCAAGCCGCCGAGCAGTTGGTGTGGTCACCACCCAATCCTCACCCCACCAGCGCGATTTCCAAAGCCTGGACCATGAGCGGCGGCGAACTCATGTTGGGGTACGTCGAGCGCCGGCTGATGGATCTGTTCGCGGGCCGACTTGTCGCCGTCATCCTGACGGGCATGCACTCAGCTGGCTGAATGTCAGCGCAGCGGGTGCCAGTTGGCACCCGCTGCGGCGTTTGGCCGGTCAGTTCCCGGGGCTGGTGAGGGTCCGGAAGCCGCGGAGCCTCAGGCTGTTGCTGACGACGAAGACCGAGCTGAACGCCATCGCGGCGCCGGCCAGCATCGGGTTGAGGAGGCCGGCGGCAGCCAGGGGGAGGGCTGCGACGTTGTAGGCGAAGGCCCAGAACAGGTTGCCCTTGATGGTGCCGAGAGTGCGGCGGGACAGCCGGATGGCGTCCGGTACGGCCCGGAGGTCGCCGCGGACGAGGGTGAGGTCGGCGGCTTCGATCGCCACATCGGTCCCGGTGCCCATCGCCAGCCCGAGGTCGGCCTGGGCCAGTGCCGGGGCGTCGTTCACCCCGTCACCGACCATGGCGACGACCTTGCCCTCGCCCTGCAGTCGGCGTACGACGTCGGCCTTGTCCTGGGGGAGTACCTCGGCGATGACCTGGTCGATCCCGACTTCGGCTGCGACGGCCCCGGCGACGGTTTCGTTGTCGCCGGTGAGCAGTACCGGGGTGAGCCCGAGGCTGCGCAGCTGGCGGATCGCCTCGGCCGACGTGGGCTTGACGGCGTCGGCGACCACGATGACCCCCCGTGCCTTGCCGTCCCAGCCGACCGCGACGGCGGTGCCACCGCCTGCTTCGGCTGCTGCCTTGGCCCTCTCGAGCTCGACGGGCAGGTGCTGGGACCATTCGGCAAGCAGGCGTGGGCGCCCGACGAGTACGGCGTGGGTGCGGTCGCCGGTGTTGACGACGCCCTGGACGCCGAGGCCTTCGAGGTTGGTGAAGTCCTCGACCGGCGGCAGGTCACCGGTTTGGTCGACGGCGGCTGTGGCGATCGCCTGGGCGATGGGGTGTTCGGAGGCGTGCTCGATCGCGCCGGCGAGGCGCAGGACCTGGGCGGCGTTCTCGCCGGGGGCGGCGATGACGTCCGTGAGGGACATGCTGCCGGTGGTGACGGTGCCGGTCTTGTCGAGGACGACGGTGTCGATGCCGCGGGTGGACTCCAGCACCTCGGGACCCTTGATCAGGATGCCCAGCTGGGCACCGCGCCCGGTACCAACCATCAGCGCCGTCGGCGTAGCCAGCCCGAGGGCGCAGGGGCAGGCGATGATCAGGACCGCGACCGCGGCGGTGAAAGCGGCCTCGGCGCCGGATCCGGTGCCGAGCCAGAACCCCAGGGTGGCCGCGGACAGCGCGAGCACGATCGGTACGAAGACTCCTGAGATGCGGTCGGCGAGGCGTTGGACCTGCGCCTTGCCGGTCTGGGCGGCCTCGACCAGCTTGGCCATCTGGGCCAGCTGGGTGTCGGCGCCGACGCGGGTCGCGCGGACGACGAGACGGCCGCCGGCGTTCACGGTGGCGCCGACCACGCTGTCACCGGGGCCGACCTCGACCGGGACGGACTCGCCGGTGAGCATCGAGGCGTCGACCGCGGACGAGCCTTCCTCGATGACGCCGTCGGTGGCGATCTTCTCGCCGGGCCGAACCACGAACAGATCCGCGACGGCCAGTTGCTCCGTGCTGATCCGGACTTCCGCGCCGTCGCGGAGTACGGCGACGTCCTTCGCGCCGAGCTGGAGTAGTGCCCGCAGGGCGGAGCCGGCGCGGCGCTTGGCGCGGGCCTCGAAGTATCTGCCGGCCAGGACGAACGTCGTGACCGCGGCGGCGGCCTCGAGGTAGATGTTGCCGGCGCCGTCGGTGCGGCCGATGGTGAACTGGAACGGGTGGGTCATGCCAGGAGTGCCCGCGGAGCCGAACAGCAGCGCGTACAGCGACCAGCCGAGCGCGGCGAGGGTGCCGCCGGAGATCAGCGTGTCCATGGTGGACGCGCCGTGGCGCAGGTTGGTCCAGGCGGCCCGGTGGAAGGGCCAGGCTCCCCACGCCACGACCGGCGCCGCCAATGTGAGGGAGATCCACTGCCAGTAGGTGAACTGCAGCGCGGGCACCATGGCCAGCGCGACCACCGGCACAGTCAACAGCGCGGAGAACACCAGACGTTGACGCAGCGGCTGGGTGGGATCCACCTCGTCGGGAGTGTTGGTGTCCTCGGCGCCGGGCGCGGTAGGGACGGTGGCGGTGTAGCCGGTGTTCTCCACGACGGTGACCAGGTCGTCGACGGTCACAGCGTTGCCGTCAACGGTGACCAGCGCCTTTTCGGTGGCGTAGTTGACGGTTGCGGTCACGCCGTCGACCTTGTTGAGCTTCTTCTCGATCCGGGCCGCGCAGGAGGCACACGTCATGCCGCCGATCGCCAGTTCGATCCGCTGCTCAGCGCTGTCGGCGCGTGAGGTTTTCTCGACGGTACTCATTCGTGAAGCTCCTTCTCGGGCATAGTGAGAGGCGTGGGGTGATGACGTCGTCCGGGTGGCGGCTCAGCCGTGGCTGCCGCCGTTGCCGTGCTCGTGTGAGCTTGCGCCGGCCGTCGGGCTCGGAGTGGGATCCGGAGTGGTCGAGGCAGGGTTGGTGTGGACGGTGAAGGCCGCGGTGCGGACCTTGCCCTGGTGCTGGAAGTCGAGGAACAGCCGGTACGAGCCGGCGCTCGGCGTGGTCGTGTGGAAGGTGATGTCGGGGCCGGGCTTGGTGGCGCCGTCGCCGGGTTCGCCGGCCGGGTGAACGTGCAGGTAGGCGAGGTCGCCGTCTCGCAGCGCGACCAGGTGGCCGTAGGCCCCGAGATAGGGCTGGAGGTCGGTGACCGGTTCTCCGTCACGGCTGACCGACAAGGTGAGCTGCGACGAGGCCCCCGGCTCCAGAGTGCCGTTCAGTGTGACGGTGTAGCCGTCGACCTGTGCGGTCGCGACCTGCTCGGGGAGCGGCTGCGGCGTGTAACTCCCGGCCACGGCCAGGTCGGCGCCGAGGGTCAGTCCTTCACCGCCGGCCGGGACGAAGTCCGCGAACACGCGCCATTGTCCCGCGGTCAGGGCGAGCGGCACCGACCAGGTGCCGTCGGCGGCGAGTACGGGATGGAGGTGCTGGAAGCCGGTCAGGTCCCGGCGTACCGCGATCAAGTGCAGGTCCTTGTCGTGGCTCTTCTGGTACTGCGTGACAGGCTTCCCGTCCGCGCCGCGGATATGGAACCGCAGCTCGGTGGCGGGCCCGGCGGGAAGCGCCGACGCAGCGAGATCGAGTGTGTATCCCTGTTCGGAAATCATCAGTCCTCCCGGTAGCTCGCCGGCGGAGGCGGTACTTCCGGCTGGCTCGTGCTGTGCGTGTGGTTGATCAGTTGCCGATGCCACGGGCCCGACCAGGGAGCCCACGCCGAGCGCGGCACCGAACGCGGCCGCGAGGCCGGTAGCGAATGCGGTGATCTTGAAAGACGTCTTCATTGTGAGTCCCCTGGTCGAGTCGGGTGATCAGTGCGTAGGGAACTAGTTCTGGACGAGTGCGTAGCCGGCTTCCTCGACGGCGGCACGGACGGTCTCACGGTCGAGCGGTGTGGCACTGGTGACCTTCACCGCGCCGCTGGCCAGGTCGACGTCGACTGAGGTAACACCTCCGATCCCACCGACCTCGGAGCTCACCGAGCTCACGCAGTGGCCGCAGGTCATTCCGGCCACTGTGTAGGTGTTCACGGTCGAACCCGTGGCGGCCGACTCGTCGATGGCGACATCCGTTGTGGTGTTGGTGTTCGTGCCGCAGCTGCAGGAGTTACACATGGCTATGAGGTCCTCTCAGGGTGGTTCGTCCCTCGCCGATCGGCGGGGGAGGTTTGTTGGTACGTCGTACGTATTGCTGGTCAGGAGCGGACGAGCCGGGCGATGGCGTCAGAGGCTTCTTTCACTTTCAGTTCGGCGGCCTCGAGTCCACTGGCGGCGGCGGCGCCGGCCACACAGTGAGCCAGATGGTCGTCGAGCAGGCCCAAGGAGACAGCTTCCAGCGCCATGGCCATGGCAGACACCTCGGCGAGAACGTCGATGCAGTACGTCTCGTTCTGGACCATCCGGTGCACGCCGCGCACCTGTTCCTCGATCTGACGCAGCTGACTGAGATAGCTGTTCTTGTCGCCGATGTAGCTGTGCCCGGCTGCCGTGTCGCTAATGCCTACGCCGTCCATGACGGCAACCCTACCCCCCTAGGGTACCGGAAGGCGAGATCGTGTGACCCAAGTTACCCCTAGGGGGTACGAGTCAGAATCTGTGCGATGGTCGGGCCGGGCTGCGCTGGTCTTAGGCGGACGGCGAGCCGGTTCAGGCCTGAGGACGAACGAGTGCCGCGGTATCGAATGCCCGTTCCTGTCCTTTGCGGACATCGCCGCTATTCGGGTGGAGAAAGGCATGAGTAGCCGCCCGGCATGCGTTCCGAGCAACAGGGGAGCGGGTCGAGTGAGGGATGGCGGGTTTGATCGCGGCCGGCGTATCCGTCAGGACCGGACGAGTCTCGCGATGGCGTCGTTGGCTTCCTTGATCTTCTCGTCAGCCTCTCGTCCACCAGCGGCAGCTGCCTGCACGACGCAGTGGCTCAAGTGCTCACCGAGCAAGCCGAGGGCCACGTTCTGGAGAGCCTTGCGTCATGGCTGACACCTGGGTCAGGATGTCGATGCAGTACTGCTCCTCCTCGACCATCCGCTGCAGACCTCGGGACTGGCCCTCGATCCGGCGGAGTCGCTTGAGGTAGTCCTCCTTGTTGTCGATGTAGCCATGGTGAGCGTGTTTCGCGTCCTTCATCCTGGTCCCTTCCGTTCCCTGGGTTTACAGGATACGGGGATAGGGAACCTCCCCGCGGTTCACCTGCGGCGCTACTTTCCTTGTTGAGGACCGCCGGCGGACTGGTGTTGCGTGCGGGCGGAACCCTTCAGGAGGCCAACCGCGGTGAGGATGACGGTGGCGCCGAGGATCAGGCCGGGTGGCACGGGCTCGTCGAGCCACAGCACGCCGGATAAAGGAGCCCGCGATCGGGACGAACAGATCGCTGTGTAGGCGGCAACGAGTCCGGCTTGGCGGATGATCCAGAAGCAGAGAAGGCATCCGCCGGAAGTGCCGCGCCTCGACGCTGGACTCGTCCCAGTCCGTGAAGCCCCGGCCTTGGCGCACGGTTGTATTATAACGGTACCCTGGTAGGGTATCATCGCGCGGTCTCGCCGACGCTCAGTCGATCCAGGTCCCAAGCCCTCAAATCAATACCCGCCTGACCAGAAGCTGTCAGGCGCCCCTTTACTGGTAAGAGGTAATCAAAATGTCCGTTGCATCTCCTCCTTCCTCGCGGCGGTGGTGGGCTCTGGCGCTCATCGCCGCAGCTCAGTTCATGGTCATCATGGACACGTCGATCATCGGGGTGGCCCTGCCCCGCATCCAGGAAGACCTCGGGTTCTCGCAGGAGAATCTGTCCTGGGTCTTCAATGCCTATGTGGTCGCCTTCGGCGGCCTGCTCCTGCTCGGCGGTCGCCTCTCCGATCTCTTCGGCGCCCGTCGGATGTTCAGCGCAGGCTGGGCGATCCTGCTGATCGGGTCCGCCGTTGCCGGTCTCGCCGGCACAGTCGGCGTCGAGCTGACCGGCCGCGCCGTCCAGGGCGTCGGCGCCGCTCTCATCGCGCCGTCGGCGCTCACCCTGCTGATGATGCTGTTCGGTTCGGACCCCCGCGAACTGACCAAGGCGCTGGCACTGTACGGCGCCGCGGCCCCGGCCGGGGGTACGGCAGGCGTCTTCCTCGGCGGCGTGATCACTGAGTACGTGTCCTGGCCCTGGGTCTTCTACATCAACATCCCGATCGCGGCCATCGCGCTGATCGCCGCGCCGGCGCTGATGCCGGCTGGTGGTCTCGGAGCGAGAGGTGCCGTCGACGTGGTCGGCGCTCTCACCGTCACGGGAGGTCTCGGTGCGGCGGTCTACGCCATCGTCCGAGCGCCGGAGGTGGGCTGGGGATCCGTGGAGACGTGGGGCGTTCTCGCGGGCGCGGTTGTCCTGCTCGGGATCTTCCTCGCAGTCCAGGCGTCCCGTCGTGAACCGTTGATGCGGCTGAGCATCTTCCGTACTCCGAACCTTGGTGCGGCCAACCTGGCCCAGGTGCTGCTTGGCGGTGCGTGGATCCCGATGTGGTTCTTCCTCAACCTGTACCTGCAGCAGGTTCTTGGTTACAGTGCCTTTCCGTCCGGGGCAGCGCTGCTGCCGATGACCATTCTGATCATGATCGGGATGATCGCCCTGGCGCCGCGAGCGATCAACCGATTCGGGCCCAAGGCAATGATCGTGACCGGTCTGGTCGTCCTCGCTGCCGGGATGGGGTGGCTGTCCTTGATCCGGCCGAACGGCAACTTCTGGGTCGACGTACTGCCGGCCTCGCTGGTCGCCGCGCTCGGCATGTCGCTCGCCTTCATCCCGTCGCTCGGTACGGCCATCTCGTCCGCCAGGCCCGAGGAAGGCGGCCTCGCCGCAGGAATCGTCAATACGAGCTACCAGGTCGGTTCCGCATTGGGGTTGGCTGCCATGACCGCCGTTGCGGCTTCGTATGGCGCTGACCAGTTGGGTGACGTGGCTGCGCTCACCGACGGTTTCTCGTTCGCCTTCCTCGGGGCGGGATTGATCGCCTTGGTGGGTGCGGTGATCGCCGCTGTGACGCTCCGCACTCGTCAGGCCGAAGAACCCATCACCACCGGCACCTCCGCCGCGAAGCAGTCCTGAGGACGATGACGGCCGGCACTGCTGACAAGAGAACCGTCAGCAGTGCCGGTCCTTGTCTGCCCAGGGGTCGGCTTGAAGCTGAAGTTTGCTCACGTCGCCAGTTTGAATCGGGCCATATCACAGTCGCCAAACGATTAGATGCAGGTCGAAGCGAACGCGGCCCTGCAACGAAGGAGGACGTCCGCGACATCTAACTGGGTGAGTCCGAGGGGCTTCTGGCCAGTGGACTCGGAGGCGGATGCTGATCAATCGCACTGCATGGTGTCGACATGGGAATCATGTGGGCCGCCGTCTTCAGCTCACGGACCGGTCGGCAGCCGCTGTCCCGGCCGAGCGATCTCTTGAGAAGTGGGGGACACGACCGTGAGGCGGAAGAACGACGGGCGCCGGGATGTCGGGGCGGCGGCTGCGGGTGGTGCGTCGGCTGGCCGGGGCGAGAGGCCGGCTCGGCGGGACGGGATGCCGGGGCGGCTGGATGCGGCGGTTCGGGTGCTTGTGGGTCCGGCCAACTTTGCGGGGCAGGGCAGTCGGTGGGCGCGGGCGATCGAGGGGCGGGTGCCGAGTGCCAAGGCGACCTCGTTCGCGTTCTTCCGTGGCGTTCTGGATTACCCGGTGGACTACGGTGTACCGGCGCGGACGTATCGGCGCAATCCCCGGTGGCGGCTGAACTTCTACAACCATGTCGTGGGCCACTACACGCACGTGTTGATGGAGGCGGCCCGCCCGATCTTCGGTCCGCTGCACGGGCCGGACGGGTCCTCGGAGATCCCGCACCTGCTCGCGAAGGGGCTGCGGGTGGGACTCATTGCGCACGGGTCCGACGTACGTATTCCCAGCCGGCATGTCCAGACCGAGCCGTGGTCGCCGTTCCCCGACCTCGAGGACGAGCACGTCGACCTGCTCGAACGCAACGCCACGCGGGCCGTCGAGCTGTTCACGTCGTACCCGGGACCGGTGTACGTCTCCACGCCTGATCTGTTCGACTACGTTCCGAACGCCGTGTGGTGCCCGGTGATCGTCGACGTCGACACGTGGCGCAGCGACGCGCCGGTGCTCGAGCGCGCGAAGCCCGTCGTGGCTCATGCGCCGAGCAAGTCGCACATGAAGGGCTCGGAGCTGATCGATCCGATCATGGAGCGGCTGGCCGAGCGTGGTCTCATTACGTACCGCCGGGTCGAGGGCGTCGACCCGGCGGACATGCCGGCCGTGTACCGCGACGCGGACATCGTCCTCGACCAGTTCCGGATCGGGAGCTACGGCGTCGCCGCGTGCGAGGCGATGGCGGCGGGGCGGGTCGTGGTGGGCCACATCGCGCAGCATGTCCGGGACCGCGTGGCTGCCGGCACCGGGCTCGAGCTGCCGATCGTCGGTGCGACGCCGGACACCGTCGAGCAGGTGGTCCTCGATCTGATCGCGCAGCCGGCGAAGGCGCGTGAGATCGCCGCGCGCGGGCCGGCGTACGTCGAGCGGGTGCACGACGGCCGCTGGTCGGCCGAGGCGCTGGCGCCGTTCGTGGAGGAGTCGACGCCGGTGCCGGCCGGCTGGAGGCCGTCCTGGATCCGGCCGAAGGTCGTGATGATGGCGGGCAACGACATCGTCAGCGACTCGCGGGTGCTCAAGTACGCGCAGACGGTGGCGAACTGGGATCTCGATGTCACGTGCATCGGCATTCCGGGGCGCAGGCTGCGGGGTGTGCGCCAGTTCGGCAAGGTGCAGGTGTTGTGCCCGCCGATCCCGTCGCGGGTGCTGCTGACGGGGTGGCGCAAGCGGTTGGCGAACGTCCGGGCCAGCCTGAAGGTCAACCTGAAGCCGTGGTTCAGCTCGGAGGCCGAGTACCTGCTGGCCTACAGCCGCTGGCAGTACGCGAGCCGCGAGCTGCGCGCCGCACGCGGCCGCGACCGCCGCGACCACGACCGCGCCGCGCGTTCCGGCCTCCGTGGGGTTTCGTTGCTCGATCGACTCCAGCGGGCAGTGCGTTGGCGGACGCTGCGGCTGCACCGCGCCGTACTGCAGGCTCGTGCGTACTTCGTCCGCCGCCCCACGGCCCCGGCCGACCTCACCGACCTCGGCATCGGCAAGCGCCGGGAGCTGCTCCTCGCCCTGCACCGCCGCCTCCCGTCGGGCCGCTGGCGACGGGTGATGCCGGAACTGGTCGACCAGGAGCTGACGCTCGGCCCGCTGCTCGACCGCCTCATGATCGAGGTCATCCACGTGCACGACGTGTTCATGCTCGGCATCGCGGCCCGCGCCGCACATCGGGCGGCCCTCGACGGGCGCACGATCAAGATCATCTACGACGCCCACGAGTACATCCCCGGCGTACCGGTGGTGGCTCCGCGCCGGGTCGCGGCGTACGCCGATCTCGAGCGCGAGTTCATCCGTGACGCCGACCGCGTCATCACCGTGTCGGAGCCGCTGGCGCACTGGCTGCAGCGCGACCACAAGCTCGCCGGTCTGCCCGACGTCGTCCTGAACGCGCCGGTCGAGCCGCCGGAGGATGCCGACGTCAAGGGCCTGCGGGACCTGCTGCAGCTGTCCGAGGACATCCCGCTCCTGGTGTACGGCGGCGGCGTCAACCGTGCGCGCGGCGTCGGAACGGTCGTCGAGGCCCTGCCGCAGCTGCCCGACGTACACCTCGCGATCGTCGCGCAGGCCAACTCCGTCACCGCGGAACTGCAGGCCCGCGCCGCCGAACTGGGCGTGAGCCATCGCGTGCACCTGGCGCCGTTCGTCGCGGCCGAGGTCGTGCCGCTGTACCTGCGCTCGGCCAGCATCGGCCTCAGCCCGCTGCTGCACGCGCCCAACCACGACATCGCGGTGACGAACAAGTTCTGCGAGTACATCGCAGCCGGGCTCCCGATCATCACCAGCGACACCCCGGCGCAGGCCGACCTGGTGAGCGAACTCGACCTCGGCGCGGTCCACACCGCGGGCGACGTGGACAGCCTCGTGCAGGCGGTCCGGACGGTCCTCGCCGACCGCGACCGCATCGCGAAGCGCATCGCCGACGACCCGCACCTGCTGCACCGCTTCTCCTGGGCCGCGCAGGCCGAGGTCATCCGGTCCGTGTACGCCGACGTTCTCGGCGAGCTGCCCGACGCCGCGTACGCCGAGGGCGCCACCACCGTCCGCAAACTCCTCCCCGGCCCACCCGAGCTCCCGGAGACGAACTGGCACGCCTCCAGACAAGCCGGGACGCCCGGGACTGGGCAGCAAGGATGATCCGCGGCTGTCGCAGTCGTGGGTTTCTTCGAGTGTCGTCGAAAGGACGGTCGAGTCGACTTCATCCCAGTTACCCTGCGAGCGCAGAGAGGGGAAGAGCAGTGAGGAGCGGTTGATGGCGCCGAACGTCAGCTACCGGGAAGTGTTCGGAGTGCGCGAGTTCCGCGCCATCTGGCTCGCGGAAGGTCAGTCTGTCGTTGGTGATCAGCTGGCTCGCGTCGCATTGTCGGTGCTGGTCTTCTCCGACACTGGCTCGGCGGCTCTGACCGCACTGGCGTACGCGTTGACGTTCGTCCCGTCCTTGCTCGGCGGGATTGCCCTGACCAGCCTGGCTGATCGCGTCCCGCGGCGCGAGTTGATGGTATGGATCGACGGACTGAGGGGTGCCCTGATTCTGCCGGTGGCGATCCCTGGAATGCCGTTCTGGACGTGTTGTGTGCTGGTTGGGGTGGTGTCGCTACTGCAGCCAGTGTTCAAGTCCGCGCAGCTGGCGTTGCTCCCAGAGGTGCTCGGCGAGGAGCGTTATCTGACCGGTCTGGCGATCCGCAGCGTCACCATCCAGTTCTTTCAGATGGTCGGGTTCGCCGGCGGCGGGTTGCTGATCGCTCTGTTCAACCCCCACGTAGTGCTGGTCCTTGATGGGTTGTCGTTCTTCGCTTCGGCCTTGCTGATTCGAATCCTGCTCACACCACGGCCCGCCGCCGATCGGTCGGCCGAGGACCTGTCAAGTCGGCGGTGGAGTTCGCGAGCATCGATGCGACAGTCCTGGCGCCTGCTGTTCGGTGAGCGGGAGATGCGAACCCTCGTACTGATGCTCTGGCTGATGGCGTTGGTGACTGTCTACGAAGGCTTGGCCGTTCCGTACGCCGTTCTGCTCGGGGGAGACGCGGTCACTGCTGGGCTGATTCTGGCTGCGGATCCGCTAGGCAGCATCGTCGGCGCAGTAGCCTTCAGCCGATGGGTGCCAGAGTCGTGGCGCAGCAAACTTCTGGGGCCACTCGTCGTCGCCGCCGCGGTGCCGGTGGCGATCTGCCTGTTGAGGCCTGGACTGCTTCTTTCTGTCATGCTCTTTGTGCTCGCCGGTGCACTGGGAACGAGCGTGGTGATGCAGGCGACTGCGGCGATCACCCTCCGGACCCCTGACTCCCGGCGCGGCAAGATCCTTGGTCTGTCCAATGCAGGCCTGACAACTGGCACCGGCCTCAGCCCGCTCTTGGCGGGCGCGATCGCGGACCGCACCGACGCGGTCCAGACCGTCGGGTGGTTCGGGCTCGCCGGAGTCCTGGCCGCGATCCCGCTAGCGGTGATGTGGCATGGCTCAGGCAACATCAGCCGCGTATCGAGCGATTCGTCGCTCCGGTGTTCATGAGTTGGGTGCTCCGCGCCGGCTCAACGAGCTTCGACGCACAGGCCGTCCTGGCCGGCGGTCACCGGTGTGCTGCCGTTGTGTCCGACGCGGCGCGGATGATGTCGCCGAGAATCGCACTCGAGAGCGGATCAGATCACTGATCGTCGCGTCGATCCGGCAGCATTCAGATCGTACGTGCGCTTGGCGTTGCTTGTTCGTTCGCAGAACCTGTGGCGGCACGCAAGGCTCTCTAGGATCTTCTCGCTGTGGAGACCGGCCGCGAACAGTTGCTGGACGAGGATCACCTGAGCACTGCACACTCCGGGTGCTCTCGATGACCGCCGGCGGTGCGCACGGAGCCGAGCATGCCCTGCTCCTCCTAGTAGCGCGGCGACCGCCGACTCAGCGCCGTGCGTCGCGACGGTTCGCCGATCGACGATTGGTGAAGGCCGGACGTCGAGTCCGGCCTGCACCAGCAAGACAGCTCACATGTCGCGGTTGGAACTCATGTTTCACCTCCACCGATAGCACCTGCGGCCGCAGGCTCGACGTCGGACACCGGCGTCGATGCCACGCACAGGAGAACTTGCCATTTCCACTGCAGCTTCGCCAACACTTCAGATCTGCTCGAAAAGATCTGGCACCCGCGCAACGCGGTTGGTCAGCCCGGGTATGTGAAGCCAACTGTGTTTCCGGCGGTTGACTAGTGGGTTCGGCGGCTGACAATCGTCGCCGAAGGTGATCGCGAACGCGTTGATCGCTGGTTCCACCACATCGCCTATGGTGCTGGCCGGCGCCACTGGGGCCAGTGATCGGCTTACGAGGTAGAGATACGTCAGCGCGGCCTGCCCGGTCGGGAACTGGCCACGGGCCCTGATCGTGCGCCTCTTTAGAGCGCTCTCTGCGGCGCTGCGCAACCTGCACGACACCGCACAGGCGCTGCGCGAAATGCTGCGCGTCACCAAGCCCGGCATCCCGCGCCTGGACCGCGTCTTGAAGAAGATCGCAGAACAGGGCGGTGACTTGATTCGGGTGCACAACAGGTGCATTCACAGGGGCCCCTGCCGGCTGTGGATCCTTTGAATCAACCTCCTTGAGGGCGTCGTCGCGTTGACGCAGATAGACCAACCAGGCTGGCCTGGGCGAAGACCGGAGAGCATGTCACTTTGCTCCTCGGTGGAGCAGGGTGTGATCCCTGCGATCATTAGTGTCCAGCCATGGCAAAGCAGTCGCTGGGCAAGGCCGCGCCCGGCTTTCGGGCTCAACTCATGGGACTGATCCTGATGGTGGGTGTCTCCGCGTGGATGCTTGTCTTGGCGCTGGATTCGTCCGTTCCGCTGGATGCCCCGTCCGTCCGGGGAACGGTGGTGGACGTTGTCGAACATAGGAAGCGCCGGTCGATCAAGGTGGAGTACGTCCTGCCGGACGGCCGGCAGTTCAGCGCCAAGACCTCCGAGTGCGGATACGAGGACCGAGTGGTCGGCCGCGAGGTGGTGGTCCGGTACGATCCTGCGGATCCGAAGGATGTCGCGATCGGCGACTTCCAGGAGTACGACACGCTGTACCTGTCGCTGACTGGATTGTTCGGCCTTGGGGCTGCGTTCATGATCGGCAGGGCCATCTACTACGCCGCGCGAAAGTGATCCCTGGCCGCCCACTGCATGGGGCCGCGGCAATGCGCCAGAGCGTCGCCTACGACTGATCCCTACCCGATGGAATACGACCATAAGACCTCTGATGCTCCACCGACCTACACGGTGCGTGCGTACGATGCTGCTGGCAAGCAGATCTACGCAACACCGAAGACGCAATGCAAATGGACCGCCCAGATGGACGGCTGCTACACCGACGCCGAAGGGAAGCGAGTCGTCTTCAGCGGCGGCCTCAGGAGACGGGGCGGCTGAACGGGGCGGGGGCAGAGTGCTGCGAGGTTCGACCGCTGTCTGTCAATGCCGATCACGGCTGGCCACTGAGCTCAGTCGGGCCCGGTTGGAGGTTGAGCTCGCTCGTCGGCGGCGTACACGTTCCGTTGCTGCTGACAACGATGGTGAGTCGGCTAGGATGAGGAAGATCGCCGTGTCGGACTCGAGCCGCCGATCCTGGATCAGACACTTGTGCAACCAGGCCTCGGCCTCGTCGAGCCGTCTCTGTCGCCGTGCGCGTACGGCCAGTCCCAGCTCGCTGAACTCCCCGCGGAGCCTGCAGCCCTGTGCGACGGCTCGCGCGGCGGGCGCATTCGTGCAACTGGTTGGCATGCTCGCGGTCGCCAGTCGGCAACGCGATCCGGCCGAGCACGGACAGCACAGTCCAGGCATCGCGGTCACGCACCGATTCGGTGATCGGGTGGCCGATCTCAGCGCGTCGAGCCCGTTCGATCTGAGCCCTTGAGATTGTCGCAATGACGTCGACCCTCTGGGCGACGAACGCCAGGGCAGGCTCCGACATGAGGAATGCCTGCCGTGTCCATTCCTGCTGGGGCTGTCTACTATCGCGGCTTCTCGAGATCTGACCGCATCTTCACGAGGAGCTGGGCAGCTTCCCGCTCGGTCAGCTCGGTGATCGCCAAATGACCGAATGTGCTTGTATCGGCCCACAGACAATGCGCCTCGGTCGTCTGCTGAACTGCGACGGTCCCGCAACGGAGGAGACCGCCGTGTGGTCCCGCATCGAAACTGGTGACCCCACTCAGCAGAGGAGCTTTCTCGCGGAGTCCGTCGAAGAAGGTTCGAGCGAAGGTCTCCGGATCTGTGACACTGTCCGCGCCGCGGAAGACTGCCCGCGGTACCGAAGTGCCTTCCTTCGAGGCAAGGTACTTCGGATGCGCGTAGGTGGCCCACTGCACTGGTGATCCGGCTTGGCGCTGCTTCTCCGCCTGCGCAGCGACCGCTGGGGCGTGCTTGACCTGCGGCAGACCACCGGCCGTATCGGCGATGACGATGTGATAGCCGCCTTGCGCTCCAGTTGCCGGAGATGCGTCGGTGTCGACATGGAAGCCCAGGAGTGCGGCGCTGACGATGAAGCCCGCGATCGTGATGCCTGTGAGGAGGGACCTATTCCTCGGCGCAGGAGGGAGAATGGTATGAGTTTGCTGGAAACCGGATGCCATCGGCAACCATTGTCCGTCTGGCGCAGACCCGGATGGGAAAGCCGGCGGCCCCTGCTGAGGCAGGGGTGGCGGCATACGAAATCGTCTGCCCTGACGCCGTGCGACCACGAGCAGCACGAGTGCCGCCATGCCCACGATAAGGCCGATGACGACCTGAAGGGTCAACTCTGTCGGGGGACCCACCCACACCTGGACATCGCCACTCACGGGCCCAGAGTAAGGGACCATGAGCTCGCCAAGCCGACAGTTTGACTACAGTCGAATTGATCACGTTCGGCCGTGAGGTGCGATTGTGGGCCGACGAACAGTACGACGCGGGGAGTTGCCCACGGGTTCCGCCGCGGAGTGGCTATCGCCAGGCAGGCTCCTACTTCGCAGCACCATGTGAGCTTGCGGGTTGGGCACCCTTCGCTGCCGGCCAGTTCGCACCTAACACCGGCTCTTCGATCTGACCGGGACGACACTCATTCCTGGCCTGCGGGCTGTGGCTCTTGGCCTCTGACTCGTGGCTGTTGTCGCGACAGTTCAGCAGAACACCGCGCCGTCGAGTTCATTTGCGGCAGCAACGAAAAGTATCCGCCCTCGAATGTCTCCCGGTAGTCGATCCACAGCGACGTCAGCGCCCGCAGTCGCGCGGTCCCGGCGGGCAGCCGCGCGGCGGGCAGCCGCGCGGCGGGCAGCGAAACCTCGCGCTCGAAGACCTGCGATGCGGCAGGGGCGATCAAGAGTTGGAGTTCCTGCTTGGTGCCGAGGAGGGACTGGATGCCGCCCTTGCTGGTGCGCAGATCCGCCGCGAGGCATCCGAGCCTCAGACCCTCGACCTCGATCGACGGTGTGCATCGCGCACTCGACGATCGCCGTGCGTCGCCTGGATGAGCTATCGATACATTCGTATCGGTTAATACGACCATACGTATTGCAATGTACACTCGTACCCTTTAGTGTTGGTGTCCCCTACCTGAGGAGAAGTCATGGCACCCCAGTCGACAACCCTGGATCTTTCCGCGATCGCGAAGCGATATTTCGCCGCTTGGGAGGCGCACGACATCGACGCGATCGTTGCTCTACACACACCCGACTCGCAGTTCCAGGCCCATGGTCGCGGTGCCGCAGTCCATGGGCGCGAGGCCCTGGGTCGTGAGTTCGCGCAGGTCTTTGAGCTCTACCCGGGCTTCGGCTTTGATGAGCGACGCCTGCTGTTCGGTAGCGGCCATTGGGTTCTGGACTGGACGCTGACGTTCCAGCGGCCCGGTGAAGATCGTCGGGGTGTTCATTGCCTCGACGTCGTCGAGGTGGCGTCCGACGGTCTCGTCGCACGGAAGGACACCTTCTTCGACTTCGCCGAGTTGAAGGCCGCGTTCGGAGGTACGACCGCATGAGTGCCGCCGACACGACCACGCCACTGTTCGATCGAGCTCTGCTCGATGCGTTGCCCGTCGAGCATCTTTGCGATCTCAGCATCGACCTAGAGCCCGCCCAGATGATCTCGACCCCGCTCGGAACCCGTATGACTTTCGTGACCAAGGGCGGCCGCTTCGACGGGCCGGGATTCCGGGGCGAAATGCTGCCCGGAGGCGGCGACTGGGTATGGCTGGGAGCCGACGGGATCAGTCGCATGGACGTTCGCGCGACCCTGCGCACCCACGACGGCGTCCTCATCCACTACGAGTCGAACGGAGTACTCCAGTTCCCGGCTGATGGTCGACAGCGTCTGGCCGATGGGGAGCGGCTTTCGGTCGACCAGAGCTACGTGCGACCGACGCCGCGGTTCGAGACATCCGACGAGCGCTACTCATGGTTGTGCGGACTAGTCGTGGTCGGCTACGGCGAATACGGTCACGGCCGCATCGATCACCGGATGTATCGGATTCTGTAGCAGCACTGCGCCGGTTGCCACAGGTAACGCGTCGTTCGCGGTGGGACCGCCACCAGGCGAGGTCCAGGCGTTGAAATCCAAGATCTCAGATCAATGGCTAGTGCGGATCTGGACGGTACGCCGAACACGATGGTCAGGTGGGCATCGATGGACTCGTGGTTGGTTGTGGTGGTAGCTCAGAGGCTCCTCCAGGTCGTGCTTGGGCACCCGGAACGACTTCTCAACCGCGATCGCCACCGCGCTCAGCAAGGGCGATCCGCCGCGGCCGGTAGTAGGCAATGATCACGAACTCCGGTGGCGGGCTAAGCAGGGTTGGTAGCCCTTCAACCCGTCTTGCTCGCGGTCTTGGCCTCGACGCCGGCCTGGGGCCGGATGGACACGTGCCCTTCGGGAATGTCCTGCTCGGGGTGCGCCCTGCGCCACGCGTTCACGATGTAGGGAGCCGCGGGTGTGCTCGTGTCCAGAATGAACGACACCTAAGCGTTCTCGATCGCGAGCTGGTTCGCCGCCGGGATCATCCCGGCACCGTTTAGCTCTAGCTGGCAACTGGAGTGTGCGTCACGGTTGCTCTGGTTTCCGCCACGCCTCGTTGCGTGTGTGGCCAGGGGGCACTGGTTCACTTGGTGTGATGGCGCGGACGCGATCGTGTCCCAGGCGGCCATCGCGCAGGTGATGACCGCTTTCGAGTCGGTGCGGTGGCGCCGTCGCGGGTTTGTCCAGGTTCGAGCGACGCGTCTTCGTTAGATCCGTGACTTTGAGTTTCGGCCGATGCTGAAGCAGCAGTGAGCTCGTAGGTGCAGAGCACCGCTTCAGAGAACCGGCGATCGGGTGACTTCCTTCCAGGTGGATAGAACCATTTGCGCAGTCTCCGCGTCCTTAAGCCCGAACAGCTTGACTGAGGAGCGTTGGATGACGGAGTACGCCAATCGCGACGAGGACTTCACAGCCTTCGTCGTCGCCCGGTCCGGCCAATTGGTGCGAATCGCGCGCATGCTGTGCGGCGATCCTGGCCTGGCTGAGGATCTGGTGCAAACCGCACTCGAGAAGGCGTATCTGCGATGGGACCGGATCGAGCTCGGCGACCCGTTCGGATACGTCCGGCAGGCGGTCGTCAACCAACACCTCTCCTGGCTCCGGCGGCGCCCGTGGCGAGAGCGACAGGTCAGTGATCCGGGAGAGCTGGACCCAAGCGTCACGTCGTACGTTGACGATCCTGCGCATGGAGTGCAGCGTCGCGCAGCGGTGGTGGCTGCGCTGGCCACGCTGACGCGGCGGGAGCGGGCGGTGGCGGTGTTGAGGTACATGGAGGACCTCAGTGAAGCCGAGACCGCAGCGATGCTGGGCGTTGCCATCGGGACGGTCAAGAGCACGTCGTCGCGGGCCCTGGCGAAGTTGCGCTGTTCACCGGAACTGTTCGATATCAACGTAGGAGGACACGCGTGAACGAGGAAACGTTGGCGAAACAGGCGCTGCGCGAACTAGGCGACGATGACACCTCGGGACTGGACCCGGCCAGGGTGATTGCATCAGCGAAGCGGCGCCGCTCGCGCAACCTGGCTATGACAGCTATCGCGTCAGGGGCAGTCGCTTCGGTCGCGATCGGCGGATTGGTGGCCGTTGGAGCTGGCGGCGGGGAACCGCAGGTCGCCGGGTTGGGTGGGCCTTCAAGTGTCGTCTCGACCGAGCCGTCGACACCGCCGACCCTGCCGAAGCCCTCAGCATCTCCATCCGTTCAGGGGAAGGTAGTGCCGAGCACGCAGTTCTCGCAGCCGATCCCAAGGCCGCGATCGAGCTGGGCGGCCGGCGGACCAGTCGGGGCAAAGCCAATCGGCACGATCCCTGCTGGTGGAAAGGTCGAGATCGCCGCGAAGTACTGGTTCGAGACTCGCGGCACGCAGTGGTGCATCACTGAGACCAGCGATTCGCCGAGCGGAACCAACGAACCTTTCGGCTGCCGTGGCACGGTCGGCAATGCCAATATCGGGGACGGTCGCGTGCCGGGCATACAGGCGTCGAGTGACGCCAACGGCCACAAGGTGGTGACCAGTGTGTTCCGCGGCGACGCTCGGCGCGTGATCTACACCGACGGGGACAAGTACTACGAGGCAAAGCTGTACCGGCTTGCGGCCGCGCCCGGTTGGATGATGTCCGTGGCACGGTACGAGCACCCCAAGGACGAGGCCGTCCTGGCGGTCCGGGATTCCTATGTCTTCGCCTATGACGCCGAAGGCAAGCTCGTCGCGCAGTTCCCCGCGGCAAAGGACGGCGGACCGAAAACCAATCCCCTGCGTTAACTTTGTGGATGGGCGATCCCGCTGACGACAAGACCCGCGGCTTGAAACTCCCGGGATGCCACACCGACTGTCGGGACCCGCAGGTCCATGCGCACCCGCGGGTTAAGTCCTGGTGTGCGGCGTTTGGTGATTCGCCGCTGGTCGATTAGATGCTGGTCACGCGTGTGGATTATGCTTCCCTCCCGGGGGAGTCGTGATGAGTACGAGTCGGTTGCGGTGAAGGAGATCGAGGCCGAGGTAGCGGCGGCCGTCGGCCATTCGTCGTGCTGTTCGGCCAGGACGGAGCCGGCAAGGCGGATGATCGCGTTGCGGCCAGGCAACTGCCGACAATGTCGGTGCGGCGGCGGATCTCGACGTTGAGGCGTTCGTTGGGGGTGGTTGACCAGACCTGGAGCCAGAGGTCTTCGGGATACGCGATGAAGACCAGAATCCGCTCGCGGGCGGCGTCGAGATGGGCGCGGGCGTCTGGGAGGGTGTGTTCGACCTGGTCGAGGAGTTAGTCGTCGAGCGTGTGCACGAGTCGGCGTTGCGATCCGTGGCCGCTCTGGAAGACCGCGCCCGAGACGACCGCGGGTAGAGGCTTTGAGGGCGTCTTCGAGCAGTCGTGCGCATGTGGTCGGTTATTGACCAGCCGGCCTGACGGCGGGAGCAGTAGTCGATGACGGTGACCAGGTAGAGGTTGTTGCCGTCGGCAAAGCAGCAGGCAGGTGGTGTCGGCGACGTAGCGCTGATTCCTGGCGGGCCGGTGCGGTCCCAGTGAAGCAGGTCGGGCACCCTGGGATCGACTGGCTCGGGTACCGTGGCACGGATCTTGCGGTGTTGCGGGTAGCGAACGGTGTCGTGTTCGCGCACCACCCGGGCAACCACCTTGTGATACACCCTATCCTCGGGGCCGATGCCTTCATTGAGCTCCGCGGTGATCTTGGAAAACCTGAGCCTTGTCCTGGTTGTGGACGGCCCGGATCCGCTCTGCCGGCGCGCCGCGTCGGTCGCAGCCCGATCTAGGCGGGAGGCGTTCAGTCAAGCGTAGTACGACCATTTCTCGATGCCGACGAGCTCGCCACCCGCTTCGGCGTGAAGCGGCTGGAATGGTCGGAGACGAACGGAAATCTGTGCACCAGGTCGTCTTCGGGACGACCTGCCTGGGCCGCCTGACGCATGGTCTCCCGCGGTGTTGGGTTTGGCCTTCGCAGCGCGCAGCCCGGTGTTCTCGATCATCTCGCTCCACGGCACATGCTGGATTCGCGTGTCCAAGACTCGGATCGCGCAAGTCTTGATCCACCGGCGGCGGGCCCGGCGTACTGCCGTGACCCGCCTCCGATGGTCGATCGCCAGAGTCGGCGCATTGACGTGCCGATCACGGTCTGCTCGGTCGTGTTCCCCGCCGTGTCG
The DNA here is from genome assembly GCF_039530625.1 of Kribbella sancticallisti. Taxonomy (NCBI): domain Bacteria; kingdom Bacillati; phylum Actinomycetota; class Actinomycetes; order Propionibacteriales; family Kribbellaceae; genus Kribbella; species Kribbella sancticallisti. The sequence goes on along the minus strand of NZ_BAAAOS010000020.1, from coordinate 551,516 downwards.
ACGATGCGCGACTTGAGCGAGACCGTTGGGCCGCCAGGGGTATCGAACAGCGCCGTGTAGCCGGTCGCAGAGCGTACGACGGCGGTCGGCTTCCATGTCACGCCGTCATCGCCCGAAACCTGGACCTCGACGTTCTTGACCGCCAGCAGCGCGGCGCCCGGCGTTCCGTCGAGCACCAACGGCAGCACTGTCTGGGGCGTCCGCTTCACCCTGTTCCGGTTGTCCACCGCCGGTTGGTACCGCACTGTGCGAGCCGGCCATGCGGTTGGCTGTTCTGTAGCCGCCGAGCTGAAGGTCACGATCAGATCCGTCCGCGCCGAGTACGCCGTGTCGGTGCGCGACCCCGTTGTGGCGAACTTGTATGTCGCCTTCTCGGCCGGCAATCCGTCAGCTTCCAGATTCCCGAATCGCGACGACGAAGCGCCCCGCTCCCCGCCGGCGTCTCGATCACTTCTCGGGGTACAGCTTGCTGAGGAGCTTTCCGTCCTTGTCGTACGCCCTGACCGTCATGCGATCGCGGCTGGAGTGCTTCGTCTTGTCGAGCGCGGTGAAGGCGAACCAGCGATCGTTGAGCGGCGCCTCGTACTTCGGTCCGGAGCCAACCTGCACGACGACCTTCGTCGTGTTCTCCGGTGCCCGTCCCCAACCCATGGGCAGCGACCGGTCACAGAACTTGCCAGTGGGGTCGCAGTCGAAACTCCCAAGCAGCATGGCGGCGATCTCCCTGCCCAGTGTCCCGTCGGGCCACTCGATCCGCGGGTAGTCCGTGCCAAGGTCGTCGAGACGCACGGCGGTGACCCCCATCGTGCCGCAGCTGATCGCTGTCTTGCCCGACGGCGAGATCGCAACTAGCACTGACTCCTTGAAGGCGGGGTACCTCTCTTCGGGAGCCTGCTCCAGACGGTCGGAGACCTGGATGCGCCACTTGGTCATGTCGACCCACGCATCGACCGAGCAATTGCGAAGCTGGTCGGCAGGGTTCTTCGGGAACGGATCCGCCTTGGCGGCAGCTACCAGTGCTGCCGACGGCTCGTCCCCGCCTGGGATCATGCAAGGTCCACCAGGGTGGCCTGCGGGTACGGGACCCTTTCTCATGTCGTAGCGGCCAGTACTCACGGACCGGAAGCCGGCCGAGCGGCCGGTGTGTGCCATCAGCGGGTACTTCGGCCCGGGGTACCGCAGCGCGCAGCGGCGTTCGGCCTCCTGTCTGGAGATCCGCTGGCCGGCGCCGTCCTCTCCTCGGGGGACACCCGGGACCGCGCTGAACTGGGGGTTCTCGGTTTGGGTGCTGGCCACGCCGGGTTCCTCGTCGGCGGTGGTGAGATTGGGGATGAAGGTGACAGCGAGAGCTGCCGCTGCGACGCCGGCGACGGCGCCGCCCGCGCTCAGGAGGCGGCGGCGGCGAAGGCCGCGGCGGCCTCGGGTGAGGATCGCTCCGGTGTCGGAGTGGTCCGGGGGTTCGCTGTCGACCAGGCGTCGCAGTTCAGCGCTGACCTCGCGGGTGTCTTCCATCTCGTTCTCCTTCACGGCGTTGGGCTCCGTCGCCGATCGTTGGCCTTGCGGAGAGTTTCGAGGCCGCGGGAGGCCTGGCTTCGCACCGTGCTCTCCGAGCACCCGAGGATCTGCGCGGTCTGCTCGACCGACAGATCCTCGTAGTACCGCAGGACGATGCAGGCACGCTGCCGCGGGCTCAGTGCTCGCAGCGCTTCGAGCACCTCGTCACGCTCAGCGTGCCCAGCCGCGAAGTCGCCGCTGTGCACGGCGTACTCCGGGACCACGGCACTGGACACCTCCCGGCGCCAGGGACGCCGACCACCGTCATACGCGACGTTGACCAGCATCCGGCGGGCGTAGGCGAACGGGTTGCCTGCCCGTTGCACCTTCGGCCAGGCGAGGTACAGCTTGTAGAGCGTCTCCTGGACGACATCGTCCGCCGTGTGCCAGTCGCCGCCGATCAGGTACGCCGTCCTTCGTAGTGAAGGTTTCGCCGCCGCCACGAACTCGACGAACGCCTTGTCCCGCTCCGCCATCCGCGCCTCCATTCTCCATGTCCCCCTCAAGACGGAAGGCCCGATCTCAAACGCTGCACCTCGAATGAGGAATTTTGAAGGGCCTGCGATTGGCCGAGAGGCGCATTCGAGCGACGTTCGCCAGCGTGGATCCTAGTGGACTGGTTGTGGAGCAGGTTCCTGATCTGCATTCGGAACGGACTGCCGTAGATTTCGATCCGCATGGCGATTGCGGCCTCCAGGTGCTGGATCTCGTTGCGCAGGGCGACGAACTGCTCGGTCTCTCGGCTGACGCCTTACTTGAGCATTCTCTGCACCTGGCCGTGGGCTCGTTCGAGCCGGAGGAGTTGGGGACCCCGGTGGCGGCCTTGTCCTTCTCCATCAGCAGTGTTGCCGCTGCACACTGCCTCGACACTCAGCGCGCGACGGCGATATCTCGCCGAGGGCGACGATCTCGCGGGCAGCGAGCCGTCGGCTCAGGAATCATCCGATGAGCTGGCCCTGCGCTCCACGGTCGTGCCTGGCCCTTCGTGAATGCAGATCCGGTATCTGTTCGGGGCGACGCCGGCGGCCTGGCACAGCTACAGCCAGGCAGGGCCATGCGGCCTAGCTCCAGCTCGGACGGGCCCCGCAACCGCCACCACTTCTTCGCCAGGAATGTCTCCGCCTGGTGGAAGAACACCCCGAGGACCGACAAGAGCGCCAGTGTCAGCACCACCCGGTACAGCGTCGTGCTGATCACACCGAGGAACTGGATCGAGAGCCACGACCTTCTCTGCACAATCGATCTGCGGCGATTTGCCCGCGGCAGCGGCTGGGTCCAACCCCGAAGGCGGCTCGGCCCAGTTGACCGCGCGCTTGCCGGACTGCACCTGGCGCAGGGGCATTGCCGCGATCCCGATACGCCGCAGCGACCTCGTTACAGCGATAGTAGAGTGCCCGTGGCCTGTCTGGGCGGCTGCCGGAATCGTCGAAGGGACACGATGGAGATCACCGGATTCGGCACGGAAGTCGTCGCCTGCGGTTTTGAGCCCCGGCACCTTGTGGAGTTCGTCCGAAGGGTGGCGCAGATGTGGCCGCAGGCAGTTTTCGAAGAGCGCCCTCTCTCCGAGTTCGACCCCGACGCTTTGGTCCGTCGCGACTGCGACGGGGCCTACTCTGAGCTCCTCGCTTTTGCCAGAGACGCAGAGATGGACGAGTTCTGGACCGAGCACGGCTACGCCGTCATGCCCGACGGAGAGGGTCCGTTCGGCGTCTTCTACCGTCGAGTGCCGTACTTGAGCTGGGAGGTAGATCTCGTACGCGCGCACGACGCCTGGACCGGCTATGTGTCTGAGTCGGGAGACCTGCGGCGGTTGGTGGCAAAGGACGCCGTCGTAATGAGCGTGGTGACCCCGGCTGATCCCCACGAACATGCCTTCTCACGCAAGGTGGTCGACTTGCTCCTTTCCTGCCTGACCTAACCTGCCGCCGGCTGGCATCACCCAGCACGGGCCCCAGTTACCGGTTCCATCCACCCCGTGGCCCGCCGCACCGACCGTCCTACGGCGATGCTGAGCCGGCCGGCTGCCAGAGCAGCAACCCGAGAGGGCGATGCGTCCTGCCATAGCTCGCCAGACAGACGCAAATCCCAGTAGCCCGCCGCCGACCCTCGCTGTTGGAGATCACGAACCCGGCGAACACGGTCGGATTCGTCGCCGCTTGCGCCGGTGCACGGGGATCGGTAGCCCTTCAGCAGGGCCGGTGCGAAGGCTCTGCTTTCCGGGCCCGGATCCGCACGTACATCCGCGAGCGGTCAGGTCGCAGCCTCGGATATCGATCTCGACCCCTGCCTTGTGGATCCCGGCGAGCATTGCGATGAGCGCGTCGAGGTTGTCCATCAGTTTGTAGTGCTCGCTGAGGAACGCCCGGCCGAGTCCCGGCCCATCCCTGTCCTGGAAGGTCCGCAGCAGGAACGAGTTGGCCATGCCGGGCGCCGCCTCACGGATGAGCTCGTGGCGGTCGTCGCGCAGGCGGGTCTTGGCTTTGCTTCCGGTCAGCCAGCCGTTGAGTTGGCGTCGAACAGGTCTGGGCGGTCGGTGTGGATCCGCTTGAGGGTACCCGGCCGGTACGTCGAGCTCTCCGGCGAGGCCGGTGAGGAACGTCGACGTCGGCCGGTAGATGCCGTCGACCTGGGTCACGGCGTCCAGGGTGGGCTCGGCTGATCGGCAGTCAACTCTCGGAAGTGGAGGGATCGTCCGTCGGGTAGGCTTCCGGGGGAAGGTGCCCGGTGGTCTCGCGATCTGCGGAGTGATCGTCGGTCACGGCGGTCCATCTTCGATCGAAGTGTCGAGTTCTTGGGCGAGTGTTGACGGATTCTGGGTGGCCGGTTCGTGGATAAAACAACCGGACCGAACGAGGTCCCCGGACTCGAGGAGAGAACTGCGATGCGCCACCAGGCCAGGCGAGCAACCCGACTGTTCCGCTTCGGGATCGTTGCGCCGATCGGTTCTGACGTGCCGACGTAGCGGGACCGCGTGCGCCGCATCGCCGATAGCGGTTACTCGACGTTGCTGATGCCCGACGTTCCGACGTGGCAACCAGCGCTTGGCCCCACGCTGTCAACTGCGGTCAGTGGTGTTGGTCGACCAGACCTCGGTACGCCCGTGGATGATCACCAGGTTGCCGTCGTTCTGCATCTGCAGGACGGAACCCGCGCACTTGTCCTGCTCGTCCACAAGGCCCGCTTGGTCGCGCTGTAGACGACCAGATTGCCGTCGGCCTGCATCGCGGCGAACGGGCCCCTGCTGGCGGTCCTGGTACTCCAGAGCGGCGTCTTGCCGTACTTGACCAGCACCAGGTTGCCGTCGGGCTGCATCTGGAGACGGTAGATCCGGTTCATCGAGTACAGGATCGGGAGCGGGTTCATGACCCGGCCGGCTCCGAGGGTGCCGAGCACCATGGCACGGAGCCAGACCGCCTTGTTGCGGACGTTGTACATGACCAGATTGGACTCGTTCTGGACCGCGAGGTACGCGCCGGTGCTGCCGGCCGTGTTGGTGGCCCAGACCGGCGTTCGGCCGGAGATGATCGCGAGGTTTCCGTCATGCTGCATAACCACAGTCGATGCTTTGCGGTACGTCTGGCTGGACCAGATGGCCGTGCGGCCCTTGATCAGCACCAGATTGCCGTCGGCTTGCATGACCAGCGCGTAGACCCCGTTGGGCGAACGGCGGTACTGGCCCGGCTTCAGGTACTGGCCGCGCGTGAGGAACGAGGAGACTGCGGTCGTGCCGCTCTCCGACGACCCGGCAGTCGTGCTGGTCGTCGCGGCGGACGACGGGGTTGCGGTATCAAGGACCGTGGCAAGCAAGCAGGGCGCTGCCGGCGGTGGCACCCACGGCCAGCGTGGCGACAAGCCGGCTCCGTGCCGACTTGATCGAGATCATTCCATTCCCTTCAACTGGCCAGGCTCGTCCTGAACGCCAGGATCGATGCCCTCGGACAATCAATCGGCTCCACCGTAGGGGCGCCGAAGGACCGTTCTTCGAGAATTCGATGCTGGCCGAAACGTTCGTCCGTAGATTCGGTGAGAGGCTCACCGTCGGTGCTCTCAGCTAACGTACCTCTGCGGTACGTCATGTCGGTCTAAGGGGATCGTCTCCGCCTGCGTGGGGATAGGGCGAGCGCACCGGCCACTCCACACAAGATGATGACAGCGGCTGCACCCACGATCAGACCTGCTTGCGCGCCGGGCGGCCGGTAGTCGCAGGTGACTCTCGTGGCCTTACCGTCCACGCGAACGGCGATCAGGCCCGCCACCGTGTCGGGCGCCTGGCCAGGGCCGTTGCCGGCCGTGCAGTGCCAACCCGGAGTACTTACCACCCCGAACACCACCGTGGCGGGCGCTGCGGCGGCGAATCGGACGACGATGCTGTGACCGCCGACGTCGATGTCCGTCGGGCGGTTTCGTTTGAGCTGGTCGATGGCAGAGCTCAGCCGGTCGAGTTCCAGGCAGCCGATCGCTGAGGCGGGCAGCCGGGCGCGACCGTTGACTCGAAGCCGCACGTCGACGGCACCGTCCACGCCGGCGGTTCCGACCCGGAGCATGGGCGCCCCGCTGTACACGCCGGGCCGTTTCGCCTTCGAATCGAGCACTGACCGCCATTGGCCGTCGACCTGTACGTCGCCCACGAATGCCGGCGCCGCGAGCCAGATCTCGGCGCCTGCACGGCAGGATGTGGTGAGCCGCACCTCGGCCGGTGCCGCGGCACCAGGTGGCGGCACGATCAGCAACTCCTTCTTTCGCCTATCGGACACGCTGACGCCGGGGCCTGCCACGGCCTTCAGTTTCGGGACGGCGTAGACATTGGCGCCGAGTGCGGTCTCTTGGAGGCCGAAAGGGCCGGAATCGGCCGAGGTAAAGGCCTTGCCAGGGCGGACTGTTACCAGGGGGCCCACAGGGCGCTTCGCAAGCCGGAAGTCGCCGGTCGAGGAGGCACCGCCGTCGACCACCACTCGGGCGCCGACGGCGAACACCGCGTCGACGACCGGGTTCTGCGGGTCGATCGTCGCACGGCCGTAGGAGCTGTAGCCGAACCCGAGACCGATCAGCTCATTCGAGAGCGCATCCGGAATGGTGCTCGAGTAGTACTGCGGTCCTTGCCCGCCGATCAGCATCGGATCGTTCACCGTAGCGGTCGAACCGGGAGACACCCGCTGCCAGGGCCAGCCGACTGCGGATTGCACCAGCGCACGGGCCTCGTCGTGCCGCTGGCTCCAGGCCGGCTTGGCGCTGAGGAATTTTGCGCGGGCCTGATCGATCGCGACGGCCGATGCGGTGACCTCGACCAGCACGACGCCGATCAGCATCGCGGCCGCACCAACTCGGACCCCTGGTGACAGGCTTGGCCGTCGGTGTGCCAGCAACCACGCCAGAACCACGATCGCGGAAACGGTCGGCACGACGACGCGAGTGGTCGTCGTGATCGTGCGAGCGTCGTACGTCAAGACGTACAAGACTGCAAGCAGCAAAAGCGGAGCTGCGAGAGTCGCGACGTTGCGCACGCCCGACGCGAGCGAAATCCACCCGGCGATGACCAGCATTCCCGCGACTACGAATGCCTGACGGAACGGACTTCCGTTCGGCGAGTCGAAGCCGTGCCAGACCTCGTGCGTCACCCGAACCTGCATGCTGAGCAGAGTCAGCACCACGGTCGTGGTCCAGATGATCCGTTCCTGGGCCGCGACTCCATGATTGAACGGGAGGCTCAACGCCAGCAGCATCATCAGCGTGCCGACGGCAAGACCCGGAGTGGTCCCGACGCCTTCGGACCCGGCAAGCAGCCGGGACAGGAAGTCCAGCCAGTCGATCGACCGGAACTCCGTCTTCGGGCTGGGCCTGGCGGCGCCAACAGCCCGGAACGTCGGCACGAGCAGTGGCGCGGACAACCCGACACCGATAGCGACGGCGATCGTGCAGCGCAACCCGCCGAAGGCCCGATACCGCCAGAGCACACTCCCGTCGGAGGACAGTAGGCGCGCCGCGACGACGATGGCCGCGCCAATGGTCGCCATGTAGACCGTGTAGAAGTGCGAGACCCACAGCAGCGCCACGACGAACGGCGTGACGACCATCGCCGCGAGGGATCGCCGCCGCAGGATCCATTCGCAGAGCAGGCAGATCACTGGAAAGGCAACCATGCCGTTGAGCCATTGCGTCATATACGCTGCGTCGTCGATCGCCCACCCGCACAGCGCGTAAGAGACCCCGGCGACGGCAGCCAGACAGACCGGACCGGACGGGCGCAGATACCGCAGGTACGCCGTCATGGCCGCGGCCCCGAGCGCGATCGCGACCGTGGCGATGACGAAGAGCGCCAGATCGATGTGCTCACGGGGGAACAGCAGGACCAGCCAGGACAAACTCGTGCCGACATAGGCCATGAAGTCACCGACGAAGGGGACGCCGAATCCGCTGGACCAGTTGAAGACGAGGTCACCGGAGGCTTGCCCGGTCAGGATGTCACGAAGGTGCGCATGCATCGGGATGAACTGCTGACCAAGGTCGTTGGTGTTTCGCGAAACGTCCCCGAACGGATACGTTCCGCGGACGATTCCGCTGACCACGAAGGCTGCGGCCGCAACCAGTGCCGCGCATGGAATCGGAGACCATCGCCGCCACCGCGCGATGAAACCACGGCCGGCTCGCTCGTTGATCGTCACGCCAGAGAACCCGCTGCCGTGGCGCCCGATGACTCGATCGGGATGTCAACCTCGACAGGCTGTGGTGCCGCCTGCCTGAGGTAGGCCAGCCGGGCTGATTCCTGCCGGGCGTGGCTGGTGGCGGACAGCACGTAACCCAGTGCCAGCAGGAGAATGGCGGCAAGACCGATCGTGGAAGCCAGGACGGCCGTCGGGAACCTCGGGACGAGACCTGTGGCGAGGTACTCCGCTACGACCGGCACGCCGAGGATCAGCGACACCACTCCCAGCACCCCGGCGAGTACACCGTGGAACAAAGTAGGCCGTTCCACGCGGGTCACGCCGATGATCCACCGCAGGATTCGCAGCCCGTCCCGATAGGTCCGCAACTTGCTCTCACCACCGCTCGGGCGCTCCTTGTATCCCACCGGGATCTCCGCCACCGGGACTCGCAGGTGCAGCGAATGCAGCGTCAACTCGGTCTCGATCTCGAACTCCCGCGACAACGCCGGGAACGACTTGACGTAGCGCCGCGAGAACGCCCTGAATCCGCTGAGCATGTCGCTGATCTCCCGGCCGAACAACGTGGCGGCCGCACTGGTCAGCACACGGTTGCCGAGCGTGTGGCCAGGGCGGTAAGCAGCCACGTTCGAGTGCCTCCGCGCACCGACGACATGGTCGTACGGCCCGTCGAGCAGTAGCCGGACCAGGTCACCCGCGCGCGACGCGTCGTAGGTGTCGTCGCCATCGATCAGCAGGTACACATCGGCATCGACGTCGGCGAAAGCACGCCGTACGACGTTGCCCTTACCCTTCCTCGACTCGTGCCGCACGATCGCACCGGCAGCACGAGCCTCGGCAGCCGTCCGGTCAGTGGAGTTGTTGTCGTACACGTAGACGCTCGCTGACGGCAACGCGGCTCGCAACTCGGAAACGACCTTGCCCACCGCAACGACCTCGTTGTGACAAGGCACGATCACCGCAATGTCGACGCCCGCGAACTCCCTTACAGAACCCATTCCGCTCCACTTCCCCTCCGACGACCCTGACCGGTGGCCGCGATCCGGCCGATGGGTCACACGACGTAGAGACGGGCGCAACCAGCAGGAACGCTGCGTCGACCTCGAGATTGATGACGTTCGAGGTGGTCGCCGCGCGATTACCGTGTGCACAGTCGAGGCACTGTCCGTACTGCCGCAGACTTCAGAAGTGTCGACGACGCTTGAAAACGAGGCCATAGCGACGGATCGGCCCCATCTTCGAGCGTTGCCGACAAGAAGGGTGCGCGATCCTCGACCGGCTTCCATTAAGAACGCCACGCAGCAACCCGGCCGCGCTGCCCAGCAGCAGCGAAGCCTGGCCGCCAGCCGGTTCTGTCGGCTTGGCGATGGCGCTGCTTGGGTTGTCTTCAGAGTTCACCCATCTCGAGGCCGGCCTTGGGAACGGGTGGCATACCGAGGCTGACAGATCGGTGGGTCTGGGTGCGTTTGCTGCGGCAGAAGGTGGAGGTGGGGTCGATGCCTTCGACCTCACCTGGCCATCCGTTGGCGTGGTGGCGGCGCGAGACGTTGCCGACGAAAACAGCCCCTGCTGGCATGACGAGGCGTCGAGCTGGGGCGTTCCGAGGACGCAGTGAGGTCCAAGCTAGCCGCCGAAGGCAGCTCGCTGTCGCCGCCCAATCGGTCTCCACACGGCGACATGAGCAAGTGGCCGGATGGACTCTGGAACCCTGACCGGATCCGTACAGGCGATCGACATCGTTTTCGACGGGACCGCCGACGCCACAGGTTGCGCGGTGCGTTCGAAGTCGAGACCGACGACGGCCACAGCATCAGCATCGGCCAATGGCTGAAGCGCCCCGACGGCAACTGGGCGCTTCGCATCGAGAAGCGCACATCCCCTTTACCCGAGGTCATCCATCGCCGAACCTCACACGGCCGGGTGGACCTGACGCCGAACATGTCCACGACCAATTCGACGCGATCGCCGCCATGCTTGGGCGGCAGCCGCCCAAGGTCGCACAGATGATGCGCGATCTCGACCAAACCTCTCGGCAGACGCCACGGCCGATCGGCCGGCGGACAAGAGCGGCGAAGCGCTGACGCCACTCGTCGATCGTTCCGACGTATGGGAGGAGCAAGTCGGAGATCCGGTTTCCGAATTCGGCTGGCAAGGAGAGCAGCCATCGGACGACAAGGTCGCCTTTGTCCGGGGCGCCGAGGTCAGTCTCGACATGGCCGGCGACGTCGACGGCCGCGAACCATGACCCCCGGCCTAGAGTCGGCTCCGCCGCCCCCACCACCGAGGAGCTTCACGCGGAGATGAAAATACTCGTCCACGTTCTGAAGGGCAGGCAACCTCTAACCAGGGATGCCTGCCCTACGGCACAGAGGTGGTTGTCAGTCGCCGTTCAGGTTGTCGAGGTAGTTGGCCGGGCCCCAGCGGAAGTTGGTGGGGTCGGGGTAGGTGCCGGTGGTTTTGCCTAGGGGATTGATGACGGTAGAGGCGCCGTTTGCGTGGCCTACGGCGTAGAGGAAGCCGGACTTGGTGTCCTTGTCGATGCCTAGCAGGAGCGTGCCGTACTGGCCGCATTTGCTGGCGATCAGCTTCTCGAAGCTCTGCCAGCCCGAGCTGCGGACCTTGGTGACGATCGGCTTCATCGGCGACGCGGCGGGAATCCGGATGGTGTAAAGCGCCCCGCCGCGAGTGTTCGCCAGGAACGTGTCATAGGTGTAGGTCTTGCTGATCAACGCCATCGACTTGATCGACGAGAAGCCAGCCGCGGAGCCCGTCGCGCGCCAGGACGGGGCGGAGTTGTTCCATCGGAACATCGTCCCGTCGTTGCGCAGCCCGTACGCCGTAGCCCGCAGGCGGTTCTGGCCCTCGTACGCCGAGGTCTCCAGCGCGATGAAGCTCGTCCAGCCACCGCCGACTCGCTTGAAGGAGTTGGGAACGCTGGGGTCGATGTCGCCGCCGCCCGTGACCCAGTAGGTGTGCCGGTACAGGCTGCCGCCCTGGATGACCCAACCGGCGATGTCGGCACCCGAGATGTTCGGCTCGGTGGTGTACGAGGAGGTGACTCGAACGTTCCCGGGCTGGTAGACGCCTGCGACGCTTTGGCCTGTGCTCTTGGTCGGAGGCGCGCCGGCAGTTACCTGGCTAGACGTCTGCGCACCGGCGGCGGTGACCGATCCGGCGCCCAGAGAGCAGGCAACGTTCGTGGCCGTGGAGGTTGCCTGTGCGGGCGTTCCGAACGCCGCGGCGCCCAGCACCGCTGCGCTCGCCAGCGCGAGGCTGGCGTGGAGTATTGTTCGTCGGGTATTCAAGGTCGTTCCCCTCTTTGCTTGTCGCTAGTAGCGCATACGAACTCCTAGATACGGCGTAGACCACCAAAGTTGGACGAAGGAGCTCAATTCGACTGTGATCAAACTGTCGCCCCATCAGCCGGGGCGCGCAGATCGACCAGCAGGCCAGAAGCCGATCGACGGAGGTTGCGGCTCCGAGCGGTGCGGCGGACCTGCGGACGCTGGGGGAGCCAGCAAGGCTCAGCGATGAAGGGCTCTGCGTGACTTGGCGGCGCAGTCTCGTTGCATTGGAAGGTGCCTGTTGTTCCGACGTGCCTGGACGACGACGCGCTGGTGCTCGAAAGGTGCTCGAACCCCACGGGTGATCTGTGGGTCGATAGAGGTCTTGCTTCCGACGAGGGCGCGGCTCGAATTTGTTGCGCGCACGTAGGTGCACAAGTCGTCTGCGGTTTTGCACCGCACTGACACCGCAAGAGGAATAGCTGTGCATCATCCGTTGACGTCCCAGCGACGCGAGGCGGTGCTGGATGGGCCTTTCGCGGTTGGCGGTCAGCGACCCAACGTCGTCGGTGCAGCAGGTCGGCCACGACTGGGCGCCCGTCACTCGATTGGTGTTCGACCGCGACCTGCCCGGTCTCTGTACGGAGTCGATCGAAGGCTCGGGCAGCTCGGTGAGAGTCAAGACCAGAAAGATTGAGGGTGCAGGACGCAGCGGGCCCGCCTATCTCCGGCGAGAGGTCGCCGGTCTGCGGACCGCCGACAGAAGCAGGGCCGCGGCCCGCAGCATCCCGTATGACGACCGAGCCGGCGTCGCCGTGCAGTCGGACCTCGGGACATGGCGACCCTGGTGGCGGTGCTGCTCGGCGACGACCCCAAGCTGGCCGCCTCGGCAATGGCCGACTTCGCTCCTGATCTCGGATGTCCGTCAACGGGTCAGGCCCAGTGGTGCCTCCGGTCCTGGTCCGTGGCGACTTGCTCCTTAACGCGCACTCCTGGATGGCGCGTTCACGGTTCTCCGGGACGGCGGAACGGGCGATCTTCGGGACCATGACTTCTGAGGTGCCGGGTTCTGGTCAGGACAATGCGGAGGGCGAGCAAGCTCAACCAGATGGTGGTCACGTATGGAGCGTCCGGAAGCTCATCGAGTTGATCGACGAAGCGATCGATACGGCGGGTGCACAGTTGGCTCGCTCGGGTGGGCTTTGGGCGGACTCGGCGAGCCCGATCGCTGATGTCCACCGGCCGCCCGTGAGGCGGAGTCCGGCCTCAGGAGCGCGACCGGAGGAGCCCGACACGGATTACGGGGTCAGTCTGCTGTGACGAAGATTCGTAGGCGTTTCCGTGTACTCCTTGATGTCGGGTTCCAGGTTCTCTCGTTGTCGTGAGCGCGGTGAGGTTCGAGGCAGTCAGGTACAGATTCTGCTTCGGAGGTTGTTGTGAGCTCTCGGGATCTCGGGTTGTCGATGGATGAGCGGCGGCGGTTGCTGGAGGCAAATGCTGCGGCTGTTCGGTACTACCGGTGGGAGTTGCTTCGGGCAACGGATGGGTGGCCGTTGGAGTACCTGAAGGCACACGGCGCGGAGTCGGTGTTGTCGGCGGCGTCGCCGTGGAAGGTGGGGTATGCGCCGTCGGCTTGGTCGAACTTGGTCGATCATCTGCGAGGTCAGGGGTTCGGGTACGGGACGTTGGTGCGGGCTGGGTTGATGACCTGGAACGAGCATGACGAAGCGGTGGATCAGCATCGAGACAAGTTGATGCTCGTGGCACGCGATCGGCGGTTGGCTGCGGTCGGTTTCGTGGGAATCGGGCCGGATGGCAACGCACGGTCGGCGAGCCCTGTGACAGCGATTCATCGGCCAGCCAACGTTCTCGTCGGGATCGACGAGCAACGGAATCTGCTGGCTCGCGGCGCGGTGCCGGTGATTGTTGATTCGCCTATGGATGCGATCGCGGTGTCCAACGCCGGGATGGAGGCCGGCGGGTCGTGGGCCGGCATCCCGCTGTGCGGCGGTGACTTGTCGACGTCGCATGTAAAGACGCTCAAGGAGTTCAGCGCCACCGACAAGGTGATCGTTGCGCTGGGCGGCAGTCGGGCGGAGCAGGATCGGTCGGCTGGCTATGTGCTGGATTTGGCCTTCTTCTTCGACAGGGTCCGTGGCTTTGAGCTGCCAGCGGGGGACTCCCTGGCAGGCCTGGCGCAGAAAGAGCATGGCGGGGTGGGATTGAACAAAGTACTGCGTGACGCGCGTCCTTTGATGACCTACCGGGCGACCGGCCGCGGGTTCGTCACATTGCAGAGTGCTGACTTGGATCCGCCGGCACCAGACCTCTGACCCGAGATCCTGGAAGTCGTGATCCGGGTTCGTTTGCGAGTGATCTGACGAGATCTTCGAGGCCTGAAGTGTACGGCTCTCGGAGGTTTTGGTGAGTGATCCTGAGGTTACGACGGCTGACGGGCGGCGGCGGTTGCTGGAGGCAAATGTCGTCGCCGCGCAGTTCTTTCGAGCTGAATTGCTGCGAGCGCCGGGCGATTGGCCGGTGCAGCACCTGAAGGAAGCGCGGATCGAGCAGGTGCTGTCGGCTGACTCGGTGTGGCAGATTGGGTACGCCCCGGACACTCTGACCAGTCTGGTCGACCATCTGGCGGCCGAGAACTTCTCCTACTCGACGATGGAGCGGGCGGGCTTGGTCGTTCGCAGCGGTGAGACGGATGTCGTGGATCGCTTCCGCGACCAGCTTGTCCTGCTTGCCAGGGACGCGCAGTTGCGTCCGGCAGCGTTCATCGGTGTCGGACGCGATGGGCAGGTCCAGTCATCGGGACTGGTGTCGAATGCTCTCGTCGGAATCGAGGAGCAGTTGGATTTGCTGCGGGGTGGTGCGACGCCGGTGATCGTGGACGACCCGGTCGATGCGATCGCGGTGTCGAACGTGAGTCGGCAGCTCGACGGTCGGTGGGCAGGGATCCCTGCCTTCGGCGCCGGACTGTCGACCGCGCAGGTGAGGATGCTCCGCAAGTTCAGCCTGGGGGATACCGCGATCGTCATAGCGGTCGGTGACGAGCATCGCCGGAAGCTGGCGTCGGGGTACCTACTCGATCTCTCGCTGTACTACGACCGTGTCCGGGCGGTCGTGATGCCCTACGCCCCGAGCACGCTCGCGGCCGTCGAGTTCGGTCCGGAGTATTTCAACGACGTGTTGGCGACGGGCCGGCCGGTGCTGACCTACGGCGTCGGCGGCAGGGCAGCTGCCGATCTGGATTATAGGCCGGAGTCGCCTGGCCGTGGCCCGGGTCTGTGAAGTCTCGGCTGTACGAGGCGCACGCGGAGGCTGAGTCGTTCTATCGCCAGCAGCTCCACGACAGACCCCGCGGTTGGGCAGCGGAGCATCTGTGCAATCGCGGACTGGGCGCGGTGCTGGCGCCGGACTCGAGGTGGTGGGTGGGATACGCACCTGATGGCTGGTCGCGGCTGGTCGGTCACTTGCGTAAAACCGGATTCGATGATCTGGAGATCGTTGGGGCAGGGCTGGCGTTCGTGACCAAGAACGGCTATCTGGTCGATAGGTTTCGGGACCGCATCATGTTCGCCGCGCATGACCACAAGGTCCGCCCGGTCGGCTTCATCGGCCGTTCGGCGGGTAACCGATTGCGTTACTTGAACACCCGCAACACGGAGATCTACTCCAAGGCTCGGACTCTGGTCGGCCTCGATGCTCAGATCGGGAAGTTGCAGGCGGGTGCGGTCCCAGTGTTCGTCGAGGGGACGATGGACGCGGCAGCTGTCAGCCTCGCCGGTGACGAGTGGGCAGGCCTTGCTTGCTGCGGTACGGCGATTACTCACGAGCAAGCTCTGATGGCGCGTGCGCCCACCTGGACGGACACGGTCGTGGTTGCTCTGGATGGTGACGCGGGTGGCCGCCTGGGGGCCGTGCGCAGCCTGCCGGTGCTGTCAGAGGTGTTCGACGAGGTGCTCTTCGCGCGTATCCCGGATAAGCAGGATCCGGCAGCGTTGCACGCCGCCGACAGAGCTCTGCTGCGCGATGCGTTGGCATCCGCGCGTCCACTGGCCGACTTTGCGATCGAGGTCGAGCTGGACAAGTGGGCCAACGTTCTGGATCACCTCAGCGGCCAGGTCAACGCCGTCCGAGCCGTCGCGCCCTTGGTGGCCAGCCTGCCGGCCCGCCGCGTTGCCAGCGAGATCGCGAGGGTCGCACGAGCGGTGCACTTGGACGAGCAGATCGTGTCGCAAGAGGTCGTTGCCGCGGCGGGGCAACGACTGGGACCGAGACCGCGCAGGCCTCAGCAGCGAGGCGCGAGCGTCGTCGACGTCGAGCTCGATCCGCCGGACTATTCCAGGAGTCCTTGATTCTGTGATCCAGGTTCAGGGACGGGCTGTGGACCAGCAGATTTGTGGCATGGACGTTGACCTGGAGGTACTGATCGCCGACGCCGAGCAGTCGGGCTGGGCGCCCGGCCCGTCGCGGCGGCTCGCGGACGGGATCGAGGCGCGGATCGTCGTACCGCTGTCGGGCAGGCTCCGGTGGGCGCTCGGGTCTGATGAGGCGGCGCAGTTGGCGCGGGTGATCGCCTGGGAGCGGTGCCTCGAGCTGGCCGTCGACCCGCCGGAGGGCGGCGTGTCGTGGGGGTACCTGGCGAATCTGGTGCGGTGGCGGCTGCAGGACGCGCTCCGGGCCGAGGTGATCCGTCGACGCCGCCATCCACTGACCCACCAGCCGCCCGAGAGCGAAGTCGAGCAGGGGTCGGTTCTCGGTCATCACCTCGACCGGATCGCGCTCGAGCTGACCGCCGCGGGACTCTCGTCGGAGACCTGCCGGCGCCTGATCCACGCCGCCGCGGACGGACCGCCGTTCTACCGAGCCGGGATCGTCGTCCGGGTGCGGCGAGCCGGTGCGACGAAAGCGCAGGCCGAGGCCCTGGCTTGGCTACTGCGCGGAGGCGCCGGACAACGGTCGGCGCTGGCCAGGCTGGCGGTGGGGGAGTCGCCGGCGGCCGTGTTCGCCGATCCGGTCGTACAGCATTGGATCCGGGCCGCATCCGGCCGTGACCTGCGGTTTTTCGGCGGACCAAGCCGCCTCGGCCACCGCCGAGCGGCTGGAGTCGAGTGGCTCCACGCTGCCTGACGAAAAGTCTCATGGCCTCAACCGTTGAGGTCACTCATGACACAGAACTACCTGCGACCACCGGCCCACCACCAGTTCGCTCGGTGCTTCCGCGCGCCGGTCAGAGTCGCGTTCGGCGCCTTCGCCGCGGCCTGCGTTGTCGCCCAACTCGCCGATGAAGTCGGCGCCTCCCGGCGCCGTACCCGGAGTTCCAGGAGAGGACATGCTGTGAGGTCATCGAACCGGTCCAGAATCGTGTTCGCGGTCCTGGTCGTCGTCGGAGCGGTCGCGCTGACCGCCATGCTCGCCGCCCGCTGGAAGAGCGCGGAGAGCAGCCCAGAAAGGTTGACCTCCGGCGCGACGACCTTCCGGGCGGAGGCGCCCAAGGAGCTTGAGGTCTGGCGGCGCCCGACGACGACCGATCCCCGTGAGTTCGCGATCGCCTATGCCCGGGCGATCTGGACCTATGACACAACTCGGCACAGCTACACCGACTGGCAGAACGCGGTCAGCGTGTACGCCGACCCCAGCTCGGTCGCCCCGCAGGTCGCGACCAGCCTGCTGCCGCAGTGGGCGGAATGGGAACAGCTCCAACAGCACAAGGCTCACGCAACGACCACAGCTGTCACTCTCGAGGTCACGCCGGAGCTCAACGCCATGCCGCACCGCGGTCAGGCGCCGCCTGGATGGCACGCCTACGTGGTCTACGGCAAACAGACCGTGGTCACGGACACCGGCACCAAGTTCCTGGACCGGCAGGCCGCGGTTGCAGTCGTCTGCACACCGACCTGCAGGTTCTGGTCCGCGACCGCACAGGTGTCCTCGTGATCATCAAAGTCACGCTGGCCTCTGTTCTGCTAGCTGGATCAGCCCTTATCACACCGATCGCACTAGCCGCGGGAGGCAACGATGGCTGTACTCCGACGTCGACCGAGGTGGCGTCGGCCGACTGCAGGAAGCCGGCCGATGCTGGCGGTGCGCTGCCGGGCGCTGACGTGGCCATAGCGCGGGCTCAGCGCCTGGTCGGCAGGCACGGCTACTACCAGCTGTGCGCCCGCCTGGCAGCCAACATCTGGGGCCGGCCACGAGCCGGGTATTTCTCGGCCGCCGCGCAGTGGCGCCAGATGGTCGCCACCAACAACGCTCACCGAGGCGACCGCCACCCGCCCACCGGAGCGCTCGTGTTCTGGGAGACCGGCGGGCCGTACGGCCACGTCGCGGTGTACGTCGGCGGCGGTCAGATCGTCTCGAACGACATCGGCGACGAGGTGCCCGGTGAGGGCGGTGTGTACCTCGTCGACTTCGGCCTCATCGAGTCCAAGTGGGGTGCCATGTACCTCGGCTGGACCCCGCCCATCTACTCAACTACCTGAAGGACAATGACGTGTTCAGATGCGCCGCATGGACCCGCCACCTGGTGATCCTGCAAGACCCAGGCGTCAGCCCCAACACCAACGGACTGCCAGGGCTCCCCGAAGTACGAAGCTTGGCTGGCGCGACGATCACCTTCGCACTGGTCACCTGTGTCGTCGCCCTGATCATCTCCGCCGCGGCATGGGCCCTGGGCAACATCAACGGCAACGCACACTACGCGAGCAAAGGCCGCATCGGCGTCATCGCATCGCTGGGTGCAGCGATCCTGATCGGCTCGGCCAACAGCCTGATCCGCTTCTTCAGCGGCATCATCATCGGCTGATCGGGGTATCGCATGGCCTGGAAGGAATGCCTGCTCGATCCTAAAGAGTGCGGCAAGGATGTAATCGCTCAAACGGCCTGGGACTCCATCGCGAACTGGTTGGCCAAGGGTCTCACGGACATGTCGGTCAAGGTCTTCGAGAAGGTCAGCGCGAGTACGACGCCAGACTTCAGTCAGCGGTGGTGGCGGGACAACTTCGATCTGATCGTCACGATCTCACTACCGCTGCTGGTCATCGCCTTCGTGCTGCAGTGCGCGGCAGCGGCGATCCGGCGAGAGCCCGCTCGCCTCGGACAAGCGATGTTCGGGGCACTTCTCGGAACGGCCGGCGTACCGTTCGCCGTCGCCGTGATCAGCGCCTGCGGCCGGATGGTGGATCAACTGTCCACGACGATCCTGGGTAACAGTGCGTCGGCGACCGGTGGGTTCCGCCGGATCATCGACATCACCAAGGTGCTGTCGACGATGAACCCGCAGGGCGGGTTGATGGTCACGGCGATCCAGTTCGCGATCCTGGCGACGATGGCGTTGTACTTCGTCCTGCTCGTGCGCGAGGTGGCGCTCATTGCGTTCGTCGTACTGGCACCCATCGCCATGGCCAGTTGGACCTGGTCCGCTACGCGGCATTGGCTACGCCGCTGGATCGAGCTCGTCGGGGCGCTGTTGTTCTCCAAGATGGTGATGGCCGTGATCTTCGCCCTCGGGCTGTCGGCCATGGGCAACTCGAGCGAGTACGGGGGAACGAGTCTCGGCACGTTCCTGGCCGGAAGTCTGCTGTTCGCGATGGCTGCTTTCGCACCGATGGCCACCTACTCGTTCATCCACTGGGCCGGCGATCAGAGCCAGACGGCGCTCTACGCGTTGCAGCAGGGCTCGGCGGGCGCGGCGGCCATCAGGCAGAAGGCGGAACAGGCCTACCGCTGGGCCGCCTTCGATTTCACCGGTTCTCGTTCTCAGCCAGGACCTGGCTCGATCGTGGGCGGTGACGACGATGACGAGAAGCCAGCCGACCCTGCGACGAGCCACGACACCGCAACCCAGGGCCAGCCTGTGGGCGACCTCGGACCGGATGCCTCGCCGACCACTGCACCGGCGGATGCGGCACACGCGACACAGGACACGGGCGAGCCGTCCGCAGGGCAAGGCCAGCGTCGCGACGAACACAGTGATGAGGCGAAGTGACGAATCCCGATGCTCTCTCGACCCGATTCCCGCGGCCCGAGCAGAACGCGGTCATGCTCGGCCTTCGCCCTGTGCAGATCGCCCTGCTGCTGACGGCGGTTGGTGCAGTGACGCTGTCCTTCGTCATCCAGATGTCAGCCATCGCGAGACTCGGCGGACTCGCTGTGGCCCCCGTCTGCCTGATAGTCGCGTTCGGCCGGGCCGAGGAGTTGCCCGTGTACCGATGGCTGACTCTCCGTGGGATCCACGCCTGGCGATCGGTCCGTGGCCAGCAGAAGTACCGTGCTCGCGTCGCGGAGCCACGGCGGCACGGGCGCCTGCAGTTGCCGGGTAAGAACGGAACGATGCGGATCATCACGTCTGCCTCTGGTCTCGGCGTCGTCCACGATCCACGACGGCGTCGGCTGGTCGCCGTAGCACGAATCGAGGGACCTGCGCATCTGCTCCAGAACGCGGACGAGCAGGACCGTCGTGTGGCGGCGTACGGGCGGCTGATCGCGGGGCTCTGCCAGGGCAACCGGATCGCGCGGGCGCAGATCCTGGAACGCACGCTCCCCGATCCTGCCGATGAGCTCGGGCAGTGGGCCCAGAAGCGGAAGCTGGACCCACGGACGCCGGCTGGAGCGATCTACACCGACCTGCTGGCCCAGGCAGCCCCGACTGCGGCGAGGCACGAGACGCTGTTCAGCTTCGCCGTGAATCTCGACGCCGTGTCCCGCGACGTACGTAAGAACGGCGGCGGCCTCACCGGCGCGGCCGCCGTCCTCGAGTCCGAAGCCCGAGCCTTTCAAACCTCGCTGGCGGCGGCAGGAGTCGCTGGTGCCTGGCTGAACGCTGGCGAGCTGGCATTCGGGCTCCGCACCGCGTTCGATCCAGTGGCGACGCGAACGATCCCGGATCCGCGTGGCCTGGACGCGGTGGACGCCGGGCCCCTAGCAGTCGATGCGAGCTGGGACCAACTGCGCACGGACTCATCGCTGCACCGGGTGTACGTCGTTACCGAGTGGCCGAGGATCCGCGCCACACCATCGTTCCTCAGCCCGTTGCTGTTGAAGCCCGGCATCCGCCGCACGTTCACGATCGTGTTGCAGCCGATCCCGATGGCCAAGGCGCTGCGGGACGCGAGGCGTCACCAGGTCGAGCGAGTCAGTGACCGGGCGACGCGCTCCAGGATCGGGCAACTGGAGACCGAGGCGGACCGCCAGCTCGATGCCGACGTGGCACAACGCGAGCGTGACCTCGCGGCAGGCCACGGCGACGTGCGCTGGCTCGGCTTGCTCGTCGTGTCGGCCGATAGCGAAGATGCGCTCGACGACGCATGCATGGAGATCGAGATCGCGGCCACGCAGGCGCTGCTCGACCTGCGTCGACTCGTCGGTCAGCAGCTGGAAGGCTTCATCGCCGCCGCGCTTCCCTTTGGAGTTGGACTCGGATGACACGACACTCGGCGTACTTCGAGCTCGACGGCAGCGACCGGTCCACTAGGCGTGCCAATCGGCGTACGACGCCCAATGAACAGCGTAAGCCGCGGATCGATGCTCTCGAAGACCAGTCGGGTACCGGACGAGCGCGACGCCTGCGCGTCGACACCCACCGGGCGACGACCAGGATCCTTCGGGTGGCCTACCCGTTCTTAGCCGAGGGTGGACTGGGCGCCGACGGCACGTACATCGGTTCGGACGTCTTCAGTGGCGGATCGTTCGTCTACGACCCCTGGGTGCTCTACCAAGCGCGCGTCATCACGAACCCCAACATCCTGCTCGCCGGCGTGATCGGCAGCGGCAAGTCATCAACGGCGAAGGCCCTCATCACGCGATCGGTTGCCCTGGGCCACAAGGCCTACGTTCCGTGTGATCCCAAGGGGGAGTGGACCTCGGTAGCCGAGGCGATCGGGGGAGCGACGATCAAGCTCGGCCCTGGCCTGCCCACCCGGCTAAACCCGTTGGACGCGGGGACACGACCTTCGACGGTCGAGGCAGGGGAGTGGCAGCGGATCGTCTGGTCCCGCCGCCGTGCCCTACTCGGAACACTCGCCGAGTCCACCCTCGGTCGCCCCATGGCCGCCGTAGAACACACTGCCCTCGACCTCGCACTAGAAACCGTAACCGCCCAAGTCGAGGCGCCCACCATCCCGGATGTCGTGGTCGCCCTCTTCACACCCGACCCGGCGTTCGCCGAACGCGCCGGCTTGCAGCCGGCCAGCCTGACCGAGGACGGCCGCGACGTCGCACACGCGATCCGCCGCCTCGTGCACGGCGACCTGTCGGGGATGTTCGATGGGCCATCGACGACCGAGTTCGACCCAACTCTGCCGATGGTGACGCTCGACTCTTCGTGGCTCGGCAGCGGCGGCAACGACGAGGCACTCCGCCTGACGCTCGCGTGCGCCTCCTCGTGGCTCGAGGCCGCGGTAGCCGACCCCGTCGGCGGCAATCGCTACATCGTGTACGACGAGGGCTGGCGTGTCATGCGTGACGCCGCACTGCTCCGACGGATGCAGGAGCAGTGGAAACTCTCGCGAGCCTGGGGCGTCTCGAACATCCTCATCGTCCACCGCCTGTCCGACCTCGCCGCTGTCGGCGACCTCGGCTCCGAAGCCCGAGCTCTGGCCGAAGGTCTGCTGGCCGACTGCTCAACCCGCATCATGCTCCGGCAGGAACCCGACCAGCTCTCCCGAACTGCCAGCCTGCTAGGGCTCACGGACGTCGAGATCGCGACAATCGCCAAGCTCCCCAAGGGCCGAGCACTCTGGCGACTGCCCAACCGGTCGTTCGTCGTACAACTCATCCGCCACGCCCGTGAAGCGGAACTCTTCGACACTGACGCCCGGATGTAGCCCCGTGAGCCAACGACCACCTCGAGACCTCACTGAGATCCTCTTCGTCGTCGCCGGAGTCCTGTTCTGCTGTACTGGCGTCCTGTACGCGGCCGGCGGCCTAGCGTCGCTGTTCGCGACCGGACGATGGCCCAAGTCGGCGTGGATCGACGCAGCCAAGGTCATGCTGCACCCACGCGATCCAGCGATCGCATTTGGCATGACCACCGCACAGTTCGGGCCCGTCGCCTACTGGACAGCACTCGCCGTCGTCGTCGCGATGCCGGTAGCCATCGGCCTGTTCGGCGCGAGGCTGTGGCAAACCCGCAGGTCGACGTCCGCGAGCAGACGCCGAGCCCTCGCCGGGCGACCTGGGCTGGCTACGGCGGCTGAGGTCGAGGCCGCGGTCGGGCGGAGACAAGTCGTACGACGAGGGCGCGCAGCCCGACCGCAAGCGCCGACAAGTTCGCCCGCCGAGGTCGGAACGCTCCTCGGCACCTCGCGGGGCCGCGAATGCTGGGCGTCTGTTGAGGACTCCCGCGTCGACGTCGGACCACCCCGCTCCGGGAAAGGCCTGCACCAGATCATCGGCACGATCATCGACGCACCAGGTGCTGTCGTCACCACGTCGACCCGACCGGACAATCTCGCCGCCACCTTGGAGCTCCGACGGAAGATCGGGCCAGTCGCCGTCTTCGATCCGCAAGGCCTGGGACGCGTCGAGGGGATCAGATGGTCTCCTGTCCGCGGCTGCGAGAACCCAACCACCGCGATGGTGCGTGCCAGCGGTCTCGCCGCTGGCGCCGGCTTCACGAAGGGTGGTGTGACTGACGGGGCCTTCTGGCATGGCCAGACCGAAATGGCGCTGCGAGGGCTGCTCCACGCCGCGGCCATCGATGATGCGGGCATCGCCCAGCTCTACCGCTGGGGCCTGGAGCCAGCGTCCGCCACCGAAGCCGTCACCATCCTCAACCGCTCGGATGACGCCGCCGAAGGCTGGGGCGACACCCTCGACGGCATCGTCCGCATGGACGGCCGCACCCGCGACGCAATATGGGCCGGCGTTCGCTCCGCACTGTCAGCGCTCGCCGATCCCGCCGTACGCCGTTCCTTCGACCCACCACGAGGCGAAGGCCTGGAACCTGCGGAGTTCATCCGTGAACGCGGGACCATTTACCTCCTCGGAACCGGAGCCGGCGCCAGCGCAACGTCAGCCTTCATCGCCGCCCTCCTCGAAGACATCACCGAGACCGCTCGCCAACTCGCCGCGCACAACCCTGGCGGTCGCCTCGAACCACCCTTGGCACTCGTACTCGATGAGATCGCCAACCTGTGCGCCGTACCGTCCCTGCCGGGGCTCATGGCCGACGGCGGTGGCTCAGGCATTTCCACGCACGTCGTCATCCAGTCTCTGGCTCAAGCCCGCGAATGCTGGGGCGAACAAGCCGCGGCCGCCATGTGGGACGCCGCCACCCTCCGCCTCATCCTCGGAGGCTCTGCCCAGCCCCGCGACCTCCAAGACCTCGCCGCAGTTTGTGGCGAACGTGACGAAGAGATCCGCAACTGGAGTCGCGGACCCGACGGCGGCCGCACCACGTCCACCAGTACCCGTCGAATCCCCATCCTCCCGCCCGACGTCATCCGCACCCTCCCCTTCGGCACCGGCATCCTGCTCGCCCGCACCGCGCCGCCCATCCTTCTGACCATGACCCCCTGGACCGGCCGCCCCGACGCCGACCAAATCCGCGACAGCATCGGCCGAGCCCTCCTCCGATGAATCCCGACGACGACCTCGCGAGAGCACTCGCCTTCACCCCACCCACGGACCCGTGCGTCATCTGCTGGCGCGACCTCGACCCCACCAGCACCACCGAAGAACTAGAACGCCTCGCCGACTGGGTCACCTGGGCCACCACCCGCTACAACCTCGACCACAAAGTCATCCCACCCTGCTGGTCCCACCACGGCGCCATCGTCGAAGAACTCTCCGCCCTCCGAACCTTCTGGGAGGCCTGCTACCAACCCGACGCCGCACCCTCAGACCCCCTCGCCTTCCACCGAGACCTAACCCTCGCCCTCCGCCGCCTCCGCGACTGGAGCTCGCTCCTGGGATGCAGTCGGATGAACCACCGCCCCGAAATCTAGGTTGACCGTCTCAGCCCGCCGCCGCGCCTGTGGTCTGCGAAGCCGCGAAGTACGTGCCTATTGTGCTTTGGTGGGAGGCCAAGGCGATGAGCTCTCGGACGGTGGTAGTGCGGGTTGGCTTCTCCACAGAGAACGGGAGTGGGCCGCAGCCGGACTCGGGTGGGCGCGCTTCCGCGATCGTGATCAGCTACCTGTTCGGGATCTCTCCGAGAACCGTATACACCTGGGCGCAGTACTCACAAGACAGCCGGGCATTCGATCTGGCTGTCGACACTCAACCGATGATCAGCTCCCAACTACCGGGTCGCGGTCAGCGGGTGATCGTCTTGAGCACGTTGCCGGTCCTGTCGTAGGCCGTGAGCTGGGCTCCCCATTCGGTGAAGTTGCCTTTGGCAAACCAGGCGACGGCGTACCATCCGTCCCGCACCATCACGTCATGGCCGGGCGTGCCGTTGGTCGGCTCTATCCGCATCCTTGTGACCTTAGGGGAAACGCGTCCCGCGCCCACGTAGGCGAATCCCCTGCACGGCACGCCGTACGTCGGACAGTCGAGGTGGCCGCCAATCCATGGTTCGATCTTCGCTGTGTCGTAGTTGGTAGCGGGATAGATTCCAGGCCCCGCTCCGAGCGGGGTCGCATTGTCGCCGGTCTTCGGGCCTAGTTGGCAGTTGAGCACCTTGCGGCCAGACGGTGACAACGCCATCAGTGCGGTTCCGACTCCCGGCGCCGTCTCCGACGCCACCACCCGCCAGTTGGTCAGGTCCGACCAGAACAGCACCGAACAGTTCCGCAACTGCGCGGCCGGCGAGCTGGGCATCGGATCGCGCCGCGCGGCCGCGACCAGTTGGTCCGACGGCTTGTCACCGCCGGGAATCGTGCACATCATCGGGCGGTCTCCGGGCTGCAGGACGTACGGCAGCGTTTCCCCCACCGCCCACTGGCCCTTGTGCTTCAGCGGGCGCTTGTTCTGTGGGTAGCGCAATGTGCACCGCCGGATGGTCTCGGCCATCGGCAGCGGTCCTGCCAGTCCGGCCTCCCCGCGAGGGACACCGGGGACCGAGGTGAAGGAGTCGCCTGCGGCTTTCGTGATGGTGACGGGCTTCGGCGTGACGGAGCCTGCGACGCGGGGGTCGTCGTTCGCGGTGCTAAGGTTCGGCATCAGGCTTGCTGCCAGTGCGACTGCAGCTACGCCGGCGGTCACGCCGCCGATCGAGCGGAGCCTGCGGCGGCGTTTTCGTCGGCGGCTTCGTTCGAGCAGGGCCGTCGCGTCGATCGGATCCAAGGGGTCGGTAGCGGCTAACCGGTGCAGCTGGGCGCCGAGATCCCGGACGTCGTCCATCTGGTTCTCCTTCATCTGGTCCGGCCGATCTGCTGGGCCCGGTCGATGGTGTCCCGGAGAGCTTCGAGACCGCGGGCCGCCTGGCTCTTCACCGTGCCGGCCGAGCAGCCGAGGATCTCGGCGGTCTGCTCGATCGACAGGTCCTCGTAGTACCGCAGTACGACGCAGGCGCGCTGGCGCGGTCCGAGCGAGCGCAGTGCCCTGAGAAGCTCGTCCCGGTCGGCGAGGCCTACGGCTGAGTCGTCCTGGTGGACCCGATCGGCCGGTAGGACATCGGTCGGTACTTCCCGGCGCCAGGGGCGCCGACCGCTGTCTAGGGCCGCGTTGACCACCATACGGCGGGCGTACGCGACCGGGTTCCCGCCGCGATCTACCTTCGACCAGGACAGGTACAGCTTGCACAGCGCGTCCTGCACCACGTCGTCCGCGCGATGCCAGTCCCCGCAGACCAGGAAGGCCGTCCGCCGCAGCGATGCACTCGCCACCTCGACGAACTCGACATAACCCTGGTCACGGTCCGCCATCGTGCCTCCCACTCTCTCTTGATCTCCGTCAATACGGAAACCGGAGACGCCGGGGTTGCATCCCTGCATCCTGCGGATGCATATGCCGCTTCAGGTCCCGAGTCACCGCAGACCTCGCCGTGGCGCAGAAGTGACTTACGCACTATCCGAAGCGATGGGGGATGGAAGCGGAGACGAAGCCGACCCGAGCAACAGTCCGAAGGCCCGCCTCGGATAAGAACAGCGGATCCAGCAAGGTCTCCAGCAGCGACAGTCGCAGCTCGTCCGGGCTGACAGTAGGGGCTGGGACGAGTGCGGGACGCGGGCTGCTCATCGGCGCCCCTGGAGTGCCGGGCGAGCCAATCGACCGCCGCTCTTAGCCGTTCTGGTGCTGGGTATGCGTAGACCTGCGTTGAGGCCAGGCTGGCCTGTCCCAGCAGTGCCTGCGCCTCGTCCAAGGTGCCGCCAGCAACCAGCACGTTGCTCGCGAACGCGTGAGTCGGCCGCTTGAGTCCCCGCTCGGCGCGACAGCGCGGCCAGCAGCTCGGTCACCGCTGCTGGCCCCATCCTTGCGCCGAGTGGCGCTGGAACAGGTTCACCAGCACGAAGTCGCTGCTGGCAGCCGGCACCTGTTGTCGTTCTCAGCAGTGCGCGTCGTCGGCGTGCACCACCAAGAAGTTTAGCGGCACGATCCGAGACCGTGGCGACTCGTGAGCGGGCCATTCGGCGCATCCTCGCGGCGAACGGCGTAGAGGTGCTCGCCGGGAAGGTCACAACCCATCGACCTCGAATCCGGCGCCATGTGCACGTGTCGGCGGCGGGGCGTCATCCGGCAAGACGGGTTCGCCCGAATGGCATGTCCGAGTCGAACCGCGGGTCGTTCGGCGCCCGGTTACACGAGGTCGTTGATGAGGCCGACTACTGCGGCAGCGATGCTCGCTGTGGTGCCTGCCAAGAGCACCGCAGCACCCCACGACGGAGTGGTCCGGCGAGGCGTTGCTGTGCTCCGGCCCTCGAGCCGGAGCCGTTCGAGCACAGCGGCGACCTCTAGGGCCGATGGTCGTCCATGTTGACCGTCAAATCGCCAGATCTCACGGCCGTAGCAGCCAAGGCCAACGCTGATCTCGTATCGCCGCACCTGAAGTCGCTCGATCGCTGACCAGGGGAAGGCGCGTTTGCGGAGGACGCCACGGATCTCGAAACCTACTGCCGTCACCGTGAGCTGATCGCAGGGACCTCGTAGCTCGGCGTACAGGGGCCACAAGTAGAAGAGTGTGCCCAGCGTCAGCCACCATGGCACGGCGGTGACCGCACAGTAGGCGAGCCCAAGTGGCCAGCTGATGAGTATCGAAACCCATGGCCACGATCTCGCGCCGCTGCCCTCAAAGCCTGGACTCCAGGGCAACGCGGGAATCGTGAGCGCCGGCGTGACGTCCTGGGCGTCCCACGGCCGCTCCCCATCGATCTGCCCCACGAGCCACCATCCTGAAGATTGTCGAGCCTCCAATCTACGACGCACCGGGTGGCTGAGCGGTTGCGCCGTAGCGTTTCGGCTCCCCCCCAGCGCTCGCTGAGCCGCTCCCGCCGGGTAATCGGCCGGGCAACATCAGCCGCAGTCATGCAGGTCGGGGAGGAACATGCGTCGCACGATGTTGCCATGACGGTAGAGGACTCCCATGGCATCGAAGACGACAAAGTGTTGCGGCACAGCAGGGATCCGTTCCATCGATTGACCTACCACGATCATCTCAGCAGTTCGACCTCGACGAGCGGTTGTTGGCCCACCAGGTGGGATGTTGCCGGTCCGACGCTACAGCTCCGGGCCACCGACGACCCGGCCGAGGCGCGGGAATGGCTCGCGGCGTCCAAGGCCAGCGGGATCGAGGGCCTGATCGCCAGAGCGCGTCGACCAGGTACGAACCAGGCCGCCGCGACTGGGCCAAGGTCCGTTCTGTAGGGGTGCGAGCGTTGTGCCGGGCCAGCGCGCTGCACGGCGTTCGCCCGTCGTGCGCGACGGGTGTCGCGGACTGTGGCGTGGTGACGGAGATGTCTGGGTCGGTCGATGTCGAGCTGGGACGGCCGTTGAGTCGGTGCCTCTTAAGGCGCGTTGCCCGGTGGGTCGAAGCGTGAATCGAAGCAGGACGGCCACCTGCACTGAGCTTGTCTGCTTTCGCACTTCCTGGAAAGCGAGGCAGGAATTGGCCGAGGTCATGGGTATCGTCGTGTCTGTGAGTGTCAGTGTGAGCGTGCGCGCCTATGAACCTGGCGATGCGGAGCCGACCTGGGAGTCGTACTTCCGGGCGATTCGCGACACAGCCTCGGAGCACTACTCGCCAGAGCAGGTTGCCGCGTGGGCGCCGGAGTCGGTCGATCTGGTGGAGTGGAACGAACGGCGGCTGGCCGCCCATACCTTCGTCGCGGTGATCGAGGAGCGGGTCGTCGGATTCAGCGACGTTACCGATGGTGGCCTGCTCGACATGCTCTTCGTGCACTCGGATGTCGGTGGCCGGGGTGTTGCAAAGGCCCTCGTCGAGTCGGTCGTCGCCAGGGCCCGCGAGTTGGGTCTGACCGAACTTCACACTCACGCGAGTCGAACGGCGCGGCCCGCGTTCGAGCGTTTCGGCTTCGAGGTGGAGCGGGTGAACGATCAGAATTGGATTCGCGGCGAAAATCTTCCCAACTACGACATGCGCTTGAGGTTCGATTGATCGCCTTCAGGAATGCCGCACAGATCGACCTCTGAGCTGTTGCCGTGAACTCTGGTCGGCTCTACTGTGTGTTGAGGTGGGCATGAGCTCGCGATTGGTCTCTCGTGCCGCGGCCAGTTCGCCGCCCGCGGTCGATCTGCCTGCTACTCGGCGCCGGGGTCATGGGTTCTAGCGTGCTGATCTCCAATGCTGACGGTGGAGTGCGGGGCTTGTTCCATCGGACTGCGGGCCACTCTCTGAAGCTGGATGAGTAGGCGGGTGTAGTGCTGGTGTTGGCGGGTTGCGGTCTGGGGACGCGCCGTGCCGAGGACCGTGTCTCCGCGAACCTTGTAGTGCTCTCTGTAGGCGGCGATCTCACGTACCAGCGTGCTCGGGACCGGGGAGCCAGCAGTGGTCTCGACGAGGGCCTCGTACCACATCGGGTGTTTGATGGCGGCCTGGCGGCCGAGCCAGTCGGCGCGGTCGGCGATTTGGCCTTCGAGTTCGCGGAGAGCGGGGAGCAGCGTCGGATCAGTGGTTCGGGCTGCCGGGATGACGAGACCGGCGATCGTCGTGGTGCGGCGGGCGATGCGGGTTACGAGGTGCTCGACTCGGCCGTGGAGTACTGCTGCGATGTCGTGGGCGGTGGCGAGGGGCGACTGCGTGACGGCGCGGTGGAGTACGTAGGTGATGTTGAGGCCGGCGTTTTCGGCGCGGCGGAGTTCGGCGATCAGTGGGCCGTAGGCGCGGGAGGCTTGAAGTGCTGCCTGGTCAGCTCGATCGAGGCCGGACGCGCTGATGGCGGGCTGATAGCGCCTCTTGGCGTCGAGTTGGCAGAGGTGTTCGTGGATGGGGATCAGCCGGTCTAGCCGGGTGGCGTTGTCGAGTTCTTGGCGCATGACTTCGTGGGCGGATTGCTCGACGCCGGGGTCGTTCAGGATGGCTTCGAGGACGTCTTGCATGGTCTGTTCGGGGTGGGGTTCGTGAAGATCGGAGCTCGTTTGGTGGGTGGCGATGTAGGCGTTGTTGGTGTCGCGGCCACGGGTCATACCGACGTACATCAGAGCTCGGGTGAGCTGTTCAGTGACGAGGAGGTGGGCGGTGTCGACAGTGGCGCCTTGGGCTCGATGGGCTGTGGTGGCGTAGGCGAGTTCGACGGATTCCTGCACGTAGGCGCTAGGTAACGTGACAGTGTCGCCGATGTGGTTCTGGACTGTGAGGGAGCCGTCGAGCCAGCGGTGGATGACTGTCCAGTGGTCGCCGTTCTTCACGAACTGACGGTGACCGTACGGGAGGCGGCGATTGTTGAGGCGGGTGACGATATGGTCGCCGAGCCCGACCTGGTTGCCGTTGTGGAGTTCGATGCCGTCGGGTTCGACTTCTCCGGTGGTGATGCGATCGAGGCGGGCACAGGCGTTGAGGCGGGCAACGGTGGCGTTGTCGGCGGCGATAAGCAAGCTGGTTTTGCCGTTGTTGGTGTCGGTGAGCCAGGCCTTGTAGGCGGCGTCTTCCATCTCCTCTGATGAGCCCGCGGCGAGCCGGCGGTGGTCGTCGTAGGCGTCGACGGCGGCGAGGTCTCCGGCGCGGAGGGCGAGGCTGGCGTCGCGTTCCCAGGGGTTGGTGAAGCGCCAGACGTCTGTGAGTTCGGCGGCTTGGGTGTCTTGGGCGATGAGGCGGAAGGCGCCGCCGGTGTCGGCCGCTCCGAGTTGGGCGTCGTCGCCGACGAGGAGAAGTTTGGCGCCGGCGGTGTTGGCGGCGCGGGCGAGGGTGGCGAGTTCCATGGTGCTGGCCATGGAGGCCTCGTCCACGATGACGAGCTGGTTGGTGCGGAAGTTCCACCTGTCGTGCTCAGCGTGCATTGCTGCCAGTTGAGCGGTAAGGCGTGCGTGGCGGCGCTTGCGACGGTCTCGGTGGGCAAGGTTGGCGGCGTACTCGGTCTTCTGGATTATGTCGCGCCGCTGTTCGGCGCCGAGACCGGCGGATTCGTAGATCCACTTCGCGATGTTCTCGGTGGGGATGCCGATGGCGTCGGACAGGATGGTCGCTGCGGCCGAGGACGGCGCCAGCGCGATGACAGAGCCTTCGCCGTACGCGATCTCCCAGCTGGAGGTCAGCGCGGACAGGAGGCTGGTCTCGCCTGTTCCGGCTGGCCCGACCAGTGCCTCGAGCTTCTGGCCGCTGGTCGCGATGCGGTGAAGGCCCCGGACCTTATCGGCGCTCAGTCCGGCGCTGAGCGGTGCCGGAATCCTCGGTCCTGCCGAGTCTCGGGCAACCTCGAGGAGGAGAGACTCTGCGCCGAGGATGACGGGTGAGGTGTAGATCTGGCCGTTGTGGATCGTGAAGACACTCTCGCCGTCTGTCCGCGCCACGGGCGCTGAGACGAGGTCGGGTGCCTTGAGGCTGATCGAGTGGCGTTCGGCGCACTGGACGACGGATTCGAGCACGGCGAACCGCTCACTGGATGAGACGATGCGCAGCATCCGCGTCTGGCGCGCGGCTTCGGCCAGTAGATTCCAGCGATTCCAGGTCGCGCGCTTGGTCTGGATCGTGAGGACGGTTGCGGCGCCGTACGCCTCGATGGTCTCGGGGCTGAGGTCCGCCGCGACCAGGCTCCGGTCGCCGGAGTGATCGAGTGAACGCTCAATGGCGGCAATCGACACGAGCCCGATGGCCCGCTCGGCGCGGCTTCGCCACTCCGACATCATCGCTGCAAGCGGCCGGGACAGGTGCTTAGGTGGGCGGTTCATCAGGGTGGCCTGCTGCCGGAGGACGTACATTTCGCGGCGGCTCGGTGGATGGAGATCGTCGCCCCGTTCGTCCAGAAGCGCGGTCAAATTGGCCTCGATCTGTTCGGTTCTTGCCGAGAACTCGCGGATCAGTTCGTCGGGAATCAGGTCGATCTCGAACGCCGGATTCCGCTGGGAACCGCGCTCGCGCAACTCCCAGTTCGCGCCGAGACGGCGGCTCAGGTTGTCTGCGAGGAGGACGTTATGGACCTCCGACATAGCGACGATCGCGCGATGAAGCGTCCGGCTGTCGAGCGTGCGCCACTCACCGTCCAGGCCCTGAACGCGGTTGGCGACCACGACATGGGTGTGGAGTTGGGGGTCGCCGCTGCGGGTGTCCCAGTGGTCGAACGCCGCGGCGATCAGGCCGCGCACGTTGAGCTGGACGACGCCTTGGTCACCGGTTCTGGTGAAGGAAGCGTGCTGTTCGATCAGCTCCAGGACGTCGTGGATCGCCTCGTGGTGCGCGGCGACGATCTGCTCTTGAGTGCCGACATCCGTGGTCGCCCAGAGGGCTGAAACCGACTTGACGGGGGAGAAGGTGAGGTCGAATCCGGCGACTGCCTGTTGCGTCTTCCGACGCATCACGCGCCTGCGGATCTGCTCGATCTCCACCTCCCGTTCGGACTCACTCAGGGCCGGGTCGAGCGCGCGAATCTGTTCGTCAACCAGTTCCGACGGGCTCTTGAAAGTGGGGTAGGGGCGACCTAGCGCATGGCCGGTCAGGGGGTCTTGAGCCCGCCCGAAAAGCGCCGCCATCTGCCCCTCGTCGACCTCGCTCCCCGGGACGAGTCGACCACCGCCGAGCCCACTCAGACCGCTGCCGATCCATCGCCCTGCCGGGTATCCGGACGCGGTGTAGTACGCCGTCAGCGACGTAGCCATACGGCGGTCGACGTCGCCAGACGCGATGTGGCGCAGCAGGTACTGATAGCCATCCCCAGCGGTCAACCGATGGATGCTCAGCATGGCTGCACATCGGTCAGAGGGCGCTGCGTGCGATACCTTGGATCTCCCATGGCCGCTCAACGAAGCAGCCCTGCAAGGCTAGATCGCACCCGCACAGCCGGGCTAGACCGGTAGCGAGTCCTATTCGTCTGTCGTCAATCGTCGGTGCTCAACGGTTGGCGTTGGTGGTGGTTGTTGTCAGGGCCGCTGTGGTGGTGTGGGTCGGCGGGTGTGGTCGCCGGTGGCGTAGGTCTTCCAGGTGTTGCCGGCGTGGGCGGCGATGCGTTCTGCGCTGTGGGGTGTGTAGTTGAGCATTGTTGCGACGACTGGGGCTGGTGCCTGGAGCAACAGTTCGCGGATGGCTCGGGTTCTGGCGTTGAGGTTGGGGATGCCGAGGTTGTGCAGGCGGAGCCGGATGCTGGTGGGGTGGATGGGTTGGCCGGCGCGGCGGCCGGGGAACAGCAGTTGGCGGCCGGGGTTGGTGGCGGTGGCGAGGTTGGGCCGGCTCGCGATGTAGGTGGTGATGTGGTTTGCGAAGGGTTCGGGGACCGGGACGGGCGGGTCGCCGAGCCGGATCAGGATCTGGTCGCCGTTGTAAACGATGTCGGCCAGGGTCAGGCCGACGATCCGTGGGAGTGGCTGGGCGTAGAGCAGGATGAGCATCGCGATGACTCGGTCGATCGGAGCGATGGCGGGGTCGGTGTGGATCCGTCTGATGAGGTCGATGCGTTGGTTGTTGCTGATGGGTGCGCGGTGGCCGGTGACCACTGGTGGCAGGGTGAGGCGGGGCATGGCGTGGTGGTCGATGGCCCAGCGCAGGAACGCCCGCAGGCTCAGCTTTGCGGTGTTGTTGGTGGTGGCGAACCAGCGGTCGAGGTCGGCTTGAGTGCA
The DNA here is from genome assembly GCF_039530625.1 of Kribbella sancticallisti. Taxonomy (NCBI): domain Bacteria; kingdom Bacillati; phylum Actinomycetota; class Actinomycetes; order Propionibacteriales; family Kribbellaceae; genus Kribbella; species Kribbella sancticallisti. Next base: position 517,909 of record NZ_BAAAOS010000020.1, on the reverse strand, counting down.
GTGCTGCAGGGTGGGTTGCGGGGTGTGTGCGCGGGCGGCGAGGTCGGTGAGGAAGGCGGCGGCGGTGCGGAGTTGGGTGCGGGCGCTCTGGTTGCGGTAGTGGCCGATCGGCCCGGTTTGGGCGGTGGTTCGCAGGTGCCGCAGGAGGTGCCAGGTGGCGAAGCGGTGGAGGAGGTTGCGGTGCTCGGGGTGGTCGATGGTGTCGAGCCAGCGGGGGAGCGATTGCTCGAACAAGAACAGGTAGCGGTCGATGGGTGGCAGGGTTCCGCAGGCGATGAGCAGGTCGCGGATATAGACGACCGATCGCCAGGGGGTGAGGGTGCTGAGGCCGTCGTGGGTGAGCGGGACGCGGCCGGTGGCGAGGGCTTGGAGGATGGCTGGGACGTGGGGTCGGGACAGCCAGAGGATGCCGGAGCGTGGTCTGTTCATGGTGCGGATCGAGTTGAACAGTGGCTGGAGTTCGGGGCGGATCGTGCCGGTGCTGTCGTTGAGGGCTGCGGTGAGTCGGTCGGTGAGGACGCAGCGGCCGCAGATGCCGGCGTAGTGGCGCCATGCCTCCTGGCCGCAGCGGGTGCAGATGTAGTCACCGAGTCCGCCGGCGCAGTCGGTGCACAAGCCTTGGCCGGTGGGGCTGATGCCGGGCAGCATCCGGTCGACGCCGCAACTGGCGCAGGCGCCGTAGGTCTCACAGGCTTTGACGAAACAGCCTGAGCAGATCGGGCCTTCTGGCCAGTGTTTGGTGGCCACGACCGTTCGGCCCGTGGGCGGTGCTTCGCCTGGTTGGGGCGGGGTGGCGCCGCGAAGGGGCCGGTGGCAGCGTGCGCACCGTGTCTGGTCCGGTGTCTGGTTCGGTGTCTGGGTCCGCTGTTTTGGCGGGTTGAGGTTCATGTCTGGTCGGTGATGCGGGCGCGTCGCGGTCGCAGATCGGTGGCTGTCTTGCCTGGTGGGCGTTCGCCGGTGGCGGTTTTGCGGACGCCGAGATTGACGGCGTCGGTGGTGATGAGCTCGCTGGGGTTGGTGGCGAAGATGTCGCACAACGCTGCGAGAACGGCCATGGAGAGGCGTTCGGGGGTGCCGGTGACGAGGCGGTGGACCTGGGAGGCGGACAGGTTGATGCCGCGTTCGTGGAGCAGCGGGACGAGTTCGGTGGTGGCGAACATCTGGTGTTCGGCCATCACCTCCCGCAGCCGCCACTGGTAGCTGACAAGCCGCTTCTGGCCGCTCATCGCGTGCCTCCCGTGGGGTTCGATTCGGTTGGTTTCAGGGCGTCGGCGACTAGGGCGTCGAGGGCGCGGCGCAGGATGCGGGTGCGGTAGTCAGACGACACGCAGGTGTAGATCGAGGTGGTCGAGGCGTGGTTGTGGCCGACCTGTTCCTGCACGAACCGGGGGTCCCAGCCGTCCTCGATCAGGTGCGTGACGTAGGAGCGCCGCAGCGAGTGGAACTCCAGCGCGGGGTCCATTCCGAGCGTGTCGCGGTAGCCGGCCAGGCGCTTGTTCAGTTGCTGTGGCCCGACCCGCAGACCGCGTTCGGACGGCCAGGCGGCCGGGTTGTTGGGCAGCCCGAAGCATGGCCGGATCTCGGTGAACCACTGCTCGAGGACCTCGCTGGTCCAGGCCCAGACCGTGAGCACGGAGCGGCGTTTGGGTGGTGAGCCGCGTTGTGCTTTGCCGTGCCGGATGTAGCAGACGCCGTACTCTCCGAACTCCGGGCCGTCGGGGTTGCGGCCGAAATCGGCGGCGTCCAGCATCGCCGTTTCGGTGCGGCGGGTGCCGTAGCCGTAGGCGATCTTGAAGATCGTCGCGTCCCGAAACGCCGGCAGCCAGCCCTTCCGGCCGAGGGCGCGTTTGCGGGCGACCTCGTCGTCGGCGTGGTCGAACAGCGCCTGCAACTCGTCGCGAGTGAACGCCCGTCGCGTCGGTTCGGCCTCGGAATCAGCCACGTGCGCGGCCGCGTTTACCTCGTGGATCACCTGGATCGGGTGCGTCCCGAACCGTCGCTCGCACTCGGCAACCCAGCCGTAAGCGGGGTCGGTCAGGTAGCTGCAGAAGCCGCGGATCGCGACCTGGTAGCTGCGCACCGTCGAACGTGCGACATGGCGCACCGCGCGCAGATCACCGAAGCATTCATCGACAAGATGCGCCGACCAGCGCCACGGAAACGCCTCCGCATGACCGGCGAACGCACGCAACTGATGCTCGCGGGCCTGCACCGTCGAGTAGGCCAGGTTCCTCGCCAGTTGCTGGTTCGCGAACCCCTCCAGCATCGCCTCGAACACCTGATCCTCAGGGCGAAACAGCGACACCCCATCGACCAGAACCAAGCCCGCAGCGCCCGGGATGTCACCGCGATCGTCCACCGAAACCACTCTCCACATGCCCGCATCGGATGCGGGATCATCGCATCAGATGCGAGCCGCTGTGAAGACCCCAACCCAGCAAAGGATCGCGGTTCCCGATCAGTACGAAGTCCGATAGCGTCACACCCGCACCGCGGAAAATCGACTCTCCGCTGACCAGCGGGAACGTCGGAAACCCGCCTCATCTCACACCGTCGCCAGATCGCATCTAATCGTTTCGGCGACAGAAGCTCCTCAAGTGCCAGAAGTGTAACGGCTTGCGACTTCGTCGCTGCGGCGGCGGGATGAGAATTGTGGGTGCCGTTCGGCGACGTCGAGTCACACTGGTGCGGGTGAGCCCGCAGAAGTGTAAGGCGCGGGGTCTTCGGGTGCCGGTGGATTGTTGCTGCGAGCACGTGGGTCTGTGTCCTGGCAGAGGGCCCTCCGGACGGCGCAGGTCGCGGGTGTCGCGGCGGGGGTTTGTGCCGGAGGGAGTGCTCGATGGAGGTGTTGTTCGAACGGGTGGCGGGTCTGGATGTCGGCAAGGCGTCGGTCACGGTCTGCGTGCGTATTCCGGGGAAGCGGCAGGGGAGCCGGTCGTCGGTGACGCGGACGTTCAAGACCACGACCGGGTCGTTGCAGGTGATGCGCGACTGGTTGCTCGAGAACGCGGTGACGGTCGCGGCGATGGAGTCGACGTCGACGTATTGGAAGCCGCCGTTCTATTGCCTTGAGGAGTCGATGGAGGTCTGGCTGTTGAACGCCGCGCATATGAAGGCGGTGCCGGGCCGCAAGACCGACGTGCGTGATGCGGAGTGGATCGCCCAGCTGCTCGAGCACGGTCTGTTGTCGCCGTCGTTCGTGCCGCCGCCTCCGATCCGTCGGTTGCGGATGCTGACCCGCTACCGGATGCAGCTGATGGGCGACCGGACCCGCGAGGCCGTTCGGTTGGAGCTGATGTTGGAGGACGCCTCGATCAAGCTGTCAGCGGTCGCGTCGTCGGTGACGACGGTCTCGGCGCGGGCCATGTTGCGGGCGATGATCGACGGTGAGCGCGACGCGCGGGTGCTGGCCGAGATGGCGAAGGGCAGGATGCGTTCGAAGATCCCTGATCTGGCTCAAGCGCTCGAGGGACACTTCGATGGTCACCATGCACGGATGGCCGGCGCGATCTTGGATCGGCTCGAGTTGGTCGAGCACGCGCTGGCCGACCTTGATGAGGCGATCCGGGCAGAGTGCCGGCCGTGGGCGCACGAGATCGAGTTGCTGCAGACCATCCCCGGCGTCGGGGAGCGGACCGCCCAAGTGATCGTGGCCGAGACCGGCGCGGACATGTCGAGGTTCGGTTCGGCTGCCAAGCTCGCGGCCTGGGCCGGTGTCGCGCCCGGGATCTATGAGTCGGCCGGTAAGCGCACCCCGACCGGGAAGCGGCACGGGAACAAGTGGCTGACCGCGATGCTGGTCGAGGCAGCTGGCTCGGTGGGCCGGATGCACGGCAAGAACTATCTCGCCGCGCAGCACGCCCGGCTGACCAAACGTCGTGGCGCCGGTCGAGCGCAGATCGCGGTCGCGCACTCCATCCTCGTCGCCGTGTTCCACATGCTCGCCAGGAACGAGCCCTACCGCGATCTCGGCGCGGACTGGCTCGGCCGCCGCAACGACGAAGCGCACACTCGACGCCTCGTCGCACAACTCGAGAGACTCGGACACAGCGTCCAACTCGACCCCATCGCATAACCCAGCCACCCCAAAGCGTGTCGGGCAAGCCCGACGCGCTGACGTGCCTGCGCTCCAACATCTGATTCACGGGTCTGTGCCGGTGGTCACCCTGCTCGGCTCGGCGGGAAAGTCGTGGTGCGGCCATCGAGGGGGAGGGGGTTGAGGTAGACCTGGTTGACCGGCGACGAGGTGGTGTGCGTTCGAGGCCCTGAACTCGTCCTCACATGCGATGCTGGCGTGGTGGAGGATGGCGTGCTCGGGGAGCTTCGGTTGCCGTCGCCGGTGGTCGAGATTGCGGATCACCGGCTGCGGGGTTCGGGCGTGCGGGTTCTGCTGAAGCGGGATGACCTGATTCATCCGGAAGTGCCGGGCAACAAGTGGCGGAAGTTGAAGTACAACATCGCGGCGGCTCGGGAGCGCGGGTTCGGGACTTTGCTGACGTTTGGTGGGGCGTATTCGAATCACATCCGAGCGACGGCTGCGGTGGGGGCGTACTGCGGGTTCGAGACGATCGGAGTGATCCGGGGCGACGAACACCTGCCGCTCAACTCCTCGCTGCAGTACGCGGTCTCGTGCGGGATGCGGCTGACGTATCTGGACCGGACGACGTACCGGGCGAAGACGTCGGATGCTGTGATCGATGCGTTGCATCGAGAGTTCGGCGACTTCTACCTGATCCCGGAAGGTGGGAGCAACGCGGACGCCGTACGCGGGTGTGCGGAGTTGCCGGCGGAGCTGGACGCGTCCGTGGACGTCGTGTTCTGCGCGGTGGGGACCGGTGGGACGCTCGCTGGTGTGGCGGCCGGGGTGCGCGCGGATCAGTTGGTGGTCGGGGTTCCGGTACTGAAGGGTGGCGGGTTCCTGGAGGAGGAGATCGTTCGGCTGCAGGAGCAGGTGTACGGCGCGCGTACCGGATCGTGGCGGCTGGCGTGTGACTACCACTTCGGCGGCTACGCCAAGCGGACCCCGGAGCTCGACGAGTTCGTTGACGACTTCGAGGCGCGGCACGGCCTGCGGTTGGACTGGGTGTACGAGGCGAAGATGATGTACGCGCTGGTCGATCAGGTGGCGCGCGGCGTGTTCCCGCGGGGTACAACGATCGTGGGGTTGATCAGCGGGTCCGGCGACGTGCCGGACATTGGTTAGGCTTCGAGCCACTCCAGGTGCCAGTCGCCGGAGTTGACGATGAAGTTCTTGCCGAAGCCGAGCCAGCGGCCGTTCATGCCGCGGGCGTGCGGGCTGACGACGAGCTGGATGGTGCCGTGGTAGACTGCGCCGCGGTAGTAGCCGGTGGATGCTGTTCGCTCTTTCCAGGTTCCGGTGGCGATGGCTCCGCTGACCGACAGGTCGAGTGTCAATCGTGATTCGCCGTCGGCGGGATCGTTGGTGCCGTGGAGCCGGCTGTCCGTGTGGTGGAGGCGGATGGTGTGTTCGCCTTGCAGGTTGGCGTCGCGGCCGGAGGAGAAGTAGCTGTACCGGGAGAGCCAGAGGCCGCTGAGGTTGCCGCTGGTGGCGCGCGCTGTATCGAGGTCCGAGTGGTCGGCCAGATCGATGACGAGGTCGGCGACGGAGCACTGGTGCAACTCGGCCAGGCGGGTGAGGACGTCGAGGGAGGGTGCGCAGCCGGTCGACGCGGGCCACTGCTCCCAGCAGGAGAAGTTCTTGAAGGTCTTGGGGTCGTCCGGCCAGTGCTGGTTCCATTGGTCGGCAGCGTCGCGCTGGCTCCAGTCGTGGGCGAGGCGGAACCGAGTCCTAGACTGGCCGCAACCGCTCACTTTTCAACCGCCGGAAACGACCAGAGTTAGAGCGCCGCCGACAGGCTGATGGCCTGCTGTGCGCTCGTCAGATCCACGGTCAAATCTTCCCTTCGCTCGCGGGGAGGAGGCCGCGACGACTCGCTTGCCGAATGGGCGGGAGCCGACTACACGGGTGAGAACGGGCGTCGCTTTCCCGGCCAGGCCCCTTCGAATAGCCGGCGCGTGGTCAGAGACCGCCAATCTCGAGGGGCCCCACCACATCCGGTGGAGCCACACGGGGTGGGGAAATTCAGTGAGCAGGTCTGGGGAGATTCAGACGAGCGCCGTCACCGTCGCGGGCAAAGCCTCGGTGAAGCGCAACAGGTTCGTCAGCGTCACCGGCGGGACGAAGAAAGGTCAACCGTGACCTCGCCGCGCAACCGATCTATCACCACAAGCGCGACTCGATCGAGGCCCACCTGACCATCGTCTTCGCCGCCCCCGCGGTCTCGCGCTGGATCGAGGACACCACGGGCTGGTCGATCAAGAAGTTCGTCCGCACTGCCCGCCGCTACCGCACCATCGAGATCCAGGCCGGCGCTCACACCATCACTGCCGCCGACCCGCGACCCAATGAACTGCGCGAGATCCTGCGAACGATCCACGGCCACGACAGTGCGCACTAACTTGGCACAAGTCAGGTCTCACCCACTGAACCTCGGGACCGCAAGGATCTGTCGGACCCCAAGGGATCCAGGGGTTTCCAGCAAGAACGGCGCTGACGGCCCAAACGGTCGCGACGGACACGCTGCGCGGCGTGTCACGCGACGCCAGGTAGGTCGTCAAGGCGCTGACTAACGGTCCTCTTCAAGAAGGTAGGCCCGGGCAGTAGGGTGAGGAGAGTCAAGCCGCTCGGGCACGAGGGAGCACCAGGGACAGAGGCTGCGATGCCGTGCCGGGCACCCCCTGGGACCTGCTGACAGCGCTGAATCACCCGTGTTGGTTGAGACCGGATATGCGCTTCAGGTATTCGTCCTCGTCGATCTCACCTGCGGCGTAACGGCGCCGCAGCATGTCCTCGGGACTCTCGACCTCAGGCCGGCCGGGAGGGGCGTCAACGGCGTTGCTCGCACGGCGCACCATCCACACCGTCGTCACCACACCGGCCACGACTATCACCACGCCGGCTACCGCCCATAGGAGCATCCATGCCCACATGTCGCCATGCATGATCCCAGTCATCTGCCCGGCTCGCCCTTGCTTCGGAGTGGATCCGTCGCCGTGCATGTACTAACTTCCGTCGTAGCTGGGCACGTGACGACCGGCTGGCGACCGTCAGCCGGCGTTCGGTTCTGGAGAATCGTCAGCCGGATACTTGTCCATGAATGTCTTCAGGGCCGCGCCGCTGATGTCGCCGCAGTACTGGCGATTGGCCTTCTGGGCTTCCGGGGGTCCGCCGCTCCAGTGGGCGAAGGCGATGTTCTTGCCGGCGGGCCAGGCGTCGCCGCCGTCCTTGGTGGTGTAAGGCGCGGCGATGAACTTGCCGGCCTGCGTCTGCGAGTCGCCGAAGGACTTTGCGAGGCGTTCGATCACGGCCGTCTTCTCGCTGTCGCCGGCAATCGTGTCGTTGTACCACAGGATGGTGTAGCCGTGCTCGAGGTTGTGGACCAGGTTGCCCAGCGCCGGGCGGTCGTCGGCGGTGTAGAACTTCCGGCTGAACGGCGCCCACGTCTGGTAGTGCGGGCCGGATGAAGGCGGCGAGGTCGCGTACGCGATCGCCGTACCGTCGGGCTTGTGGTCGCTGCTCCCGCTGGCTGCACTTTCGACGATGTCACCGCAGGAGGCCTGGTCAGCGGGGACGCCGATTTCGGCGGTCGGCGTCGACTTGGCGCGGGAGTCCTGGACGAGCTTGATGGCGGGATAGGCAACGATGCCCAGACCGACGACCAGACACACAGCGATGATGAGGATCGTACGGCGTCGGTCGGAGCGGGCCTGGTCGCGCTGCATTTGCTCGATCAGCTGCCGACGGGACTGCTTGCCTTTGCTGCTCACGACAACACGACCTCTCTCAACCGCGGTAGCGAAGGGCGAACGTGCGTCCGCCGTCGGTGGACGCGTGGATTCCTGAATCGGTGGCGGCGTACACCCCTCTGCTTGCCGTCAGCAACCAGTGCCTGAGGCTGGCCTTCCAGCGAGCCGCGTTGCTGCCAGCTCGCACCGGCATCGGCGCTCATCATCACCGCGCCGGTGACGGTTACGCCGTACAGCAGCTGCGTTGCTGGCCAGGCCAGATAGGCGACAGGTGGCGCGTCCTTGACGGGAGCGAAGGAACGGCCGCCGTCGGTACTGCGCGCCAGGCCGTACTCTTCCGTGGCGGCAAGGACTGTTTCCGGAGCGGCGGGGCTGACGGCGAAGTCGAGCATCGGCGTGCCGCTGCGGTCCTCCCAGGTGCGGCGATCGTTGCTCACCATGAACCGTGCTGTGCCGGAATCGAAGCCGTAGACAGAACCGTGCGCGACCTTCAGCGCGTGGAAGTCGGCCACCCCCTCGAGCGACAGGTTCTGCCAGGTCTGCCCGGCGTCGGCGCTCTCGATCAGCCCGAGGCGGGCCGGCTTGTTCTCGCGTTCGTCGGGGTGCCCGCTGCCGAGGAAGTGCTGTGGACCGACGACCGTGAATCCCATCGTGTCCTGGTATCGGTCCGCGATCCGGGTGGCCGTCACGGACTCCGGGATGCGGAAGACACCGAAGTGCGTCGCGGCGTACAGCGTCCCGTCGGACGGGTCGATCCCGAGCCCGTGAGCGTGGGCCACACCCGGATCGCCACTGTCCGAACCAGCCGGGCCGCCGCCGTCCCCGATCACCCGGGGCAGGACGAGCGCCAGCGCCACGGAGAAGACCAGCACCGAACCGAGGATCAACCAGGTGCTCTTGCTGGTGCCCGCACCCGGCGCAGACGTGGCAGGGGCCTTCCCCTGTCCGGTCGCCTTGGGTCCTGTGCGTGCCATCTACGGAGCTCCCTGGCCTCGTCGCGTCGACATACGAAGGACGATAGTAGATCGCCGTCAGTTCCCACGATTCATGGCCAGCGCTGCATCAGCAACGCGGGTCGTGCGTGTCGCAACTCAGGAGCGGACGAGGCGAGCGATGGCGTCGGAGGCTTCCTTCACCTTGAGCTCGGCGGCCTCCGAATCGTTGGCAGCAGCGGCCCCGGCGACACAGTGCGCCAGGTGCTCGTCGAGCAGGCCGATCGCGACTGCTTCCAGTGCCTGCGTCATCGCCGGCACCTGTGCGAGGACGTCGATGCAGTTACCGTGGCTGGATTCCGTGTCGCTCATGTCCGCTCCCTTCCTGCCGAGAACCGTACCCCCCTCGGGTATCTGAAGCAACCATAACGCCTGTGATCCAGATTACTCATGGGGGTACTTGGAGATCGCTCAGCCGATCGTTGCTTCGAGCTACCGTAGGTAGGCTGCCATACCCTGGTATGGTATGACCATCGATCATCCAGCTCCGCAAGAGGAGACACAAGTGCGACGCCTGCAACCACTGACGCCGGACGAAGCCCCCGCCGGATCGAGCGAGATCCTGACGGACATCGCCTCCAGGCACGGCGGCCTGGGCGCCATGGTGGCCACCATGGCGCACTCGCCCGCGGTACTGCGCGGGTACCTCGATCTCTCCGCAGCGATCAAACGGGTCAAGATCCCGCGGGCCCTGAGCGAGAAACTGTCGCTCGCCGTTCAGGAGTGGATCGGCTGCGATCTCTGCCTCGAGGCGCACAGTGCGGCGGGGCGGAAGGTGGGCCTGACCGACACCGATATCGAACTGGCGCGGCAAGGAACATCGGTCGACGCGCGGGAGGCCGTGCTGCTCGACTTCGCGGTCCGCGTCCTGGCTGAGCCCTCCTCGATCGGCGACGAGGATCTGACCGTCCTGCGCGACAACGGCTGGAGCGACAGGGTCATCACCGAAGTCGTCGGGCTGGTCAGCCTCAACCTTCTCACCGGCGCGTTCAACCTGGTGGCCGGTCTGCATCCCGAAGAAGCGAAGCCGGCCTGATGCTTACGTGACCTGCCCCGGCGTGCGCCGGCGGTAGGCGGCCAGTTTGCTCCGGGTCTGCAGCCGTCACTGCAGTACCGCCGGGAGCCCCGAACCGAGCCCTTCGCGTGGGTTACCGAACAGGTGAACCCGTCGATCGCCTCGCTGTCTATGCCGTGACTTCCGTACGCTCGGCGGCATCCGTGGAGTTGTACTGGGTTCGGGCAGGGCCGATCAGAAGGCCTACAGCGGTGAGGATCACGGCCGTGCCCAGCACCAGACCAAGCGTCAGCGGTTCGTCGAGCCACAGCACGCCGATGACAGAACCCGCGATCGGGACGATCAAGGTCACGGTCGACGCCGCTACAGGGCCTGCCGCGCGGATGATCCAGAAATAGAGCAGGTACCCGCCGGCCGTGGCGCCGGCCCCGACCACGAGGACGGCCGATGCCGCCGCGGCGGTCACCGGACCGCGTGGCGGCGCCATGGCACTGGCCGGGATCAGCAGGAGCGCGGCGGCCAACTGCTGTCCCGTGGCGAGTACCAACGGGCGTGTCTCGGCGAACCGTACCTGCGTGTAGACGCCACCCAGCGCGTAGAGCAGACCCGCGGTCAGCGAGGCCGCGATGGCCAGCGCAGTGGACCAGTCGAGGTCGAGCGAAGCCCCGCCGACCAGGATCACGACCCCGAGGATCCCGATGGCGACACCGACGGCCTTCCGACGGTTCACCGCTTGGTGCAGCCAGACGGCGGCGACACCCACCGCGAACAGGGGAGTGGACGCGTTCAGTACCGCGGCAAGGGACGCGTTGAGCGAGACGATCGAGGTCGCGACAAGGGTCAGCGGCAGGGCCACGTTGAACGCGGCGAGCAGCAACAGTGGGCCGATCGCGCCTCCCACAGCGCGCCAGGCGGTTCTCGCCGTCCGCACGTTCAAGGTGATGACTGCAGCCAGAATCGTCGCGGCCACCTGCACCCGGCCATGCGTCACTCCAGCCGCTCCGAGACTCGGAGCGGCGACCCGGATCAGCGGGAACGAACTGCCCCAGAGACCGCCCAGCAGCACAACCGCAGCGAATACCCGCCACCCCGGCCTGCCCGCAGCCGTGACCTGGCGCGTCATCAAGCAGCTCCCCGCGAGCGCCGGGCGCCTTGGCGGGAGCTGCTCACCCCGGACCGCCGACGCCTGTCCGGAACCCCGTCGAGGAGGCCCGCGATGCGTCTGGTCAGCGAGGCCTGGTTGCGCCATCCGAGGAAGCGCTCGACCGGCTGCCCTCCGGAGAAGAGAGCAACCGTGGGGAAGCCCACGATGCGGAAGCGGCTGGCGAGATCCGGCAGCCGGTCGGCATCGACACGCACGCTGCGGCCGGGTCGGCCCAGAAGACGCCAGGCGGCCGACAGCCTTGCCCGGTGCTCGTGACAGCCGGTGCAGGCCTCGTTCTCGAAGGCCACGACCATCGGTGCCCGGGAGTCCATGACGAGCCGGGCAAATGCCGCTTCGTCCCTGATGTCGATCCAGTCAGACATGTGACCCCTCCGGTTCATGTTCGGACGTCAGCTGCTGTGGCAACGTACATCATACCCCTATAGGGTATCAAGCGGACATCGTTAGGCTCCGAGGTTGACACCGCTCCCGAAATCCCCGATACCGGGAATACCCTAGGAGGGTAAGGCATCGGGGCGGATGTATCGGCGCCCCGGCCGCACCATCGACCGGCCCGCGCCGTACGAAGAAGAAGGGAGTTTCGCGATGAGAAAGTTGCCTTTGGCCATCTGGGCGATGGTGATCAGCGCGTTCGCCATGGGGGCTGACGAGTTCATCGTCGCCGGCGTGGTCCGGGAGATCGCGGCGGATCTCGAGGTGACCTACGGTGCCGTCGGGGGGTTGGAGAGCGTCTATGCCCTGGGGTGGCGATCGGTGCCCCGGTCTTCACCGCCATCGGCATCCGGTTCGGCAGGCGCTCGATGTTGTTGCTCACCACCACGAGCTTCTTGCTCGGCAACATCCTATCGGCACTGGGGTCGAACTATGAAGTCATCATGGCCGGGCGCATCGTGTCGGCCGCGGCGCACGGCGCGTTCCTCGGGATCGCGGCGGTCTACGCGGTGGAGCTTGTCGACCGGGCACGCAAGGGCCGTGCTGTGGCGATCGTCTTCTCAGGACTGACCGCCTCGACCGTTCTGGGTGCACCGATCGGTGCCGCGGTCGGCCAGCTGTTCGGATGGCGGTACACCTTCTGGACGATGGTGGTCTTCGGCGGTATCGCGTTGGTCGGCTTGATGGCCCCGCTCCCGGCAAAGTCGGCCACGTCGACCGGTGATCACCCGGCCGGTCACGGTGACCACAACTCGGCGGGCATGGTCACGGGCAGGCCGACCATCACGGTCATGATGCTGCCGAGCCGGGCAGCGAATTCGACGGACTCGACGACCACGCGTTGGCTCACTTGGGCGGCGGCGGACACGGTCCGACCATGCGCGAGCAGGTCGGAGCACTGATCAAGCCCGCGGTCTGGGGTGCGCAGTCCTGAGCGTCCCCGACCACCAACAGAAAGATAGGAGAACACCATGACCACAGGACCACTCCTCATCGCGTACGACGGGTCGCCCGACGCGCGAGCGGCCATCAGTGAAGTCGCCAGGCTCCTCCCGGGCTCCCGGGCGATCGTCCTGTACGCCCGCCAGCCGATCGAAGGCCTCGCCGCTCACGTCGAGGGCCACCCCGCCCTCGAGAATCTCAACGGCATCGAGGAAGCCACCCTCGACGCCTCAGAACGCATTGCCTACGAAGGCGCCGAGTTGGCCCGCGCCGCCGGCCTGGATGCCAAGCCCAGGGTCTCGTCCAGTCTGGCCACCGCGTCGGAGGCGATCGTCGACGCCGCGGACGAGGTCGACGCCGCCCTGATCGTGCTCGGCTCCCGCGGCCGCCGCGGACTGCGGGCGGCAGTGCTCGGGAGTACGTCGACCAATGTGCTCCACCACACCCGCCGAGCAATCCTTGTCATCCCCTCCGAGGCGGTCGCCGCGGCCCGGAGGCAACAACTCAGCGCCGAGCGCGTCTGAGAACTCGACATGATGACCCGGCCGGCACTGCTGACAGCAACCGTCAGCAGTGCCGGTCCTGGTAGTCGGGTGCAACCAGGGCCGGCGAGCAGCTGCTACCCGTGATCGCTCGACTGGGCCTCGAACCACGCGTGGATGCCCTTGACGAGTTGCGGCTCCTCCGTGGAGTAGCTGAGGGTCGCTCCGTCCTCGAGCTGTTCGTAACGGACGTCGACGCGTGCGGCTCCCGCGCGCAACTCGGCAAGTCCCGGCATGTCGTGGCCGTGAATGGCCGCCGGATCCGCGAAGTCGCCGCGGGTGAACTTTGTGGCCTCCTCGCGCAGGTGCCCGCGGATCAGCTCGATCTGGGTCGTGTCGGCCGGGTCGTTCGCGGTCACCGTCTGCACGCCGCCGGTCGCGTTCTTGCTGAACACATGCGTCGTCCTGGTGAGATCGAACGGCATCACGTCGGCACCTCGGGCTGCCACCTCCGCCCGCCGATCGGCAAGATCGCCGCCACGCGTAGCGAGCCACCATCCCGTGGCAGCCACGGCGACAAGGGCAACCATCACCACCAGCGGCCATGGTTTCCGCCGCACTCCTCGGCTGAGGGGCGAGAGCTTCGGGTCAGTCACAGGCTGCCTCCGTCAGAAGTTTGAGAGCGTGCAGGACCGTCTGCCGCTCGGCCTCGGGTACGCGCTCGAGCAACCGGAACATGCGGTCACGCCGAGCCTGGGTGAGACGCCCGTACAGGAGGGTGCCGGACTCGGTCAGCCGAAGCAGCACCACGCGGCCGTCGTCCGGCTGACCGCGATCGCGTTGCACCCAGTCGTGTTCCAGCAGCTGCCCGACGAGCCGGCTGACCGTGCTCTTCGACAGCCGCAGCGCGGCGCCCAGGTCCGATTGTGTGAGCGATCCGGCGTTACCGATCTCGGTCAGGGCATGCGCCTGCGAGACCGACAGTGGAACACCGCACGGCGTCATCTCCGCCTGGTGCAAGCCGAACTCGCGAACGAACGAGACGATGCCGGCCTGCAACTCGTTGACCTCGGATCCGCTGACCGTTCGGTTCTGCTCGCCAGACATAGTTCGACCATACAACTAGAAAGTTCGATGACACAACTAGTTGACGACATGGTGGAGTACGCCGGCGACGGTGAGGCCGGCGGCTTCGGCCCGGGCCGGGACGTCGTACCAGGCGCGTCCGATCGTCGGCGGGTCCACGAGGGAGCCCGCCGCCCACAGCTGGCGCGGCGGGCGACGTCTACAGTGCGCGCACGCCGGGCCAGGGGTTGGGACGGCAGCCTGCGAGTCCCTTCGTTTGCTGCATCATGACCGGAGCCGGCTCGCCGGGTGTGTGACAGGTCGCGTGCTGGTTTCCGAGTGCGTGGCCGACTTCGTGGTTGACCAGGTAGGCGCGGTAAGCCGAGAGCTGCCCTCGGTAGTCCGGGGTGCCGTTCGCCCAGCGCTGTGCGTTCAGGACCACTCGATCATTGATCCGGCAGGAGAACTGCCTGTCAGTGTCGAGTGGCTTGCACAGCCTGTCGGTGGTCGCCGGCGAGGCCACGATGATGCGCAGCTGCGCCGCGCGCCCGGTGCGCTCGAATGCGATCTTGTGGATCGGCTGCCAGCCGCGCGGGTCGGTCAAGGTGCCGTGGACGGTGGCCGCTACGTCTGCGGGATCGAACGGAACGCCTTCCTCGATCTCCACTCGATAGGTGAACCGGCGTCCAGGTCCCTTGGCTGCAGCAGGCTCGGAAAACGTTCGAAGTTTTCCGCTGCCGGCAATCGGAATCGTGGCAACCGGCAGGCGGGCCCCGCCACGAGATGGCCGACTGGGAGTACTGGCAGTGGTCCGGGGCTGTTGGGAAACGGCGGTGTGGGGTGACGGTGCCGCCGTGCTGGGTTGCGTGACGAAGGAAATGGCCAGGCCGGAGCCGACGTCGCCGAAATGCAGACCCGTGCCGGCGAGGGCCAGGAGGACGGCCCCGACAGCCGTCAGGACGACGCCGGCCGGACGACGCTTGGCTCCCGCGGCACGGCGAGCCTGGCGGCGGTGCCGTGGACTGGAGGCCATGGCACCTCACTCTAGGGCAGGCCCGTCGCCAGGACGGAGACGGTGCCGGGCGGCATCCATGGCCAGCTCCTAGAGGTGATAGTAATTGTGGCGGGGTCGTTGCGGGAGGTCGGTAGAGCTGCGCGACCATAGGTGGGCAGGCGTCGTCACTGCAGCGTCTCCTGCGCCAACTCCCTGCCGGCTGAATCGAATCGATGACGGGCTGGTCGCGACCAGCGTGATCCAGGTGGGGAGGTAGTGGTGGAGTCCGGGGCGGTAGGTCGACCGGTGGTCAGCGGAGTTCGGGTAGGCCTTACGAGCCGTGATCGCTGGGATCGGATCAGTAAGGCGACGTTGGGTGGCGTGGCTGCTGCGATTGCCCTGCTGGTCGTCGGCGTCCCGCGGGTGGACCTGCACGGTCCTTTGCACTACCTCGGAGTGATGGACCCCTTCTGCGGCGGAACCCGGGCGATGTTCCTGCTCC
Source organism: Kribbella sancticallisti (assembly GCF_039530625.1). Taxonomy (NCBI): domain Bacteria; kingdom Bacillati; phylum Actinomycetota; class Actinomycetes; order Propionibacteriales; family Kribbellaceae; genus Kribbella; species Kribbella sancticallisti. The sequence continues at coordinate 502,493 of NZ_BAAAOS010000020.1, read as the reverse complement.
TCTCCGGGCACCCTGCTGAGGCCGCGACATACAACCCGATCGTGTTCCCACTCGCTGCGATGACGGTGCTGGCGATCGTACGGATCGGTGTCGGCTGGTCGACTGGACGGTGGGTGGATGTGCGCCTGTCCAGAAACTGGCGTCGTGCGCTGATCGCTGTGTGTATTCTCGCCCTCGCCGCCTTGGAGATCCGCCAGCAACTGCACGCGGACCTGCTCATGCAGGCCTGGAACCGATAGACCCATCTGGGCATCGGCCGGTCGCAAGGCGCCGACCATGGCTGTCGCGTGGTCTCCAAGGGGATCCCGCCCTGCGTGGAGGCTTGACATATACCCCTAGGGTGTATATGTATAGTACCCCTAGGGGGTATCGCGGCGGATATGCATCAACCAAAGAGACGTACTTCGAAAGGAACCACCATGGCGCGGGTCAGCAAGTCCCTGCCGGCCGATGAGACGTCCGGTCCTCCTGCGGCTCACGAGCACGCGGCTCACGGCGAGCACGCAGCTCACGGGCACAGCGGCTACGGCCATGCAGACCACGGGCATCCAGGGCACCACGAGATGGCAGCTCACTCCGGCGCGCACGCGGGTCATGGTGCGCATGGCGGGCATGACAAGCACGCGGGCCATGACCCGGAGGCGTTTCGCAGGAAGTTCTGGCTGAGCCTGCTGCTGACGTTGCCGATCGTTGCGACCAGTCACATGGTGATGGACTGGTTCGGCTACACCCTGGACTTCCCGGGCATGGCCTGGGTCGGGCCGCTACTCGGTTCGTTCGTCTTCTTCTACGGCGGCTGGCCGTTCCTGGTCGGCGGCGTACGGGAGGCGCGCGACAAGGCGCCCGGCATGATGCTGCTGATCTCGATGGCGATCACGGTGGCCTATGTGGCGTCGCTGGCCACCAGCCTCGGGGTCTTCGATCTGGACTTCTGGTGGGAACTGGCGGCGCTGGTCACCATCATGCTGCTCGGTCACTGGCAGGAGATGAAGGCGATCGGTCAGGCACAGGGCGCGTTGGCTGCATTGGCTGCGCTCTTGCCCGACGACGCCGAGCGGGTGACCGACGACGGCGTGGAGAAGGTCTCGGTGGCCGACCTGCGGGTCGGAGACGTGGTCCTGGTGCGGTCGGGAGCACGGGTCCCTGCGGACGGCACGGTCGTGGATGGTGCGGCCGAGCTGGACGAGTCGATGATCACCGGTGAGTCGCGTCCGGTGTCGCGGGCGGTGGGCGACCGGGTGGTGGCCGGCACCGTGGCGACCGACTCGGCGCTTCGGGTCAGCATCGACGCCGTCGGCGACGACACCGCGTTGGCCGGTATCCAGCGCTTGGTTGCCCAGGCTCAGGCGTCCAGTGGCCGCGCGCAGGTGCTGGCCGACCGGTTCGCCGCGATGCTGTTCTACATCGCGACCGCCGCCGCGGCGATCACTTTCGCCGCCTGGTGGCTGTTGGGCAGCCTGAGCGAATCGGTGGTCCGAACCGTCACGGTTCTGGTCATCGCCTGCCCCCACGCGCTGGGTCTGGCCATCCCGCTGGTGATCGCGCTGTCGACGGCCGTCGCGGCCAAGAACGGGATCCTGGTCAAGGACCGGCTCGCGCTGGAGCGGATGCGGACGGTCGACGCGGTCCTGTTCGACAAGACCGGGACCCTGACCAAGGGCGCTCACACCGTCACCGCGGTCGCTGCCGGCGGAGGCGTCACCGAGGACGACGTACTGCGGATCGCCGGCGCGGTGGAGGCGGACAGCGAACACCCGCTCGCCCGCGCGATCGTGGCAGCGGCCGACGCGCGCGCAGGACGCGCGACGGCTCGGGAGTTCCGGTCGTTGACCGGTCGTGGTGTCCAGGCCGAGGTCGACGGTACGACGTACGCGGTCGGCGGGCCCGCGCTGCTGCGGGAGCTGGGTGCGACGGTGCCGGAGGAGCTGAGCCGGCCCGCCGAGGAGTGGTCGGGTCGCGGGGCCGCGGTTCTGTACCTGCTGGAGCTCGGTGCCGACGGCAAGAGTTCGGTGATGGGAGCTGTGGCGCTCGAGGACGAGGTCCGGCCGGAGGCACGCGAGGCGATCGAGCAGTTGCGGGCGATCGGTGTCACGAAGATCGTGATGATCACCGGTGACGCGAAGCCGGTGGCCGAGGCGGTCGCCGCGGACCTCGGGTTCCGCGAGGGTGTCGACGAGGTGTTCGCCGAGGTGCTGCCGGCCGACAAGGACCAGGCGGTGGCCGAACTGCAGGCACGCGGCCTGACGGTGGCGATGGTCGGCGACGGTGTCAACGACGCGCCGGCGCTCGCCCGCGCCGATGTCGGCATCGCCATCGGGGCCGGTACGGACGTCGCCATCGAATCCGCAGGCGTCGTGCTGGCTTCGTCCGACCCGCGCGGAGTGACCGGCGTGATCCGGTTGTCGAAGGCGTCGTACCGCAAGATGATCCAGAACCTCGCCTGGGCGGCCGGTTACAACATCGCCGCGATTCCGCTCGCGGCAGGCGTGTTCGCCTGGGCAGGTCTCACCCTCAGCCCAGCCGTCGGCGCCGTACTGATGTCGGTCTCGACCATCGTGGTCGCGCTCAATGCGCAGTTGCTGCGCCGGGTTCGGCTGGCGCCTGACCGCGCCTGAGCAGTCGATCGGGGCGGCTGTCCGTACAGGGCAGCCGCCCCAGCCGCTCGGGTGCTGGGGAAGCGTTGGCAGTTCAGCCGACGCCGCAGTAGTCGATGCCGGCGGCAATGAGGGCGGGGAGGACAGCGACCAGCGCAGGGGCCAGGACGACGGCGATGACGAGGCCGCGGAGTGTGCCGCGTGCGCCGCGGCGCAGCGGGGTCTGATGTTCGGTGAGCCGCTCGAGGCGGAGCTGGATCGCTTCGCTGCCGAGGGCGAGGGCAGCCGCCGGGGGAGTGGCGTCGGCCAGCAGCAGGATGGCGTTCGCGATGGCCGAGCGGGTGTGCTGGCAGCTTGCACGGTCGTCGGCCGAGAGCTCGACCAGTCGCCGGACCTGGACGGAGCCCCACACGAAGACGGGGATCCGGGGGAATGCGCGGCGCAGGCCGTCGAAGAAGGCGACCAGCAGATGATGGCGGCCGCGCAGGTGCGCCCGCTCGTGTGCCAGCACTGCGGCCAGCTCGTCTCGGCTGAGCACCGCGAGGGCAGTGCTGGTCACGACGATGCTGTGACCGCGGCCAGGCAGGCAGAACGCCGCGGGCGCCGGATGGTCCAGGACGAGTACGTCGAGCTCGGCGTCGCGACTCGCGACGAGGTCGAGCACCTGCAGTTGACGCCGGCGGTGCCGAGCGGCTTGTCGCAGGGTGGCCGCAAGACCCCAGACCGTCCTGGTCGACACGATTGCCAGCACTGCCAAGGCAACGGTCGTGGTGACAGCTCCGCCCGGCGTCGCGTACGCCTTGCGCAAGTTGGTCACGCAGATGTGGAAGATTTCGGCGAGGTCGGTGCTCTCCAGGTGGAGCCTCACCGAGAGTGCGGCTGCGCCCAGGACGATCGAGGACACGACCGAAACGGCGATGGCGAACCAGGCCGCGATGGCCAGCATCGGTGCGCGGGTGGGCCACCTGGCCTCTCGGAGCAGCCAGGCGCCGGCGGTCGCGATCAACGCGGCGTACCCGAAGAGGGTAACGGCGACGATCATTGTCTGCGTCCGCTGGACTGGTCGGAGCTGGCTGTGGTCCGCAGCATCCTACGGAGCCGCGAGACCTCGTTCGCCGGCATCTGCTCGACGAAGCGGAGCAACGCGGCCGTTGGGTCCCCACTGTCCGCCAGTGCTTCACCCATCAGCTCGGCGGCGTAGTCCGCCCGGCTTCTGGTCGGCCAGTAGATGTGTGCGCGGCCCTCCCGCTCGCGGGCGAGAAACCCCTTGCCGTGCAGGTTGTCCATGACGGTCAGGACCGTCGTGTAGGCCAGCGGCCGAGGCGTCCGGATGCCGTCCAGAACCATTCGGACCGTCGCCGGGCCGTCCTGGTTCCACAGGTGGTCCATGATGACCGATTCCAGCTCACCGAATCCACGCATCGTGCCATCGTCCCCTCAGCTGCAGTCCTGCCGACTGTACCGGTGCGGCGGTCACTAGGCCGACCATGTCGTTCCGGAATCGGTGCTGGCCTCGCCGGCGGCGTGGCAAGCGGCCTGGCCGCCGGGCGGCGATCGGTCGCTGTCCTTCTGGTCATCGCTGACGGTCTCCTGCCGAGGGCGTGATCGGATCCCGGTGTCGCCGATCAACAACTATGATGCATAGTAGGCGCTATGAGCTCGGTGCGCCGCCGCAGGATCGTCCTCGTACGGATCGTGTTCCTGCTCGGGCTCCTGGCCCTCGGCTTGTTCATGACCGCCGAGGCCGGACTGTTCGGCCATGGGGAGCTCAAGCGTGGGCCCGCGCCGGACGACGGTCGCGGCCCACAGACGGGGTTGACACGCTATCCGTATGGCCGTTCCGTGAGCCCACCGCTGGAGGGTACGACGCTCGACGGCGCGCGGTTCGATCTGGCAGAACTGCGGGGGAATGTTGTCGTGATCAACGTGTGGGGATCGTGGTGCAACCCGTGCCGGGCCGAGATGCCCGATCTGGTGCGGGTGGCCCGCGAAACGGCCGCGTTGCCTGTCCGCTTCGTTGGCATCGACACCCGCGACAACGAGGCTGCTGCGCGCGCCTTCGTCCGCACTTACACCGTTCCGTACCCGAGTGTCGTCGACATCGATGGTCAGGTCTTGCCGGCGTTCAACAAGGTCCTGCCGATGAGTGCGGTGCCGAGCACGTTGGTAGTGGACCGCGAGGGCCGGATCGCGGCTCGCGTGATCGGCCGGACGGACTACTCGACTGTTCGAGGTCTGGTGGACGACCTCCTTGCGGAACCATCCACGGAGGCCGCTGCTCGAGGTGGTCCCCGGTGAACCCGGGTGAGCTGGTGTACTACGGCCCGCTGCTGGTTGCCATCCCGATCGCCGCGGCCGCCGGACTCGTCTCGTTCCTCAGTCCCTGCTGCCTGCCGCTCCTGCCGGGATATCTGGCGTACGTCACCGGCAACGCGGGCGCCGAGGCGAACGAGCCGGCGAAGCCGGTGCCAGTGACCGTCGGTGCCGGACCGGCACAGGATCGCCCAGCGGTGGCCCGGCGCCGTCTTCGAATGCCCGGCCGTACGGTGACGGGAACGGTGTTGTTCGTCCTGGGGTTTGCGGCGATGTTCACCAGCTACGGCGCAGCCTTCGGCGCGATCGGGACTGTGCTGCTGGTTCATCAGACGACGGTGACCAGAGTGCTCGGTGTGGTCACGATCCTGTTGGGGTTGATGTTTGCCGGCTTCGGCAGCCGGATTCCGATCATGGGCCGCACCTTCAGGATCGGGTACCGGCCCAAGGCCGGCCTAGCCGGTGCACCGCTGCTGGGTGTGTTGTTCGGCGTCGGCTGGACGCCGTGCATCGGGCCGACGCTGGCCGCCATCCTCGCATTGTCGACGGGTGCCGGCGGTGCGGCGCGCGGCGCCACGCTGTCGTTCGCCTACAGCCTCGGTCTCGGCATCCCGTTCGTGCTGGCTGCTGCCGGTGCCCAGCGCGCCTTCAGGTTGTACGCCGTGGCGCGCCGCCACGCCCGGTCGGTGATGCGGATCGGAGGGTGCCTCCTGATCCTTGTGGGTCTGCTCGAGGTCAGCGGTCTCTGGGCCGAACTCATCTCCCGCCTGCAGGTCCTCGTGGTCACCTGGCAGCCGCCGCTGTGACGGATGGAGCAGGACCTGAACGGCAACCAAGCCCGAGTTCCCGCCCCTGAAATGACGAGGTCCCCTGTGCAGCAATCCTCGGTGCCTGAGCGCACTCCGACCCAGCGGATGCCCGCCCAGCGTGCCCGGAGGCGCTCCAGCGTCGCGCGGCATCGGGTCGCACAGCTGACAGCTCCGGACCTGGTCTCGATGTGCCAGGGTTCTCGTTGAGCCGGTGATCTACTATCCTGCCTAGGAGATCGCGAGTTGATGGGTGGGAGGCGGCGTGCGGGCGTACTGGACCATGCGACTGCTGCCTGTCGTCCTCGCGCTCGCGGTGTCTGTCGGCCTGTTGGCCACCGTTGCGCATTCGCCGGATCACGGGGCGGGGGACCACCCGGCTGTGAGCGCGGTGGCCGGCGGCCATCACTGTTCGGCCGCGCCGGCGGTCGGGCAATCGGACCCGATGGGCCATGAGGCGATCCCGGTCCTCGATCCGGCGTCCGACTCGGGCGGCCACTCGAATGTTGCCTTGTGCCTGGCTGCCCTGCTGGTCGTGATCGGGGGACTGCTTGCCGGGTTGAGGCTGTTGGTCTCTTCCGCGCCGAAATGGCTGATGCGACGACCGTCGCCCCTGCGAGTGCGACTGGAGTCGATCAGCGCCGTTCTGCAGGCGCCTGACGTGGTTCGCCTCTCGCGATTGTTGATCTAGGCCGCTCTCAAGTCATCTCCACAATCCGTCGTCACTCTCCTCCTCACCATCGGCGCGTGCCGGTGCGTGCAGTCGAGGACGTCCGAGGAGTACTTGATGAGCTTCGCATTTCCGGGCCGCTCGACGCGGCTCGTTTCGCCGCCCCCGAAATCCGTTGATCAGCAGCTGCGGATGATGCCCCTCAAACCCGCCGAGCACCTTGACTTCGTGACGAAGCACGGATCGGCCAGCTTTCTCCAGTGCCCTTCGTGGGCGGACCTCAAGACACAGTGGTCGGCCGAGCGGCTCGGCTGGGTCGACGGAGCAGGCACCGTGGTGGGCGCCGGGCAGGTGCTCTACCGGCGGGTGCCGCGAGTCGACCGCTACCTCGCCTACATTCCTGAAGGACCGCTGATCGACTGGTCCGACGGCCTCCTGCACCGGTGGCTCGAGCCGCTGTTCGCCCATCTGCGGCGGCGCCGCGCGTTCGGCGTGACGATGGGTCCTCCGCTGGTCGTTCGCGGCTGGCAGGCCGCCACGCTCAAACGTGCAGCAGCCGACGGGAGCGCGGCGCGCCTCGGCGACGTACCGCCGGACTTCACCAACGAGGCGGCTCTGGACATCGGTGAGCAGTTGCAGAGCATGGGATGGTCGCCGACGCGCTCCACCAGCCGGGGTAGCACCCAGTCGCGTCTCGTCTTCGAGGTACCACTCGCCGGTCGTGGCCGGGACGACATCTGGTCCGGCCTCAGTCAGCGGTGGCGGCGGAGCATCCGGAAGGCGGAGAGGGCCGGTGTCGAGGTGACGATCGGTGGGTACGACGACCTGCCGGAGTTCTACCGATTGCTCCAAGAGACCCAGCGGCGCGACGGTTTCGACCTGGGACGCTCGCTGGAATACTACCGGCGTCAGTACCGGTCGCTGTCGGCCGAGGATCCGGAGCGGATGCGGCTCTTCCTGGCGCGCTATCGCGGCGAGACCCTCGCGGCGCACACGCTGAACAGAGTGGGCGATCGCGCGTGGTACCAGCTCGGCGCGTCAGCGAGCCACCGGCGCGAGCTGTGTCCGAGCCATCTGCTGCAGTGGCGCATGATCCAGGCCGCCAAAGCGGCCGGTTGCTCGGTGTACGACATGCGTGGTTTCGACGACACGCTGGACGTCACACGGCGCGAGCACGGTCTCCTGCAATGGAAGCTCGGCACGGGCGGCCGCGCTGTGGAGTATCTGGGGGAGTGGGACTTTCCTCTGAACCAGCCGCTCCACAAGCTGTTCGGCGTGTACTTGGCCTGGCGGCGTAGCGCGTGACCACAACTCTCGCGGGCTCTGTCCGGCGTTCCAGTACGGCGATGGCACTCGGGACCGTCGTGTCGAGGCTCACCGGCTTCGTGCGCAGCGCGCTGCTCGCTGCCGCGCTGGGATCGGCGTTGTTCGCTGACGCGTTCACTGTCGCCAACACGATTCCCAACATCCTGTACATCTTGTTGCTGGGTGGCGCCTTGAACGCCGTCTTCGTGCCTCAGTTGGTCCGCGCGATGACGAGGGATCGGGACGGCGGTGTCGCCTACACGAACCGATTGCTCACGGCCGCTGGGGCGTTGCTGCTGGTGATCACGGTGGCGGCGACCGCGGCGGCACCGGTCGTCGTCGACGTGTACACCGACTTCACCGGGGCGCAACGCGAGCTGACCGTCATGCTGGCCAGGTACTGCTTGCCGCAGATCTTCTTCTACGGGTTGTTCACGATCGCCGGCCAGGTCCTCAACAGTCACGGCAGGTTCGGTCCGATGATGTGGGCGCCGATCGTCAACAACTTGGTCGTGATCGGCGTGGCAGCGTCGTACCTCGTACTGGCCGCGAACGCTCGCAACGCCGGGGACCCCGGATCGCAAGCAGCCGGCCTACTGGGACTGGGTAGCACCCTGGGTGTGGCCCTGCAGTCGGCGGTCCTCATTCCGTTCCTGCATGGAGTCGGCTACCGATGGAGCCCTCGATTCGATTGGCGTGGATCGGGACTCGACAAGGCGGCACGACTGGCCGGCTGGACCGTTCTGGTGGTCGTGGTGAATCAGCTGGGGTACTGGGTGGTGATCCAACTGTCCACAAAAGTGTCGCAGTTGGCGGACCAGCAACACCTCGGGTACGGCGTCGGGTACAGCGCCTACAGCAACGCGCACCTGCTCTGGATGATCCCGCAAGGTGTCGTCACGGTCTCCCTGCTGACCGCGCTGCTGCCGCGGCTGAGCCGCCAGGCGGAGGCCGGTGACCTGACCAGCATGCGGGCGGACCTCTCAGAGGCGTTGCGGGTGTCCGGTACGTTCATCGTCCCGTCCGCCTTCGTCTTCGTTGCGCTGGGCCCGCAAATCACCACCGTGGTCTTCAGGTACGGGAACGTCTCCGACGGGGATGCCCTGGTCATGGGGCAGATGCTGTCGGCCTTTGCACTGGGATTGATCCCGTTCTCCGCACAGTACCTGCTGGTGCGCGTCTTCTACGCCTTCGAGGACACCCGGACCCCGGTTGTCGTCGCCGCCTGGATCACCGGCATTCACGTCCTGCTGTCAGTGATCTGCTTCGCTACCCTCCCGGCCCGCTGGGTCGTCACGGGAATGGCCGCCGCGTACGGCGTCGCGTACGCGGCCGGCCTGTGGATCACCGCCAGAAAACTGCGCCGGCGACTCGGTCAACTCGGCGGCCGCGGCGTGCGTCGTACCTACACTCGTCTCATCATCGCGAGTGCGGCGGCGAGTGCCGTGACCTTCGCGATCGCAAACGTGTTGACAAAGGCGATGGGTACGGCGTTCCCAGGGCCAGCGGTCACGTTGGCCGGCGGCGGTCTGGTTTTCCTGGCCTGCTTCGTCGTACTCGCCCGGCCGCTCCGAACCCACAAGGAGGTCACGACATGACTGGCAGGCTCTCCCGCCGAGGTCTCACCGCGCTCGCCCTCGCGGCCGTGCTGCTCGTAGTGAGCGCCTGTCAGGACACGGAGGCCGAACCCGGTGCCGCGGCAAGCAGCCAATCGCAGCAGCCGGAATCGCAGCAACCGGAGTCACAGGGGCCGACTCCGACCGCGTCGACGCCGGGAACGGTGTCGATCGATGTGACGCCGAAGGACAAGGCCACGAAGGTGAGCCCGGCCGAGGGCGTGCAGGTGAAGGCGCGGAGTGGTCGGCTCGGCGCCGTGACGGTGACGGATGCCGCCGGTCAACGAGTCTCCGGCCGGCTGTCGGCAGACGGAACGTCCTGGATCTCCGAGGCGCCGCTGAAGTTCGCCACCCGCTACACGGTCGCGGTCAGCGCGGCGGAAGGGGCGGCCGAGCAGCGGTCCACCTTCACGACGGTCACGCCGAAGAAGCGGGTGCACACCGCGGTGGTGCCGCTGAACGGGGAGACGGTCGGCGTCGGCCTGCCGATCCAGGTGTCGTTCAACGCTCCGGTGACCGACCGCGCCGCGGCCGAACGAAACCTGAAGGTCGTGTCCACGCCCGCCGTCGCCGGATCGTGGCGCTGGATCAGCGACCGGAAGATTCGCTACCGGCCACAGGTCTACTGGCCGGCCGGCACCAAGGTCACGCTCAAGGTCGGATTGCGCGGCGTCAACCTCGGCCGAGGCGTGTACGGCGACGAACAGCGCGAGGTTTCGTTCACGGTCGGGCGTTCGGTGGTGAGTGTCGTCGACGGCAAGCGGTTGCGGATGACGGTGTTCGTCAACGGCAAACCGGTCCGGACCATCCCGGTGACGATGGGTAAGAAGGGTTGGGAGACCAGGAACGGGGTCAAGGTCGTGCTGGAGAAGTTCCCGCTCAAGGTGATGGACGGCGCGACGCTCGGGATCCCGAAGAACAGCCCCGAGTACTACCGCCTCGACGTGCGCTGGGCCGTCCGGATGACCTGGAGCGGTGAGTTCGTGCACGGGGCCCCGTGGTCCACCGCATCGCAGGGCACGGCCCGGGTGAGCCATGGGTGTGTAGGCATGAGTTTGGAGAACGCACAGTGGTACTTCGGTCAGTCCTTGCGGGGCGACGTCATCAAGGTCGTGAACTCGCCGACGACCCGGACGATGGAGCTCGACAACGGTTTCGGCGACTGGAACCTCTCGTGGCAGGCCTGGCGAGCCGGCAGTGCACTCCGTTGAGAGCTGGACGAGTCACTCCTGACCGTGCGGCAGGCCTACTGGCAGCCCTCGCTGGTCTGCGGCGTCGTCACAGTCGATAGTCTGGAGGGGATGAACAATCGGGGTGTCGTGGTGTCCGGGCTCGTTCGTGCCCTGACGGCGGTGTGGCTGCTCGGCGGTGTGCTGGCTATGCACGCGCTGACGGTGAACCACGACTCCGCAATGATGGCGATGCCGGCGGCGAGTGTCGTGATGTCTTCTTCTGGGGCGCATGACGAGATGCCGGTGCATGTCACGGTGGAGCCGGACCGAGCGCCGGCCGGGCCGACGCTCGCGAGCACAGGCGGGCATCACCTGGGCGAGGTGTGTGTGGCCGTTCTGGCGGTCTCGCTCATGCTGCTGGGGTTTGCGTTGACGTGTGCCTGGCTGCGTTCGGCGAGGTCGGCGCCTTGGCTGCCCGGGGTTCTGCCGGTTCAGTTGTCGCTGTTGCCGGGACGATCCCCGCCCTGGCTCACTCCTTCCTTGTCGAAGCTGTGCGTGCTGCGGACATAGGCCGGTTCGGCCTGCCTCCGTACACCTCTTCGGCGATCGAAAGGAACAACGAAAACATGAAGCGCATCACCCGTGGTACCGCCGTGGCCGCACTGACGCTGGCGGCCACGCTGACCTTGGCTGCCTGCGGCAACGACGACGGCGCCCAGCCCGGCGGATCGTCCAGCTCTATGCCGGGGATGGATCACGGCTCGAAGAACCCGAGCACCGCCGCGACCAACACCGCACCGATGGATCACAACGACGCGGACGTCATGTTCGCGACGATGATGATCCCGCACCACCAGCAGGCCGTCGAGATGGCCACGATGGCGCTCGAGAAGGCGACCAACGCGCAGGTCAAGCAGCTCGCCACGGCGATCAAGGCTGCCCAGGACCCGGAGATCCAGCAGATGTCGGGCTGGCTCAAGGACTGGGGCAAGCCGGTCCCGACTCCGGGCATGGGGCACTCGATGCCGGGCGGCGGGATGATGACCGAGGAGGAGATGACGGCGCTCGGCAAGGCGTCCGGCGCGGCCTTCGACAAGATGTGGGTGCAGATGATGATCAAGCACCACCAGGGCGCGGTCGCGATGGCGAAGACCGAGCAGACCTCAGGCAAGGCTGCGACGGCGATCGCGCTCGCGAAGCAGATCGAGACCGGGCAGGCAGCTGAGATCGCCACGATGCAGAAACTTCTGACCCAGCTGCCGTGACACAGCGATCCGCCTGGAGCTGCGGCTCCAGGCGGATCTCCGTACTTCGAGAACCGCCAGGAGCATTACGGTCACGCGCTGCCCGCGATCCAGCCTTTCCTGCCGGCGAAGAAGACGCTCGCGGCGGCCAAACGCGACGGTGTATCCGTGTCGGACTACCTGGATGCGTTCAGTGCGAAACCCGGCGCGACCGAGGACACCGTAGCGGCGTTGCTGGAGATAGCCGAACTGGGTGATCATGTTGCTCGCGTCTGCGAGATCGGTCCAGGCTCCGGCCGATGCGCGTCGTCCGGCCAGGTGGGATCGTTGCGTTCGACATCGTCACCGAGGACTGCGTCGACGACACGGTGCTGAAGTCCTGGATCGCTCAGAACCTCACCCTCTATCTGCTCACTCCGCGGTCGTGGACGATCGAGCTGCTGCAGCGCCGCGGCCTGACCCTGATCGGCAGCCACCATGCGCCGCTGAGCGGTGGCAGCACGAGTTGCTGGCTGTCCGGAGGCAGTAGGCGAGGTGGGAGGCGATCCTCGGTGATCTCGCCTCCCACCGCAGACCTATGCGCGGGCGGCGACCTTCACCTCGGCCGGGCTCAAGCGCCCGGTGCGCTGCAGGAGGGCGATCATCGCCGCGCTGAATACGCCGAGCGCCACCAGTGACAGCCAGGGCAGTGTGGGAAGCCCGCGATTCCGGGCCTCGTCGAGAGCGGCTCCGGTGAGCAGGTTGCCGGCCGTGATGCCGATGCCGCAGATGGTGTTGTAGACGCCGTAGTGGGTCGCGACCAGGCGGCCGCCCGACAAGGCGACAATGGTGTCCATCTCGAACGGGAATGCCACCATTGTGCCGACGGCGAGTAGTACGGCCGCGGCCAGACCAGGCAGCAGGCTGATCAACCATGGTGGGGCCGCATCCGCGAATGCCGTTGCTATCAGCAACGGGACGAAGGCGGTCGCCATGGCGACGAGCCCCAGGACAAGTGCCTGCCCTCCCGTGAGGCGTGATCGGCACCAGGCCGTGACCTTTGTCTGCGCGAGCACCGTCACCAGGCCCGACGCCACGAACAGAGCGGCGACGCCGAGCGTCGATCCGCTGCCATCGCCTCCCGTACGCCGGATTTCCAGTGGGAGCGCGAGATAGACCTGGAAGGACAGGACGTACGAGCAGATCATCGCCGTCGCGAAGAGCAGGAACGGCCGGTTTGCCACGACGACGCGCCACTGGGCGAGAATGCCCACCCGGTCGCCGGACTCCTTTGCCTGAGCCGGCAGTGAACGGATCTGTACCACGGACAGCACGGCGAAGACCACTGCTGCCACGGTGCAGGTGAGGCGGAAACTGGCCCCGGTCAACGCGAGCCCCACGAGCGGTCCGGTGAGGATCCCGGCTTGATAGAACACGTTGAACAGCGCGAAGGCCTCCACCCGCCGCTCGCCGGCGTCGAGGGCGAGATAGGCCCGTACGGCGGGATTGAACAGCGCCCCGGCGAGCCCGGTCGCGGCGGAGGCGACCACCAGGACAGGAATCGAGTCGGCCACGGCGAGCATGGCGAATCCCGCCGTACGGAGAAGGCAACCGGCGACGATCAGCGGCTTGAAGCCGAAGCGGTCGGCAAGTGCGCCTCCGAGTGCGAACAGGCCTTGCTGGGAGAAGTTCCGGACTCCGAGCACCAGGCCGACCAGCCAGGCGGCGAGTCCGAGAGTTCCCGCCAGATGCTGGGCGAGATAGGGCATCAGCATGTAGAAGCCGAAGTTGATGGTGAACTGGTTGATCAGCAGCAGTCTCGTCACCCTGGGCATGGCTTGGTACTGCGTCAGGAACTGAGTCATGAACCGATCACCACTGACTCGCGTTCCTGCTCGACCAGTGAGCGCGGGTCGACGACGGTCGTGCAGCGGGTCCACCGGTGCGGGACGCCCGCCGTGGGGTGAGCGATCTCATCCGGCTCCAGGGCCGGCGTCACGCCGGTGAGGCCGTGCCGGTCGCAGTACTCGTCGCTGAAAACGGTGTCCCAGTACCGCTGCGGCCCGTCGGGAAACACCGCCACGATTCGGGTTCCGGCAGGGGAGACGCGAGCTGTCCAGTCCGCGACGAGGCCGACCGCGCCGACGCTCCAGCCGCCCGTCGTACCTGCCTTCGACGCCAGTTGGCGACACGACCAGGCGGCCTCGCCCGGAGCGACCCAGTGCACCTCGCTGAAGGCCGAGTAGTCGACGTTCCCTGGATAGATGCTGCTGCCCAGCCCGCGCATCAACCGGGTGCCTGCAGGCTGACCGAAGATGGTCGACCGGATCGAGTCGACGCCGACCACCGACAGGTCCGGAAAGTACTCGCGCAGAACCCGAGATACTCCGGCGGAGTGGCCGCCTGTCCCGACGCTGGCCACGAGGATGTCGATGCGCCCGACCTGTGCGACCAGTTCCCCGGCCAGCCCGGCGTACGCGTCGACGTTGTCCAGGTTGTTGTACTGATCCGGGCACCAGGCATCATCGTCCGCGGCGAGGAGGCGCTGGACGCGGTTGCGGCGGGCCTGTTGCCAGCCGCCGACGGGGTCCGGCGCGTCGACCATGTCGACGTCGGCGCCGTACGCGCGGAGCATGTGGACGACCAGGGGTTCCATTCCAGGGTCCGTCACGATGGTGACCGGATGTCCGTACACCACGCCGGCCAGCGCAAGACCCAGACCGAGCGTCCCGCTGCTGGACTCGATGATGCGGGCGCCGGGTCTCAGTTCACCGCGGGCACGGGCACGAGCGACCATGTGGAGGGCGGCGCGATCCTTGATCCCACCGGGGTTGTGACCCTCGAGCTTGGCCCAGTAGCCGTGCTCGGGTCCGCCGCCCTGCTGGGTGGCGCCGATCCAGAGAGTAGGTGTGTTCCCGACAATGCCGGCGGGAGTGCGCCAGGCGACACCGGCCGACAATGCCGCTGTGCCGGTGCTTGCCGGCTCGAGCTGGTGGGCGCGCGGTTGCGCGACCATCGTGCTGTTCACGTCGTGAGATCCCTTCTGAAGCCCCGCGCTCAGGCGCGCCAGGGCGATCCACTGACCAAGGTCCGTGTCCGGCCGGAGCCGGGAAGGGATGCCTATATACGCAGTTGGCCGAGCAACTGGATCGAGACAGGGCGGCCTCTCTGGGCGCGTGGTCGCCGTACGGCGGTCTGCGGCGACACCGAAGCTGGTAGTGCATCGTCAGGCATGGCTGCCAATGCCGGGGCCGTATCGCCCTGCTGGCCACGTGCGAGCGTGTCGACCGGCCCTGCTGCGGTGCAGTGGGGCTCAGATTCGTCGGTCGGCCGCTCGGCAGTCGGTTCGGCGGACACCTGAGCATCCGAAGAGTGACGATGATCATCGACGTGGCTGGAGCACCACGGGCCGGTCGCCAGGAGTAGTGCCAGGACGGCGAGGAACGAGACGGTCAGACGACCTCGTCCGCCCCTGCACGCCGCAATCACACACAGCACCATAACTGATACTGAGAGTCATTGAACGCATCGACCCGTGGAGCCGTCGTGATGGTGCTCTAAGATCGTGCCCGATGCCCAGGGAGACCGGACAAACGCGTCGAGTTCCGCGTTGGGGACTCGTCGGTGTTCTGTGTGCGCTC
Organism: Kribbella sancticallisti; assembly: GCF_039530625.1. Taxonomy (NCBI): domain Bacteria; kingdom Bacillati; phylum Actinomycetota; class Actinomycetes; order Propionibacteriales; family Kribbellaceae; genus Kribbella; species Kribbella sancticallisti. The sequence goes on along the minus strand of NZ_BAAAOS010000020.1, from coordinate 487,153 downwards.
GTGCTGGGTCTGGTCGGCCTCTACGGTCTCGAGCTGCATTGCTCGGAGACGGCCGGAGAGCATCCGGTACAGAGCGTCCACACGACTCCGGACCAGGCGTCGCACCACCACGGCGCACAGTGGGAGACGCTGTCTCAGCAGACGGAATCGACTGCGGGCGGCGATCTTGTACTCTGCGCCCTGGTCGCAACCTGTATCGCCCTCCTCTTCGCGGCGGTCGTTCTTCGCCGCCGCGGTGCGGGCTGGCTCCTGCCGGCCCATCGACACCGGCCCCGTTGGCCGAGGCCGGCTTCTTTGTTGCTTCCGTCATCGATCGCCACCACGCCACTGAGGTGCTGAGAGTCGGGTCCGTTTCCGCCGCCCGACGAGTAAACCCACATCTCAGGAGTTCTCATGCGCGTTTCGCGCACACTGCCTGCTGCCGTTGCGGCCGCAGCCTTGACCTTCGTCGCCGGCTCAGCTTTCGCCGAGCCCAAGCCGACGCTCGACGAAGCACGGACGAAAGTGGCGACGTTGCAGCACCAGGCCGAAGAGGCCGGCGAGGCAGCCAACGACCTCACCGGTAGCATCACCGCCTCACGACGCCGCCTGTCCACGCTCAACGCCGCGGTCGCCGCCCAACAGCGCCAGGTCGACGCCATTGGCCGGCAGATCGGCGCGTTCGCGGTCGCGAACTACCAGCGCTCACAAATGACGACTACTGTCCAGTTGCTGCTGTCCCCGGACTCGGACGAGTTCCTGAGGCAGGCGTCGACCGCACAAGCCTTCTCGACTCAGCAGACGGCCATCCTGCGCCGCTACCAGGCCGCGAGCGGCAAACTGGCTGACTTGAAAGCCGGCGAGGAAGGCGAACTGCGGACGCTGGCCGGCGTACAGGCACAGCAGAACGGCCTGAAGGCCACCATCTCCGTCAAGCTCGCCGCCGCCGAGAAGGTTCTGGCGCAGCTCACCGAGGCCGAACGCGACCGGCTTGCCGCAGAGGACGCGGCGGAGGTCCGCCAGGAAGAAGCAGAGGCAGAGGAAGAGCGCCGCCGTACGAGCCGCGACAGCGAGCGACCCGACCCCCGGGTCAATGTCGCCGCGTCAGGGCGCGCGAAAGTCGCCGTCGCGTACGCGCTGGACCAGATCGGCGATCCGTACCTGTGGGCTGCCGCCGGTCCCGATTCCTATGACTGCTCGGGGCTGACGATGGCCGCCTGGGGCAAGGCCGGTGTCTCGCTGTCGCACTCGTCGAAGGCGCAGTACAACGAGGGCCGCCGGGTGGGCCGCGCGGAGTTGCAGCCCGGCGACCTGCTGTTCTACTACACCCCGATTTCCCACGTCAGCATGTACATCGGCAACGGCAAGGCGGTTCACGCCAGCCGGCCCGGCAAGCCGGTCAAGATCGACCCGGCGTTCGGGCAGATGCCGTACGTCGGCGCGGTACGCCCCGGCTGATCCACCACGGGTCCGTCGGGTGGACGCACTCGGCGCCGAACTGTCCGTCCTTTCTGTGCTGCGCAGACAGGTCACCGCTTCGCTCCCGAGACCTGGCGCACACCTCGAGGAAGGAACGCCTTCATGAAGACCGAGATCAACCGCCGGTCGGTGCTGCTGGGCGGTGCCGGCGTTCTGGCCGGCTGCAGCACGACCGGCGGCAGCACCACCTCGTCCAGCACATCGCTCGTCGGACCGTCGGATCCCGCGGTGCGACGCGTCGAGAGCAGTCGAAGAGGCACGGGTCGCGAACAGCGGGTGTCCTTGACCGCCGTGGCGGCTCGGCAGGATCTGGGAGCCGGTCTGCGCGCGGCAACCTGGACGTTCGACGGCCGGACAGCCGGGACACCGGTCCGGATGCGTGCCGGTGACACTCTCGTCGCCGCTGTGTCGAATCGGCTTCCCGGCGGAAGTTCGACGTCGATCCACTGGCACGGCGTTGCCCTGCGCAACGACATGGACGGTGTGGCCGGCGTGACGCAGGCCGCCGTACCGTCGGGTGGCGACTTCACCTATCGCTTCATCGCTCCGGACCCTGGCACGTACTTCTTCCATCCGCACGTGGGCGTTCAGCTCGATCGGGGGCTGTACGCGCCCTTGATCGTGGAGGACCCGAAGGAGCCACTCGCGTACGGCGCCGAGTGGGTCGTCCTGCTGGACGACTGGATCGACGGCGTCAACGGCACGCCTGACGACGTCTTCGCCGAGGTCAGGCAGGGGATGGCGGGTAGTTCGACGAAGTACATGCTCATGGGCGCCACGAGCAAGTTGCTCGGCGGCGATGCGGGGGACGTGAGCTACCCGTACCACCTGGTCAACGGCGGGGTGGCGGCCGACCCGGACGTCTTCACGGCGAAGCCCGGCGAGCGGGTCCGGCTGCGGATGATCAACGCCGGCTCGGACACCGCCTACCGGGTCGCGCTGTCCGGTCACAGGCTCACCATCACGCACACCGACGGATTTCCGGTCGAGCCTGTCCAGGTTGACACGGTGCTGATCGGGATGGGGGAGCGGTACGACGTGCTCGTGACGCTCGGCGATGGCATCTTCCCGCTCGTTGCACTTGCTGAGGGCAAGGATCAGACCGGGATGGCGCTGGTTCGATCTGGAAGCGGCCGGCGGCCGGCGACTACGTTCCGGCCGCCGGAGCTTGCCGGCTCGGTGCTGCAGGCAGGTCTGATGAAGGCCGCTGAGCAAGTCCGGTTGACACAGGCACAGCCCGACGTGACGCACCAGTTGAAGCTCACGGGCGGGATGGACAAGTACGACTGGTCTGTGGACGGTCAGCGCTTCGACATGGAGAACCCTACGGCGAGTCCGCTGCTGATCCGCGAGGGGCAGCGGGTGCGGCTGGACTTCGTCAACGAAACGGAGATGTGGCATCCGATGCACCTGCATGGTCACACGTTCCAGATCGGCGAGGCCGGCCCGCGGAAGGACACCGCCATCGTGCTGCCGCGGAAGACGTTGTCGGTGGTCTTCGATGCCGACAATCCCGGGCAGTGGCTGCTCCACTGTCACAACACGTACCACGGCGAGGCGGGGATGATGGCTCTGGTCGCCTACCAGGCTTGAGCCGGCGCGTCGGACGGAGCGCGCCGCTTAGTGGCGGCGTTCGTCGCCTGGGACAACTGACAAACCGACATCGAGCTGCGGGATCAGTGCGGCACGACGCCGGCTGCGAGCACTCGGCGGTAGGCGGCGATGCGGTCGTCGACCGGGTCCAGGCAGCAGCTCGAGCACTTGGTGGCTTCGGCAGACGTGTAGTAGAGGCAGCAGGTGTTGCGGAGGTAGAACAGGCCTTCGCGGTCGTTCTCGCGGAGCCTGATCACCTTGCCGAGGGCATCTAGTCCACCCGTGGAAGCAGCGAGGAACTGCTGGTAGCGACGCTCGAGAAGGTCCACATCGCCACCCTTTCGGCTCGCGATGCAGAACGCCGCCGCGCAGCCGTGCGCGACGCCCCCGTTGAGCTGCCGGAGCCCGGCTCTGGTCCTCACGCGCATCGCCCGGGCAAGTGGCAGCAGGTGCTCGTTCAGGACCCAGGAGACCAGCGTTCCGACGTCCTCGTTCACGACGAGGGGCTTGCGCAGGCCGACCGCTTCGAATCCGTGGTGCGGTGACAATCTGATCGCGACGTTGGACGGGCGCATGTCAAGCACGACGTCATCGAGCGCCCAGGCGAGCAGCGCGGAAGCCGTGACGGTGCCCGCGTACACCGCCATGACGGTGAGAGCAGTTGCGTGGTCGGACACCTGCCCGCTCGCCACCCGTTCCGCCTCGAGAACCCGGCCGAGTTCGTCGGACCACGGATCGAGGAGTGTGTCGCAGCCGATCCAGTCCGTTCCGGACGTGAGGTCGGTCTCGAGCCGGTAGCGGTCGCCGAAGGATTCGAGTCTGGAGAAGATGTCTGGCACTCGTCCGTCCTTCATCAGTAGTGCGCTGCCTGGAGCAGCTCGGCGGTGTACGGGTGCTCCGGGGCCCGGCACAGCTCAGCCGACGCACCGTGCTCGACGACCACGCCCGCCCGGAGTACGACGATCCGGTCGCAGGACTGCACCGCCTCGCCCAGGTCGTGTGTGACGAAGAGGACGGCCAGTCCCCGATCGGTGGCGACCGAGCGGAGAGTGGTGGCGATGCCGGCTCTGGTCGAGACGTCGAGCATCGAGGTCGCCTCGTCCGCGATGAGCAGGACCGGGTCGCAGACCAGTGCCCGCGCGATGGAGACGCGTTGCCGTTGACCGCCCGACAACTGTCCGGGGAACCGGGGGAGCAGATCGTCCGGCAGGCCGGCGGCTGCGAGTGCTGAGATGACCCGTTCGGCGCGAGCAGCGCGGGGGACACCTGCGACCACGAGTGGCTCGGCGACGATGCTCGCTACCCGCATGCCGGGGTGCAGAGCGTCGTACGGGTCCTGGTGGACGAAGCCGATGCGGTGCTGGAGCTTCCGCAGCCCCTTGCCGCGTGTCGCAGTGAGGTGCTGACCGGAGATCTCGACGCGTCCCGCGGTCGGCCGGATCAGGCCCAGGATGATCCGGGCCAGGGTGCTCTTGCCCGACCCGCTCTCGCCGACCAGCCCGACGATCTCGCCGGCGGCGATGTCCAGGTCGACTCCGCGCAGCGCCTCGACCTTGCGCGCTCGGCTGCGATACAGGTGGCGGACCCCGGTGAGCCGCGCGACCTGCGTAGCCGATGTGCCTTGCGCGCGGGGTACGACGGGGTAGATCGGCTGATCGGGTTCTGTGTACCGGTGGCAGGCGACGAGGGCTTCGCCGTACGGGCGAAGTGCCGGCGTTTCCTCGCGGCACCGAGGGACCGCGAGAGGGCATCGGGGTGCGAACCTGCATCCCTCGGGCATCCGTGCCAGCGTCGGTGCGGAGCCGGGAATACTTCCCCAGGGGACTGCTCGATCGGCTGCGGGCGTGGCGGTGAGCAGTCCGGCGGTGTAGGGATGGACGTTCTCCCGCCGGACGGTGGCTGTCGGCCTGATCTCGGCCAGCCGGCCCGCGTACATGACGGCGACCTTGTCGGCGTAGGGCATCAGACCGGCCAGGTCGTGAGAGACGACGAGCATGCTGATCTGCAGCGATGCGAGCAGTTCCAGGACCTGGCGCTGGGTGATGGCGTCCAGACCGGTCGTCGGCTCGTCGGCGACCAGGAGATCCGGAGCACCGGCCAGCGTCAGCGCGATCGCCACCCGCTGGCGCTGACCACCGGACAGCTCGTGCGGGTAGCTTCGCAGCATGCTCGGGCTCAGGCCGACCCGGTCGAGGAGGGCGTCGGGTGCGGCGGCACCGCCGTGCAGCGTGATCATCTCGGCGAGCTGGGCACCGATGCGGTGAACCGGGCTCAGGCCACTCATCGCACCCTGCGGAACGATCGCGATGCGCTTGCCCCGCACACCGCCCCAGTCAGCACGTCCGGCCAGTTCCGTCTCGCCGAGCAGGGCTGAACCGGTGACTTCGGCAGCTGCGGGCAGCAGACCCAGGAGAGCGCGGGCAAGCGAGGTCTTGCCGCAGCCGCTCTCTCCGACCAGCGCGACGATCTCGCCGTCGGCGACCTCCAGGCTGACCTGGTCGACCGCGCTCAGTCCCGAGTAGCTCACTGAGAGGTCACGCACTGTCAGCGTCATGCGGCCTCCTTGAGCGCCGGATTGAGCCGGTCCTCGACGGCGATGCCGATGAGCGCCAGGGCGAGGACGGTGAGGGTGATCGCGGCACCGGGCGGCAGCGCCCACCAGGTCCACGCGTCGGAGAGGAACACGCCGTTCACCTGAACCCAGTAGAGCGTCGTACCCCAGCTCGGCGTGGTCGGATCGCCGAGGCCGAGGAAGGACAACGTTGCGTCGTAGATGATCGCGCGCATGGCGGTGCGGACGAAGATCGGCACGAGCAGCGGACCGATCAGGTACGACGCGTGCCGGGCGAGCAGCCACCACCGCGCGGCACCCATCGCGCGGGCGACCTCCAGATGCCCGCGTGACCAGGCCGTCAGCACGGCAGCGCGCAGCACCCGGGAGGGAACCGGCCAGAGGATCAGCGAGAGGATCGCGACCCGGATGCCGAACGACTGTCCGAGGAAGGCGGCGGCCAGGATGTAGAGAATCAGCTCGGGCAGGATCAGCATGACATCGATGCCACGCATCACCGTGGTCGACAACCAGCGGCGGCCCAGCCCGGCGGCTCCGCCGACGACGGCGGCGATCGCCGTGGTGATCGCCGCCACGATGAAGGCCAGGCTCAAGGAGGTACCGGCGCCCACGATCAGCTGCTCGAGCAGATTGCGCCCGAGGTCGTCCGCGCCGAGCGGGATCCCGGGACCGGGCCGTGCGTACGGTTCGGCCACCCGTTCCCGGCCGGCGCTGTCGGGCAGGGCGACGCCGTAGATCGCGACGGCGACGACGACAGCGAGGATCGCGGCGCCGACCGAACCTTGCGTGCCCAGCAGGCGGCGACGAGCGATGCGCTGCAGCATCATCGGCTGCCTCCCGTCCGGGCCCGCGGATCGAGGAGCGGATACGTCGCGTCCGCCAGCGCGTTCATGAGAACGACCATCACCGTGAGGACCAGGAAGGCGCCCTGCATCAACGGATAGTCGCGGGCGGAGATCGCGTCGAACGTGAGCCGGCCGAGGCCGGGGTAGGCGAAGACGGTCTCGACGACGATCGAGCCGGCCGCGAGGAAGCCGATCTCGAGCATCAGGATCGTGTGCACGGGCAGAAGTGCCGGACGGAGCACGTGACGCCGGATCAGACGTCCGTACGGCACACCTCGCGCGTGCGCGTGCTGCACCGGCTCGCTGGTCAGCACGGTCAGTAAGGAGGAGCGGGTGTACATGAACAGGTAGCCCATACCGGTGACGACGAGGGTGGTGACGGGGAGGACCAGGTGTTGCAGTACGCCGCCGACGGTCACCCCGTCGATGCCGGACACTCCGAACGTGGGCAGCACCTTGAGCTGTACTCCGAACACGACGATGAGCAGCATTCCGAGCCAGAACTGCGGGAGCGAGTCCACGACGATCGCGCCGGCCAGAAGCCCGGAGCCCTTGCCGCGGCGACGGCGGAGTGCGCCGACCACACCGAGCGCCACCCCGAGTGTGGCGGTGATGACGATGCTGGAGCCGACCAGCAGCAGGGTCCAGGGCAGCGCGCCGCCGAGCGCGTCGGCGACCTCCCGGCCATCGGAGAGCGAGGTACCGAGGTCGAGGGTGACGACTCCCTTCAGGTAGTCGAGGAACTGCTCGGGAATCGGGCGGCCGAAGCCGTACTGGGTGGCGATCTGTGCTCGCTCGTCCTCGGTGAGCCGGGCGAGTGCCTCCGGGCTGCCGAAGAGTTTGAGCGGCCCGCCGGGCAGCGCCCGGGGGAGGGCGAAGTTGAGCGTCAGGGCGATCAGGAGGACGGCTGCGTACTCGACGATCCGGCCGGCGAGGTACCGCGAGTACGCCCGCCGTCCATCGGACGGCGCCGAGATGTCGAGCTGCGTCATGTGAGTTTGTAGTCGACGAACGAGAACTTGTTCAGTACCGCGGACCCGTTCTGCCAGGTCCAGCCGTCGTACGCGTCCTTCCGGAAGGCGTAGGCGCCGTTGCGGTAGTAGAGCGTGACGAACGGCAGCTGGTCGACGACGCGCGCTTGCAGCTTCTTGGCCGCCGCCGTCCTGCCCTCCATGGTCGGCGCCGACCTCAGCTCGTCCAGAATGGTGTCGGTCTCGGCGTCCTTGTAGCCGACGATGTTCAGCGAGCCGTCGTCCGGATCGGAGTCGAACAGCTGGGCGATGGTTCCACTGCTGAGCATCACCGGCGCCGACCATCCCCACATGGACATGTCGTAGTTCCGGCCCTTGGACACGTCGTACCCGGGCCACACCTTGGCGTCCAGCGAGTCGGAGTCCAGCGACGTGATCTTGACGGCGACCCCGATCGCCTTGAACATGTCGCGGATCAACTCGGCGCTGCGCAGCCGGTCCGTGGAGGTGCTCTGCACCAGCAGCTCGTAGGACATCGGTTTGCCGTTGAGCATCCGTACGCCGTCCGCGCCCGGGCTCGCACCAAGCGCATCCAGCTCCCGCTTGGCGGCCTCGACGTCGTACAGCGAGGACTGCTGATCGGCCTTGATCGGAGACTCGGGATGGATGAATCCCGGGTTGCCGGCCTTGCCCTGGCCGAGCAGCGACGTCTTGACGAGGTCGTCGACGTTGATCGCCTTCGCGAGCGCTCGTCGTACCTCGGGCCGGTCGAACGGCGGCCTGGAGTTGTTGAACGCCAGCAGCGTCGAGGCGAACTCGGTGCCCTTCACGACCCCCATGTTCGGCTGCTTCTCGAGGGCCGCGAGCTGTTGCGGAGGGACGATCCGGGACGACAGCTGGATCTCGCCGGTGCGCAGCGCGGCGAACTGGGTCGACTCCTCGGGGATCACGACCACCTTGAGCGTCTCGACCCGTGGCTTGCCCATCGCGTACGACGTGTTGGCGGTGAGCGTGTACCCGCGCGCGTTGTCGTACTTCGTGAGCTTGTACGGGCCGGTGCCGATCGCCTTGTCGGCGCCCGCCGTACCGACCTTCGTCACCGACTGCCAGATGTGCTTGGGCAGCATCGCCATGTCGGCGAGGAGCCGCCGCGGGAACTCGGGATCTGCCGCCTTCAGCGTCATCGTGACGGTGTCACCGTCCGTTGTGACGGACTGGATCGGCCGGACGTCGATCGCGGAGTCACCCTCCATGTTCTTGCGGTAGAACTCGACGCTGAACGCGACGTCGCCGGCGGTGAACGGCTTGCCGTCGTGCCAGGTGACACCGGATCGCAGCGGCAGCGTGAAGACCTTGTTGTCGGTCGTCTTGATCTCCTTGGCCAGCAGCGGTACGACGTTCTCGCCCTCAACGATGGCCAGCGGGTCGAAGATCAGCTTGACCAGGTTGTTGCCCGGATACCCGGTCTGGTTGGTGAAGGGCGTGAGCGTGCCTTCGTCCGACGAGATCGCGATGGTGACGCTGCTCGCGGTCGCCTTGCTCGCTGCGCTCTGCGACGGCTGAGCGTCGGCGCTGCAGGCGGCGGTGACGGCTGCCAGTGCTGCCGTCACGATGAGTGGCCTCAGAACTGTCCCGCGCATGATACCTCCGGTAGGTATGCCTGCTGAGGGCCATGACTGTATAGACCGACGGGCGTGACTCAAAGAGGTAACGCAAAATTGCTACGAACTTCCCTAGTAGCCGGGCGGGATCTGGCGATTGGTACCATAGGGGGGTATTGTGTCGGCGAGCGTGAGGGAACAGGTCACATGGACGAGGTGCACGGCTACATCGAGAACAAGGACGACTACCTCCGGCGTCTGAAGCGCATCGAAGGTCAAGCCCGCGGTCTCCAGCGGATGGTCGAGAACGAGGACTACTGCATCGACATCCTGACGCAGGTTTCGGCGATGACGAAGGCGTTGCAGTCCGTCGCTCTCGGCCTGCTCAACGAGCATCTGAGCCATTGCGTCGTCCAAGCCGCGGCGGCCGGCGGTCCCGAGGCCGACCGCAAGGTCAAGGAAGCGGGTGACGCGATCGCTCGTCTCGTCCGCTCCTGACCCTCGCGCTGACTGTTGAACGATTTCTCCTGAGAGGACCCCTCATGTGTGACTCCTGCAGCTGCGGCACCGACACCAAGTCCACGACCGACGTGTCCATCGAAGGTGCCGCGGCGCCGGCCGTCGACACCTACACCGTTGTCGGAATGACCTGCGGCCACTGCGTCAGTTCGGTCAGCGCCGAGGTCGGAAAGCTCGCCGGCGTCACGTCGGTCGACGTCGACCTGCCCACGGGATCTGTCAAGATCGCCAGCACCACGCCGCTCGACCGCGACTCCGTCCGCGCCGCCGTCGAGGAAGCCGGCTACGAACTAGCCAACAGCTGACCGCAGGCCGGACCAGCCGGTGGCGGCGGCCGCGACGAGCAGCGCGGCTCCCAGATAATGTACGGCTCGGATCCCGAGTTGGCCGGCGAGGATCCCGCCGGCCAACAGGGACAGCAGCCTGCCGGACGGCCAGAGGAGGTCGAAGGCAGCGAAGACAATGCGACGGCAGCCGTGTGGAGTCAGCTGTGCCAGGTGAGCATTGGCTCGAGGGAGCGGAGCATTACCCCGTCCGGAAGAAGCCTCGCCACGGTGTTCCGGAGTGCAGCCGCCGGGCGTGACGACGCTTGCGCGAAGGTGCCGAACAAGCCGGACTGCCGTGCGATGGTCTGCGTCCGGTGTCGGCGACGCGCGTCGTACCTGCGCAGCGCCAGATCCAGGTCGTGGCTCTCCTCAAGCGCCTCGGCGAGCTCGACGGCGTCCTCGAGTGCAGTGCCACCGCCTTGGCCGAAGTCCGGCGTCATCGCATGCGCAGCGTCCCCGAGCAGGACCGTCCGGCCGGCGACGTAACTCCGGAGCGGCGGCAGTTGGTAGATGTCGTGGCGCAGGATGTCGGCCCGGGTGATGCTCTCGAGCATGGCCGGAATCGGGTCGTGCCAGTGCCCGAAGCGGCGCCGCAGTTCGGCGAGGTCGTCGTCGTACGTCAGACCTGCCGGCGTACTCGCGCTGAGGTAGCAGTAGATCGATCCGTCGGCAAGTGGAATGATCCCGACCCGCTCGCCGCGGCCCCAGCTCTCGCTGGCCTCGGGGGTCAGGCCCAGTGGTGGGGTGATGAAGCGCCAGGTGGTGTAGCCGGCGTACACCGGCGGCTTCGCGTCCGGCCACAGTCGGGCGCGAACGGTACTGCGGATTCCGTCGGCGCCGACGAGCAGATCAGCGGTACGCCGACCGCCGCCGTACTCGATCGTCGCCAGGCCGTGGACGTCCTCGACGGTTGTGCCCAGAACCAGCGCGTCATCCGGAACAGCCGCTCGCAGGATGTCGAGCAGAGCCGGCCGGCGGATCATCACGGTCGGCCCGTAGCGCTTCTCGATCGCGCCGAGCTCGGAGCGAAACAGCCAGCGCCCGCGCGCGTCACGGAAGCCGGCGCCCGCCTCGATCCCGCCCGCGGAGCGTACCTCGTCGCCGACGCCGAGGAGATCGAGCGCCCGGACCGCGTTGGGCCACAGGGAGATCCCGGCGCCGACCTCCGTGAGCGCGGGCGCGCGTTCGACGACCGTGATCTGCCATCCACGCCCCTGCAGTGCGATGGCGGCGGCGAGACCACCCAGCCCGGCTCCGACGATCACAGCTCTTCTGTCCTGCATGGCGCTACCTTTCTGTCGTGTGCGGCGGCCGTCGCGACCAGCGGTGGAGCGCGACAGCGGCCACGCCGACCCAGCTCACGGCGGTCACGGTGAAGGACGTGCCGACCAAGGCGCGGAAGGGCCTGGAACGGTCGAGCGAAGGCCGCATCGCGAGAGGTGCGAAGGCGAGTGCGTTGGTCCAGGTGCCGATCGCGAGGGGTACGGCGACTGCGCGCGGCAACCTGGGGAGCGCGACGCTGGTGGCTGTGGTGAGGCCGCCCATCATGATGAGGTCGAGGTGTAGCTGGCGGATCCGTCCAGGCGCCTGGATGCCGAGTCCCTTGACCCATTCCGGCTTGTACGACGCCGCCGCGTACGGATAGCCGGCGAGCGCACCGGCGGCGATCTGCACGAACCCGGAGACTGCCAAGCCGTCGACGAGTGCCGACCTGCGTTGCTGAGGAGAAGTGTTCATCGCTGTCTCGCTTCGTCTCGTAGTGTCGTTCGGCTGGTGCCGGTCAGGAATTGCCGGACAAGTGGCACGGCCTGAGCCGGGCGATCGTCGTGGACGGAGTGGCCCGCATCGGCGATCACCTCAGTCCTGACGTGCGGCAGCGCGCTCGTAAAGCGGTCGATCAGCCGGACCGGAAAGTAGCGATCGCGAGCGCCCCACACGATCAGCACTGGCGACCGGACGAGCCCGAGGTCCCGCTCGGTGGCGGTCCACTTCACGGTGCGCTCCACGCGCAGCAGATCGCGCCGGAGTCCAGGCCTGCTGCGTAAGGTGCGTGCGGCCGTCCGTGTGAGTTCAGGCGACGGAAGCCGGTCAGCATCGACGAACGACTTGTGGAGCATGTGCCGCACAGCGGCATTCGTGGTGAACCGCGCGGCCACTTCGCCGACGACCGGCACGCGCAGTGCCCGGAACTCCCACACGTCCCTGACGGTGAGTCCGGCCGGAGCCAGCAGGACGAGCCGCCGAATCCGATCGGGGAACAGCTCGACCAGCCGTAGTGCGAAACCTCCGCCCCAGGAATGCCCCACCACAATGACCTCGCTCAGTCCAACGGCGTCGAGGAAGTCGACGAGTGACTGGACGATGGCGTCTACGTCGTACCCGAAGCTGTTGCTCACGACACGGGTGCCGCCCTGACCGGGAGGATCAACCGCGTAGACGGTGTGGTCAACCGCCAGTTGAGGCAGCAGTGCGTGGAAGGTGAGCTCCCAGCCGCCGCTGCCGGGCAGCAACAGGACGGGTGGTCCGTGGCCCGCACGCGCGTATCCGAACCGCACAAGCTCGGTCTCGGCAACACCGCACTCGAGTCCTTCCATCCCAGCCCTCCTTCCACTGCCGGCCGCTGGTCTTGCCGTCAAATACCGGGGTACGGTATTAAGCTATACACAAGCGTCTAGGTTAAGGGGAGTTCGATGAGCCGTCACGCTCATCAGCACACAGGAGCGGTGCCCGGTGTCGACGAGAGAGACGGGGGTCGTCCGTGGCGGTGGTGGACGCTGATGTTGCTGGCGTTCGCGCAGTTCATGCTGATCGTCGACATCACGGTGGTGCAGGTCGCGTTGCCGAGCATCGGGGACGATCTCGGGCTCGAGCGCGTCGCGCTTCACCTTCGCGCCGCAGACCTGCTCCAGCGGGCCGAGGCCCCGCGCCCGGACACCGGTAACAGTTGCCATCAACAACGAAGGCTCCTGTGCGATAAGAGTCAGCTGAACCCGCCTGGCTGCCTGCGGCAATGACGGCGGTGCGCTCAAGCATCACCAGGGCGCGGCGCCCCAGCGGGCCGTCCGGTCCCTGGCTGACCGGCCGGCTACGACGACGCCGACGTAGTCTTCGCGTCGCACATGATCCTGCATCACCAGCAGGCGCTGCAGCTGGCCGGCATCGCCGGCTGGGAGGCCAAGAGCGCCGAGGTGAAGAAGATCGCCGCGGCGATCACCGTGGTGCAGGAACCCCAGAAGAAGCAGATGTCGGCCTGGCTGACTTCCTGGGGTAAGCCGGTACCAGCGCCGTCACACGGCGGACACCATGCCGAGGAATCCATCCCCGGCATGCTCGACGAGGACCGAAATGCACGACGTCGCTACAGACCACTCCGCACAGGCCGGAACCCTGAAACGACTGCTGGGACGGCTTCCGGTCGCCTGGCGCAGCCTTGAGCCGCGAGCGGTGAGGGTCGGCACCGGCGCAGCGGTCTGGTGCCGAAGCGCCCTTCGTCGTATTTCGTCTGGATAAAGGCGACACCGCCCGGGGAGAGCGGTTCGAAGGCGATCCGGAGCAGGCGGTCGCCGTACTCCGGGGTCGGGATCAGCTCGAAGACGCAGAAACTCAGGAACACGTCGCACGGACCGCCGACGGCTTGGATCGCCTGCTCCGGCGTGTCGACCCCGATGTGGATGCCGCGGAAGGGTGTGTCGCAGACGGCGGCGACCTGACGCTCACACTCGCGCAGGCTCGCGCTCGTGACGTCGACGCCGACGAACTCGCCTGCCCGCGGTGCGAATTGGACGGCGTTCATGCCGCCGCCGGAGCCCCATTCGACGACACAGTCCCAGCGTGGTGGTGTGTCGAGTCGACGGGTGCTCCGGTCGAACAGATCGAGATTGCGGCGAGTCGCTGCTCCGACTGCGTGAGACCAGCTGTGCTCAACGCCCGCCGTACGAGCCGTTTCCCCTGCCGCCGAGGCTCTGGATGGCGCGATAGAACTCCATATGATCCCCCACTCGCCCTGTAGTTGTGGTCTCATCCTCGGCGCGTACCTCGATGACCGAATCGGGTGTCTTCGAACAACGCGGCGGTCAGCTCGGCGAACTGGTCGTCAAGGCGAGTCGCCTGCAGTCGGCTTCGCTCGGCCAGTAAGCGGACGATGCGGTCTCGGTCCGACCGGACCTCCTCGAGTTGTCTCTCGAGGCGGTCGACATCCAGCGCTCCTGGAGATCGGACTCGAACACACCCATGCCCGGCACGATCACGACATCGTGGCGACGTACCCAGGCAGAAGCGCCAGGCGTCGATCAATGCACCCAAACCGATCCAGAGGACTGTCACCGGCCGGCGCAGCAGTCGCGAGCGCCTCGCAACCGGTGCATGCAGCCACTGGAGCGCCGGGTGAACGGCCGCCTTACCTGCCATCGCCCCGGGGCAAGCCCGCTCGCGGTGCGGCGCCGGCGACCAGCGGGCCCCGGTTACCGCTGTTCGCTGTCGACGATGGTTCGCAGTGCAGGCTGAAGGATGCGCTCGATGTCGGCGCGGTCGGCTCCGGCCAGGACTGGATCTTGCAGAAGGTACCGGGCGATCGTTACTCCCAGCGTGCACGCATTCAAGACCGCGGCGCGCAGCTCGCTGTCGTTACCGCCGATGGTCGCAGCGACCGCTGCCTGTGTTGGCCCCATCACCTGATCGCGCAGGACTGCACCAGCAGCAGGATGAGTCAGACAGCTCCTCAGCAGCGCCGACGCGCCGCCACGACGCTCGGGGTCTTCGAAGTCGGTGAAGAGGTGCGCAGCCGCCGCCTCCGCCAGGTCCGCCGCCGCCGCACCGGTCAGCGACTCCAGATCGACGCCGGATGCTGCGGCTAGCGAAAACAGCCGTTCCTTGGTGCCGAACAACTGCATCACCAATGCGGGATCGATCCCTGCCTCCGCGGCGACGGCGCGAATGCTGGTCCGCTCGTAGCCGAGCTCGCCGAACTGGCGGCGTGCGGCCGCCAGAATCGCATTTTCCGTACGTCGGCGCCGATCGGCGCGTGAGATCGACTCGTCCTCCGTCACCTCTTCACTCTACATGCGTTGACCGAATGTGCATTTCGCTCTACGCTCGTTGAGTGAATGAGCGAAGAGTAGAGATGGCCGCTCGGCGCCGGGCGTCGGGCTCACTCGGTGTGCGCGCGGCGGTGGCGCTGGCGGTGTTGTCGGGCAGTCAGCTGCTGATCGTCGTCGATGCGACAATCGTCAACGTCGCGCTGGGTCCCATCCGGGACGGATTGGGGTTCACGGCTGCGCAACTGCAGTGGGTGATCACCGCCTATACCCTCGCCTTCGGTGGGTTGCTGCTGGTCGGTGGCAGGGTCGCGGACCGGTTCGGTCACCGCCGGACGTTCCTGCTGGGGGCCGTCGCCTTCGGCATCGCGTCACTGATCGGCGGCGCGGCGGGCGACCAGCTCGTCCTCGTCGGTGCGCGGGCCGTTCAAGGCGCCGGGGCCGCGATGATGGCTCCCGCGGCGATGGCTCTGGTGATGGACGTGTTCGCGCCAGGTCGTGGCCGGACCCTGGCGTTCGGGATCTGGGCCGGCGTGACGGCCGGCGGCACGGCGCTCGGGTCGGTACTCGGCGGTGTGCTGACCGAGGCGATCTCGTGGCGTTGGGTGCTGTGGATCAACGTTCCGGTCGTCGCTGTCGTGGTGCTGCTCGGCCTCCTGGCCCTGCCGAGGCCCGGCGGAGTCCAGACCTCGAGGATCGACGTAGTCGGCACGACGACCGCGACCGGCGGCCTGATCCTTCTGGTCTACGGCCTGAGTAGGGCCGCCGACCACGGATGGACGGGTGGAACGCTTCTCGTTCTGCTTGGGGCGTTCGCACTCCTGGTGGCTTTCGTGTTCCTGCAGGCCACCCTGCGGGCCTCGCTCGTTCCGGCAGATGTCCTGCGCAGCCGGACTGTTGTGGCTGCCGACGTGGTAGGGCTGATCCTGGGCGTTGCGATCTATGCCCTCTTCTTCTTCGTCAGCCTGTTCCTGTCCACGATCCAGGGCAAGGATCCGGTGTACGTCGGCCTGGCCTTCGTGCCGATGACTGCCGCGATCGCTGTCGCGGCACGCTTCTCCGGGGCGCTGGCCGACCGGGTCAGCCCAGGTCGATTGTCTGCGGCCGGCGCGGCGTTGGTGGCGCTCGGACTGGCGCTGCTGGTCAGGATCGACCCGGCGTCCAGCTATGCGGCGACGCTGCTACCTGGCCTGGTCGTCGCCGGCCTCGGTTTGGGCCTGACGTTCGTCCCGCTGACTACTGCAGCGATGTCGAGCGCTGGATCCGCCGATTCCGGGATCGCCTCTGCGCTGTTCAACGCTGCCCAGCAGATCGGAGGGGCACTTGGTCTCGCGGTGCTGACCACAGTCAGTACCGCGGCGGCTGGCACCACCGGCGTGGTGACCGCCGAGTCGACGACCAACGGCTGGCGGATGGCGCTGGCCATCGCAGCAGCGCTGACAGGTGTGGCTTCACTCCTCGCAGCCACCCTGATCAAGCCTGGCCCGCAGCCGGCCGCGGGGCGATGAGGTGGTCGCCAGCTACCGCACGGCGCTCACCACTCCCGGCATCGCCCGCGTCATTGCCGCTGTTTTGGTGTGCTACCTGCTGGCCGGAATGGTCAACCTGTCCCTGCTGACCAGCGCAACCCAGGCCACCGTCAGCTACACCATTGCTGGGGCTGTCGTCGGCGCCTACTCGACAGCTGTCGCCGTCACCGCCCCGGTCTGGGGCCGGGTCGCAGACCGCCGCGGACCGCTGTGGACTCTCGCGCGCGGCTGCCCGTAGCAACGGCCCGTCGGCCGAGCCGGGCCGCCGTATGGGCGTGGGTGCCAGGCAGTTGCACATCCTGACTGTCGTGGCGCTCGGCGCGGTCGCCATCGGCGCACTGCAGGTCAGTGTAGTGGCCCATGCCGCACACCTCGGCCGCAACCCGGGCCCTTTCATCGCGGCCATGGCGTGCGGCGGCGTCGTGGCGAGTTTCGTCTACGGCGCCCGGTCCTCGTCCGGATCACTTCCAACCCAGCTCGCTGTCGCGCTCGGCCTGTACGGCGTCCTGATCGTTGCCGTCGGCACCGGTCCCGGAATGATCGTTTCCGTCGTTCTTCTGCTGCTCGTCGGTGCCGCCACCGGGCCGGCTGACGCCATCGAAGCGCTCCTGATCGCCAACCACACCCCCGACCACGCCCAGTCCCAGGCGTTCGCGGCCCTGACGACAGCGAACTGGCTCGGCTTCGCCACCGGGAGCGCACTCGCCGGCGCGGCGGCCGACCACGCTCCGTTCTGGACCGCGACCACGATCGCTGCCGCCGCCGCGCTTGTGGCTACGCTGTCGCTGGTCGTGCCTCCGTGGAGACGGCAACTGCTTGAAAACCCATGACCGTGGTCCGGGCATCGAATCGAGCAGCATCAACCACGTGTGGCCTGCGGACGGTCGCAGCGCTGCTGCTTGCGCCACCCGTACCGGGTGAGGCCCTTCGGTTTGTACACGGACAACATCGTGACGGTCAGGAGGACCGCAACACCGCCGACGGAGTGCGGCAACGTCGACGGCAGCTCACCGGGAGTGGGGCTGTCGGCTGCTGAGCGGGACAACTGAGCGACGGTGCGGCTCTCGACCAGCAACACCACGGTGGCGAAGACGGTGAGCAGCAATTTCACGATCACCCAATAGTGCCGAACCAAGCCCCACGAGGTGCCGAGTGCGTTCACGATGCCCACCACCACCGATGTCACGGCCAGGGGAACGATGACATCGGCTGTCAGCAGCGCCATCGCCGAGTAGGCGACCCGCACCGTCTCGGGATCGGTGCTCGTCGCGGCTGTCACGTCCAGCGCGAGGTAGCTGACGACCGCGCCCAACCAGCCGACCGACGTCACCACGTGAACGGTCAGCACGCCTTTGCGGAGACCCGGACTCAGCGCCACGAACGCGTCCCGCTGGCCGGCTCACTGAAATCGCTCGTGGTGACCACCGCGCCGGCCTGCGCACTACCAAGCCCGCTGTGCCGCCTGGGGCCGTGCTCGCCGCCGACTCCGGCGAGCATCAGCACCAGCAGAAGCACCAGCACAACACCGGCGACCACCACGGACACCTTCACCCAGCGCGGCACACCCGGTGGCCTTGCCGATCCCGGTCGAGGACCATGAGCCTCGCCGGGCGAACGCGGATCGCTATCCATGCGCCCTCCAAATTTTTCGATACACCATGCCTACACTAAGACATGGTGTCGTAGGAAGAGTCGCGGCGTATGCTTCGAGGGTGCCGAAGTTGTGGAACGAGACGATCGACGCGCACCGCCGGTCCGTGCGGGAGGCGATCCTCGACAGTGCCTGGACGCTGGCGACGGAGCACGGAGTCCTGTCCGTGACGATGACGCAGGTCGCCGAGCGGGCCGGCATCGGCCGAGCGACGCTCTACAAGTACTTCCCCGACGTCGAGGCAATCCTGGCCGCCCAGCACCAACGCCACGTC
The DNA here is from genome assembly GCF_039530625.1 of Kribbella sancticallisti. Taxonomy (NCBI): domain Bacteria; kingdom Bacillati; phylum Actinomycetota; class Actinomycetes; order Propionibacteriales; family Kribbellaceae; genus Kribbella; species Kribbella sancticallisti. The sequence goes on along the minus strand of NZ_BAAAOS010000020.1, from coordinate 468,781 downwards.
GACAGCCACCTCGCCCGGCTGATCGAAATTCGTGACCAGCACACCAAGGCAGATCAACGCTTGAGAAGTGCCGTCGAGCACTACGCCAACATCTGCCACCACCGCGCTCAGCACGGCACCGAAGAGCTGGCGGCACTACTGCATCGCGGTCACCAGGTCGACCACGCTCAGCAGCACCTCGCCACCCTGTTCGAAGAACTCATCGCAGACGCCGCGGCCGCCGGCCACCTGCGCAACGACGTGGCTCCCGCCGAGCTGACCACGTACTGCCTCCACGCCCTCGGTGCCGCGGGCAACCTCCGCGCGCAGGCCGCCGTCAAGCGCCTGGTAGCCGTCACCCTGGACGGACTGGGCTTCAGCCCCTCCTCTGCCCACTGATCTGGTCGCGCCCGCGGACCTCGCCGTACCTCGGCAAAGTGCCTGTCCGCCTAGGGGTTGACTCTGGAGCCGGGTACGGAGTCAACGCTGGAGTCAAACGTCCATCGACTCCCAAGAAGGACCCGATCGACATGTTCACCGACCACGCACACCACCTCGCTGCCCTGATCCGTCTCCAGTTCGGAATCCCGGACCTGCTCCCGCACCTCTACCGGCTGCTCGCCGCCGGACAACCCGTCAGTATCGAACAAATCGCGGCGGCCGGAGGCTGGAGCTCGGATGAGGTCCGCAGGGAACTCGGTCGGCATCCGGGCCTCGACTACGACGAACACGGCCGGCTCGCCGGGTTCGGGCTCACGCTGCGGCCCACCGCGCGCCGCTTCACCTTCGCGGGCCAGACCGTCTATGCGTTCTGCGCCAGCGACGCGCTGTTGTTCCCGGTGCTTCTACGGCAACCACCCGGCAGGCAGCCATCGAGCTCGGCTGGACGCAGGCGGCCGTTTGACTCCGTAGTTGGGTCCAGGGTTGATGATCGAGGGTATGCGGACCAGTCAGCTGGCCGAACAGGCCGGAGTCAACAGCGAAACCCTGCGCTACTACGAGCGCCGCGGTCTCCTCGAGCAGCCGCCGCGCACCCCGGGCGGCTACCGCGATTACCCCGTGGATGCGGTCGGGCTGCTGCGGTTCATCAAACGCGCCCAGGAACTCGGCATCACGCTAGACGAGATCGAAGAACTCCTTCACCTCGACACCGGCGGACCTGACAGCTGCGACACCGCCCGTGCCCTGGCCGAAGCCCGCAAGGCCGACCTGGACGCGCGGATCGCCGACCTGCAGCGGATGAACGCATCCCTCGAAGACCTGATCGACACCTGCGACCTACCGCGCTCCGACCGGCACTGCCCGCTGCTCGAAGCCATCCAGAACCAGCCATCCGGCGAACTCGCGAGGAGGAGCGAATGAAGCTCGACCTGCAAGTGCTGCACGTGCCGGACTGTCCCAACCTGGCACCGATGCTCGAACGGCTGCACACAGCCACCGACCTGCCCGTCACGACCCGCGAGATCAGCACCGACACCGAGGCCGCCGCGGCAGGCATGGCCGGCTCACCCACCCTGCTGATCAACGGCGTCGACCCGTTCTCCGCCCCCGACCACTGCGACTGCACCGTGTCCTGCCGCCTCTACCGAGACGACCAAGGCCGGATCGTGCCCGCGCCCAGCACCGAGCAACTCCGCGCCGCGATCACTGCGGCAACCACGCCGGTCGACGTTCCCGCAGCCGATACCGAGGCCGCCAGGTGCGGTGCTCAGGGCGCTCGCGGGTGACTGCCACGTGGCGTCGGCTGACCGGTATCAGTGAAGCGGACCGAAACGGCGGGGGGACCTGCTCCTCGACCGGAAGCTGTGTCAGCAGCTGGTTGTCTGCGAAGCCTCGGGTCCGCTTTGATGATGGCGTAGTGCGAGCGAGAACCAGTCCGGGTGGACTGCGTTGCACCGGCGGGCCGCGGGTACGTTGTGTCGAGTCGGCCCATGCGTGGAAGGAAGCGGCCGGTTTCGGCGGCGTAGTGCCGGTAGCGTTGGCCGTGGGTGGTTAGTAAGTACGGTTCCTCGACGACGCGGACCTGGAGTTGCAGGGCGAGGATCAGTATTGCGATGCCGGCGAGTGCGATCCAGTTCGGGGTCATGAGCGCCAGGCCGGTGCCGGTCAGCGCCATCGCGGTGAAGATTGGGTTGCGTACCAAGGCGAACGGTCCCGAGGTGACCAGGTCGGTGGTCTCGCGTTGGTCGACGCCGATGCGCCAGCTTGTGCCCATCGAGTACTGGGTCACCAGCGTTGCGGCGATGCCGGTGACGGTCGCGATCGTCGCGGCGGCTTTGATCAGAGGGCGGTCGAGTGCGGGGACAGGTTCGAGTCCGGCCAGTGCGGTGACCGGGCCGAGGAGGCCGCACAGCAGTGCGATGCCGAAGGAGACGCCGGCCCACCAGCGTGCGGAGCCCGGCCGGCCGGACAGGCCGCGGAAGCCGGAGTCACCGGTCTGGCGCAGTTGGAGCACGGTTCGCAGTACGAATCCGGTCAGGAAGTAGACGGCGAACAGTGCCAGCGCGAGGTATGCCATGGCTCAGTCCTTGCAGCAGCCGTCGTTGCAGGTGCCGTCGCTGCAACGGCAGCCGACGTGACCGTCGGTACTGGCGATCGGTGAGCAGCAGCCTTCGCCGCGCCAGGCTTCGATGCCTTCGCGGACTGCGACACCGGCGATGATCAGCCCGGCGATGGGGTCGGCCCAGCCCCAGCCGAGTGTGGCGTTGAGCACCAGTCCGATCAGGAGTACGGCGGACAGGTAGGTGCACAGCAGCGTTTGGGTGGAGTCGGCGACGACTGCGTTGGAGCCGAGGGCCTTGCCGGTACGGCGCTGTGCCCAGGACAGGAACGGCATGATGATCAGTGAGGCGATGGCGAGCCCGATGCCGACGGGTGAGGTGTCGGGATCGCTGCCGCCGATCAGGGCTCGGAGGGATTCGAAGGTGACGTAGGCGGCCAGGCCGAAGAACGAGAAGGCGAGCAGTCGCAGGGCTTGCCGTTCTCTGGTCTCGGGGAGGCGGTGCCGGAACTGCCACAAGATGATGAGCCCGCTGGACACCTCGACGACGGAGTCGAGGCCGAAGCCGACCAGGGCTACCGAGCCGGCGACGAGGCCGGCGCTGATCGCGACGATCGCTTCGATGACGTTGTACGTGACCGATGCCCCTGCGAGCAGCTGTGCGCGACGGCTCAGCTTGCGGCGCTGCTCCGGATCGGTCGTCCAGGAGCTTGGTGGTGGGGTGATCCGCACCGGCTCGAGTTGAAGCGCGTGGATCTGCGGCTGATCGGGGGTGTGGCGCCGGTCGCTCACCGCTGGGCCTCCTGGCCGTAGACGGGGCAGAGCGCGACGGCGTCACCAGTCAGCCCGAGCAGCCGCTCAGCGGCGGTCAGGAGTTCGAGCGAGGCATCGGGGTGCGTCAGCCGGAACAGAGACGCTCGGCCCTGGGGCCGGGACTCGACGAGGCCGCAGTCGCGCAGACACGCCAGGTGTTTCGAGACCGTCGACTGCGCCAGTCCGAGGTGTTCGGTGAGGTCGACGACCCGGTGCTCGCCAAGCGCGAGGTGCCGCACGATGGCCAGGCGGGAGGCATCACTGAAGCCGTGGAACAAACAAGCCGCCACCGAGAGAGCAGCTGTCTCGTCGACGGCAGGGTCCTGAATCCGCGTTGTCATCGCCATATGGCGATGTTAGCGCCAGTGGGCGCAGAGGGGAAGTGCGTCTCCGGTGCTGCAGGTGGGGGACTCGCCTGCGTGTGGATTGGGGTTGGCTACTCTGGTCGGCACCATGGACGGGCTCGGAGGGATGCGGCGTCGGCTAGTGCAAGGCCTTGCCTTGCTCGCAGCGGTGGTCGCCGTGTGCGCGTTCCACGGTTCGGCTTCCGAGCCGGGCGACACGCTGACTGCTGCAGCGCATGCCGTCGTCGTGCCGTCGGCCGATCTGGTCGGCCCGTTGCACCTGGACATGAACGACGTTCCGTCGGCGCTTCCGTCGGCAGGGCACCACGCGCACTTGCTCGTGGTGGGCCTCCTGGGTGCCTCCCTGACACTTCTGCTGGCGCTGGCCGTGCGCGCCGTGCGACTGGTTGCCTACGGCATCGGGGACCTCTGGCGCGGGGGGATCCGACTCGGTGCGGCTGATCCGCCCTGGCCGACTGCTCCGTCGTTGACACAGCTCTGCGTACTGCGGACTTAGTCCGGCGTACCTGCACAACTGGCTGAGCCATTCGTGCTCGCCTCGCCATGCCGTCGGCCGTTGCCGACGGGTGCTTCGCCGGTCCACCTGTTCGCACCTCGCATTCCTGTGGAGTCTCATGTCCATCACTCGTTCTCGCACGTTCGTTCTGGCTGTGACGGCCCTGGCAGGCCTGTCGCTCGCCGGCTGCGGTGGCGGCGCCCCGGCAGCCGCCCCATCGGTGCCCGCGTCCAGCAGTTCCGCTCCGGCGGCCAACCCGACGAGCCCGGCCAGCACGCCGGCCGCGAAGCCGACTGCATCCGCGCCGACGGTGGCGGTGGCGGGCGTGAACGTCGAGGTGACGATCAAGGAAGGCAAGATCGCTACCGCAGGCGGGACAGTGGTGAAGGCCAAGGCGGGACAGACCGTGCGTCTGGTCGCGACCAGTGACGTGGCGGACTCGCTGCACGTGCACGGTTATGACAAGACGCTCGACCTGGAGCCGGGTAAGACGGTGTCGCTGCTGTTCACGGCGGACATGAAGGGCTCGTTCGAGGTCGAGACGCACGAGAGCGCCAAGCTCGCCTTCCGCCTGCAGGTCGCCTGATGCTCCCGCTGCACGGGATCGGCGGCCGTCAGGACCTGCCCGTGCCACTCGAACTGGCGGTCGGTGGGGCCGCGGTCGCGATCACGTTGTCGTTCGTGATTCTCGGGCTGGCGTGGCGTAGCCCGAAGTACCGTGGAGCTGCCGCCGGACGCGCGCTGCCGGCAGCGGTGACGCGCACGATCGACGCGGGCTGGTTCCGCTGGGCTGTCCGGGGGTTCGGGCTGGCGCTGTTCGGGTACGCCGGGGTCGCATTGCTGTTCGGGGCAGATCGGCTGACTAACCCGATCTTCGGGTTCTTCTACATCCTCGTCTGGGTCGGCCTGGTGCCGCTGTCGCTGCTCCTCGGCCCGGTATGGCGGACACTGAATCCGTTGCGGACCCTGCATCTGCTCGCTTGCCGTCTGCTGCGTCAGGATCCGGCGCGCGGCCTGTTCACGCTCTCGCCGCGGGTCGGCGTCTGGCCCGCCGCGGGCGGGATTCTCGCCTTCGCATGGCTCGAGCTGGTGGCGCCGGACCTGGCGACGCTGGTCGTTGTCCAGTCGTGGCTGGCGCTGTACGTCGTGCTCATCGGGTTCGGAGCGGTGTTGTTCGGGCAGGCCTGGTTCGCGGCGGCCGATCCGTTCGAGGCGTACGCGACGCTGATGGCGAAGCTGTCGGTGTGGGGCCGGCGCGACGGCGCGATCGTCGTACGGCGTCCGCTCGAGAATCTCGACAGTCGTCTCCAGCTCCACGTTCTGGATCGCGTGGGCGCAGAACTCCGGGTACTCGATGACGCTGTTGGGCCGGCCGCGCTGGTTGCGTTCGTGTTGTTCGTGCTCATCACCTACAGTTCGGCGACGATCCTGGCCGGCCGCATGTCGGGCAGTTCACGCGCCGCTCTGCCGGGACTGTTCGCGCACTCGGTGGTGCCGATCGTGCTCGGGTACGTCGTTGCGCACTACTTCACGCTGTTGTGGCTGGAGGGTCAGCGCACGGTCATCCTGCTCAGCGATCCATTGAGCAACGGCGCCAACGTCTTCGGTACCGGACTGCTCGGCGTGAACGACGACATTGTGAACTTCACCGGCTTGATCGCGAGCATCCAGGTCGGTGCCGTCGTGATCGGGCACCTGCTCGGCGTCGTGTCCGCCCACGACCGCGCGGTCGCGCTCTTCCCGCGCGCGAGGGCCCTGGTCGGGCAGATCCCGCTGTTGATCGTCATGGTCGCCTACACCACCGGCGGCCTTCTCCTCCTCTTCTCTCAATAAAGGAACGGTATGAGCACCAACGCCAGGATTTCGGTGGGTATTGCGGTTGCGTTCGCTGTCGTCGTCGGAGTGCTGCTCGCGGTCAGTGGTCGTGAGCAGGAAGAGCCGGCGGCTGCGGCGGGCGTCAGTGAACGGATGGTGCGGCCGGACAGTCATCGGCTCGGTACGGCGGCCGACGGCAAGGCCACGTTCGTGGAGTTCCTCGACTTCGAGTGCGAGGCCTGCCGTGCGGCGTTCCCTGCCGTGGAGCAGCTTCGCAAGGACTACGCCGGGAGGGTGACGTTCGTCGTGCGCTACTTCCCGCTGCCGGGTCATTTCAACGCCGAGCGCGCCGCGCGTGCAGTCGAGGCCGCCTCGAAGCAGGGCAAGTTCGAGCAGATGTACCAGAAGATGTACGCGACCCAGGCTGAGTGGGGCGAGCAGCAGGTCCCGGCCGACGACCGGTTCCGCGGCTTCGCCAAGGAGCTCGGGCTAGACATGGCCGCTTGGGAAAAGGCGTACAACGACCCTGCGACGCTGGAGCGCATCAAGAAGGACGCCGCCGACGGTCAGGCGCTCGGGGTGAGCGGCACGCCGACGTTCTTCCTGAACGGCGCGAAGCTCGAACCCGAGTCCATCGAAGACCTCAAGGCGAGCATCGATGCCGCTCTCGAATAGCCCGGACGTTGCGGCTCCGCGCCACCCGGTGTCAGTGCCCAGGGAGCCGTCTCGGGCGCTGGCCTGGCTGCTGCTGATCGGTGGTGCCGTCGGCCTGACGGCCGCGGTCGTCCTGACAGTCGAGAAGATGGAGCTGCTGCGCGATCCGTCGTACGTGCCGTCGTGCAGCATCAACCCGGTGCTGTCGTGCGGGTCGGTGATGTCGACGCCACAGGCCGAGGCGTTCGGCGTACCGAACCCGCTGCTCGGGATCGCCGGGTTCGCGATCGTCACGACCGTCGGTGCCGCGCTCCTTGCGGGCGCGGCATTCCGGCGGTGGTTCTGGATCGGCCTCCAGCTCGGAGTGACCTTCGGCGCGGTGTTCGTGCACTGGCTGATCTTCCAGAGCCTGTACCGCATCGGTGCCTTGTGCCCGTACTGCATGGCCGTCTGGGCAGTCACGATCCCGATCTTCTGGTACGTCACTCTGCACAACCTGCGAAAGCCTGTCATCACGCGCTACCACTCCGTCGTGTTGACCGTATGGTTCGTGGTCATCCTCACGCTGATCACCGAACGCTTCTGGAGCTACTGGAGCACGGTTCTCTAGGACCACTGGCGCAGGCAGCGCGGCGGTCGGCCCTGAGACTCGATTTCGGGGTTCGCCGACGACTCAGGCGTGGCGGGGGTGTTCGTGGTCGGCGTGGCCGGCCGGTTCGAGTTGGAAGGTGGAGTGTTCGACGTCGAAGTGGGCTGCGAGGCACTGCTGGAGCCTGTCCAGCAGTTGTGGGGCGTGGCCGTCCTGGAAGCACCCGTCGTCGACGACCACGTGCGCGGTGAGCACGGGCAGCCCGGACGTGACCGTGTGGACGTGCAGATCGTGAACGTCGGAGATGTGTTCGATCTCCACGATGTGTCGGCGGATTTCCTCCAGGTCCAGGTCGGCCGGCGCTTCTTCGAGGAGCACCCGGGCGGCATCGCGGAGCAGCCGCAGTGCCCGCGGGATGACCAGGATGCCGATTGCGACCGACACCAGCGGGTCGGCTCGGAGGAAACCGGTGGTCGCGATGACGATCGCGGCCACGAGTACGCCGACGGAGGCGGCGGTGTCGGTGGCAACTTCCAGGAAGGCGCCTCGCAGGTTGAGGCTGGCGCCGCGGGCACGGAACAGGAACGCCATGCCGGCCAAGTTGCCCAAGAGGCCGACGGCCGCGAAGATTCCCATCGAGCCGGCCTCGACCTCACTGGGGTTGATGAGCCGCCGGATACCCTCGGTCAGCACGTAGATCCCGATTCCGGTGAGGATGAGGCCGTTGAGGGCGGCGGCGAGGATCTCGGCGCGCGCCCAGCCGAAAGTACGCCTGCCCCGTGCGGGGCGGGCCGCCAGTACAGTCGCGCCCAGCGCGAGGGCGACACCACCGGAGTCCGCCAGCACGTGCCCGGCGTCGGCGAGCAGTGCGAGGCTGCCGGACACGACCGCACCGATCACTTCGACCACGAGGATGGCCAGCGAGCACAGCAGCGCGCCGATCAGGGCTCCGCGGTGGCGTCCGGTGGCGGTGAGTTCGCTCTGACCGTGGCCGTGTCCGCTCATGCTGCGTTCGGCTCCGGTGCGTCGGTGGCCGGGTACTTGTCGGTGAACTGCTTGACGGCGGCTCCGCTGATGTCCGCGCAGTACTGACGGTATCCCTTCTGCGCCTCCGGCGGGCCGCCGCCCCAGTGCGACAAGGCGAAATCCTTTCCGGCCGGCCATGCGGGTCCGCCGTCCTTGGCCTGGTACGGCGCGGCTAGGAACTTCCCGCTCAGATCGGACGAGCTGTACGACTTCGCGATCTTCTCGACGGTGCGGAGCTTGTCGCTGTCGGCGGCGACCTTCTCGCTGTACCAGAGGATCGTGTAACCGTGTTCGAGGTTGTGCACCAGGTTGCCCATCGCCGGGCGGTCGGACGCGGTGTAGAACTTGCGCTCGAACGACGCCGGCACCTGGTAGTGCGGCCCCGACGACGGCGGCGAGACGGCGTACGTCAGCGGGGTCCCGTCCGGCTTGTGGTCCAGGTTGCCCTGGGTCTTGTCCTCGACGACCGCGTCGCAACCCGCGGCGTCGGCGGCGACCCCGAGCTCAGCCGTGGACGCGTTGCGGTCGCGACTGTCCTGGACCAGGCGCACAGCCGGATAGGCGACGATCGCCAGTCCGACGACGATCGCGGCCGCTACCACGAAGATCGTCCGCCTCCGGTCGGCGCGGGCCTGGGACTGCTGCATCTGTTCGATCAGCCGCTTCCGTTCGCGGCTGCTGTTTCTGCTCGACTTGTTCATGGATAACCGTCCAAGGTGGGTACACGCGGTCGCTACGGCGACCGTGCTCAGGAGCGAGGGGGCGAATCCGCCGTACGACGGCCCGGCGGTGGACGGCGCCGCCCTATATGCGAGCGATACCCAATGCTGCCGGCGTGCGGCAGGGCCGCCAGATCCCGTGCCGGCGTATGGGGGCGATCGATGCCCCCGCCGTCGAGAGCGGAGCGGGAAGCAGCCGCCGGCGCGGGAGTGCGGCGGCGCCCAGCAGGACCACCAGGAGCAGCGCAAGGCAGGCCGACAGGAGATCTCCGGCGGAGCGGTCACCGTCGCTGCGATGCCAGCCGGCGTGCATCCCGGCGTCCGGAGCATCCGCCTCCACGATGGCGAAGGATGCCGGCGCGGTGCTTACGGCCGATGCTCCGATGGCGGGCACAGCGACCTCGACGCATTGCGGACCGAAGACAACCAGCGCCGCGGCGACCAGCCCAGCGAGCACATGCGTCACGGTACGACGCAGAGCGGCACGGTCCGAGCTGGTCACGTCGCACAGCTTACGGATCGTCGGCCGCCACGCAAGCGTGTCGGCAGGAGGCCGGGCAGTGACCAAGCGCCTGATGCCGGTCCGGGCTCGGCCGACGGGCATCCGGGGCGGGTCGCCAGACCGGACGAGCGCCGTTCGGTGCTCGATCTACGGCAGTTCAGCCCACGTTCACGGGACGCGGTTCGGATGGCTGCATCCGTCCGCTTCCGTGTAGGAGAGCTGCCATGCGCGACCACGACCACGATCCTGACCACAGCCACGAGCACGTCGACTTCGAGATGGCCGACCCGGGCGACCGTGCCGTGGCCGGGCTCTCGCGCCGGCAGTTGATGAAGGTCGGCGGGGCCGGCGCGACCCTTGCCGCCGCGACTGCTCTGCCGGTCACCGCTCACGCAGCCGCTCCTTCACACACCGCGGGATCCTCCGGCCGTGGCCGGGTCTGGCGCGCCGGTGACCACCACATTCACTCGGAGTACTCGGGTGAGTTCGACACCACGAGGACCCCGCCGGTGTTCCACAAGGGCGCGGACGCGGTCTACCCGATCGTCACCAACGCGATCATGGCGAAGAGTTTCGGCCTGACCTGGGTGATGTGCACCGACCACGGCGGCCCGACGCACTCCAAGGTCAACCTCGAGCTGGCGTATCCCGATCTGCTGAAGTCGCGCCGCCTGGTTCCCGAGGTGTTGCAGTTCTGGGGGATGGAGTTCGACGCGCCGGCGATGGATCATCACACGCTGATGATTCCGCGCCGCGACAACGAGGCTCAGCTGCTGTACGACCTGGAGTCGCGTTTCGCGAAGCACGATCCGTTCCCCCGCGACCCCGCCCGGGACACCGAGGCGAAGATGGTCGAGTTCCTCAACTACGCCAAGAACCTCACCGGCAAGCCGCTGGTCATCGCCCACCACGCCTCTCGTTCGGCGACCGGACTGGGCGTGTGGGGCCAGGACACTCCGCGGGAGTTCCGGAACAACCAGGACGCCGCGCCGGACGTGTACGTCGGCTTCGAAGGTGCACCGGGCCACCAGGCCGGCCCGCTGTCGGGCGGTGCTCGCGGCGGTTACGGCAGGTACCCGACGCACGGCGGCTACGACCAGATGACCGCCATCGTCGGCGGCCTGTGGGACTCGCTCCTGGGCGAGGGCCGTCGGTGGTGGATCACCGCCACCTCCGACTCGCACGTGCACTGGACCCGTGGTGGGTCGGACTTCTGGCCCGGCGAGTACTCGAAGACGTACGTGCACGCGCGGCAGGACTACGGCGACGTGATGGACGGGCTTCGGACCGGGCGCATCTTCGTGACCACCGGCGACCTCGTCACCGGCCTCGACATCGCCGCCACGCACGGTCGGCACGTCGCCACCGTCGGACAGCAGCTCAGCGTGACCGACAGCCGGAACAACGACGTCGTCGTCGAGATCCGCTTCCGGCCGCTCACCGGCACGAACGCGAACGGAGACCGGCCTGAGGTGAATCGGGTCGACCTGATCGTCGGCGAGATCACCGGACCTGTGACCGATCGCGACGCCGCCACCAACCCCACCACGCGAGTGGTCGCCCGCTACGGCAAGAGCGACTTCCGCCGCGTCGGCGGCGAGTACGTCATTCGCCACACCCTGCGCGACGTCACCGCCAGCAGCTACATCCGGGTCCGCGGCACGAGTACGGACGAGGCCGAACCGGCCGCCGACGGCAAAGAGAGCCCGTGGGAGGATCTGTGGTTCTACTCGAACCCGATCTTCGTCAACGTCGCCTGAACACGACACGGTGAGCTGACGCACCATCGCTGAAGCGGGCCGACGGCAACGAAGACGGCGTACGGGAGATTGTGCTGCAGGGGCTCAAGTGCTGAGCCGGACGCGTAGTACAGCACGCCGGGTGATGATCCAACGGGGTGTTACGACTTGCGGGCGGCTACGGCTCGGCGCACGCCGTAGACGGCGGCCCCCAAGGCCAGCACCGCGGCGCCTGCGATCACCGCGGTGGCCGGGAGGGCGAAGGCCAGCACCAGGCAGCCGGTCAGCCCCAGGGCGGGGATGATCCGCGCCGGGCGGCCCTCGTCCGGACTCAGCGTCCAGGCGGACGCGTTGGCGATGGCGTAGTAGACAAGCACGCCGAAGGACGAGAAACCGATCGCGCCACGCACGTCCGCCGTCGCGGCGATCACCGCCACGACGACGCCGACCACGAGTTCGGCCCGGTGCGGGACCTTGAACCGCGGGTGGACCGCGGCCAGGGCGTGCGGTAAGTGCCGGTCACGAGCCATCGCGAGTGTCGTTCGGGAAACACCCAGGATCAGAGCGAGCAGCGAACCGAGCGCAGCGACGGCCGCGCCGACGCGCACGACCGGCACGAGCCAGTCGGCGCCCGAGGCCCGGACGGCGTCCGACAGCGGCGCGGCGGCATCCGCAAGGGCGCCGGACCCGAGCACCATCAGAACAGCGACGGCGACGGCGGCGTAGACGACCAGGGTGATGCCGAGCGCGAGCGGGATGGCCCGGGGAATGGTGCGCGCGGGGTCGCGGACCTCCTCGCCGAGGGTGGCGATGCGGGCGTAGCCGGCGAAGGCGAAGAACAGCAGACCTGCCGCCTGGAGCACCCCGGCGAAGGTGGCGTCGTCCCCGATGTCGAGCCGGGCCGCGTCTGCCGCAGAGGAGCTGAGAGCTGCGACCACCACGGCGACCAGCACCGCCAGGACCACGGCGACGACGGCCCGGGTGAACCAGGCTGACTTCTGTACCCCGCCGTAGTTCACTGCGGTCAGCGCCACCACCGCGGCGACCGCGACCGCGTGGGCCTGGTCCGGCCAAACGTAGGAACCGACAGTGAGAGCCATCGCCGCGCAGGAGGCAGTCTTGCCGACAACGAATCCCAGCCCGCCAAATAGCCCCAGAAATCACCGAGGCGTTCACGGCCGTAGACATAGGTGCCACCCGACGCCGGATAGCGGGCAGCGAGCCGCGCCGAGGAGGTGCCGTTGCAGTAGGCGACCACGGCGGCGAGCGCCATACCGATGAGCAGCCCGGAGCCGGCCGCATCGGCCGCGGGGGCAAGGGCGGCGAAGATACCGGCACCGATCATCGACCCCAGACCGATGACGACGGCGTCGGGCACTCCCAACCGCCGGTCGAGTTCGTCCGGCGTCCCCGCGGCGGTCGACGGCTTGCTCATGGCTCGCTCCGTAGGTCGTCAGGCGCAACCGAACTCCCAACGGAATCCGATATCGGAAGACGATACGTCACCCCCTGCACCGCCGTCGACCGCCCTGGGATGGAGTGGCCGGCCGCCCAGGCCGGCCGGAGATCAGGACTCGGTGTCGTCGCCAAGGACTTCGCGGGCCAGCTCCGCAAGCGCCCTACGGTCCTCCGCCAGCGCCTTCCGGCCGGCCTTGGTGGCTCGGTAGACCCGCCGCATGCGGCCGTCGACGATCCGTTGTTCGGACACCAGCAGCCCGTCGGCCTCCAGTCGGTGCAGCGTCGGGTAGAGCGTGCCGGGGCTGATCTGGTAGCCATGGCCGGCCAGTTCCTCGGTCATCCACGCGCCGTGGACCTCGCCCTCGGCCGCGTGATGCAAGATGTGCAACCGCACTGCACCCCGCTGGAACTCCCGCACTGCCGCCTCCTTACTGACGAAACCGATATCGGAATCCGATCGTACGCCCGGCTCGAAAATCTCGACAGCTCCGTCTCCCACGGCTGCTGCGGTCCGGATATCGTGAAACGACATCGGGTGCCGATATCTGAGCCGGCAGTCACCTGCCGGCTGACTGCCCGTTCCGGGAGGACGACCGTGCCAAGGAACCTCGAAGACTTCGAACTGCTCAACACCTCCTCGCAACTGCGTCGCGCCGCCCAGCACGTCTTCGAGTTCTACGACGGGGCGATCCCGCTGGACGAGTGCGAGCTGGTGACCATCGAGTCGTACGACCTGCTGGCCCGCACCGCCCACATCAGGCATCACCTGGTCCCACTCGCCGAGCGCTGGTCGATCGACCGGCTGCGACGGCTGGGCAAGCTCTCGCGGCGTCTGACGCACAGCACCCTCGAGGTGTTGTTCGTTGATGCCGACGACACAATTGCCGCTCCGATCGCCGCTGCGCTGTTGACCAGTTACGCCCGGGGCCGGCTGAACGTCGGATCGGCGGCGATCTCCCCGGGTACCGCGGTCGGCCAGGGTGTCGTGCAAGCCATGGCCGACACCGCCATCGACATCAGCGAGGCCTTCCCCAAACCGCTGACCGCCGATGCGGTTCAGGCAGCTGACGTCGTGGTGCAGATCGGAGCTCTCCCCGCGCTTGCCGGACTGACCGGGGCGCCCGGCGACACAGGGTGGGCGGGCGCGCTACAGGTCGCTGAGGACGACCTCCCGGTGGAGCGGCGCAGGCTGCTGCGGTGGGACAGGCCAAATCCGGCCGATGGCACGGCCGAGGCGATCGCGGCCGCCCGCGACGAGCTCGACCGCCGGGTCCTGCTGCTGCTCGCAGACCTGATGGTGACACCACGCCGCTGATCGCCATCCGGACCCCAGGTCCGGCCGCCGGGCCGACCGCTGGCGGCCAAGTCGGATCAGCCGCCTTGGCGTCAGCGATGGTGGCCGACGAGTTCGTGGGCTGCGTCGGCGTCCTGGGGAAGGGGCTCGGCGTGGATGGTGGCGGTGGTGAGGCGTCGTACGCCGTGGATGAGGTCGTGCTCGACCTGGTGGCTGAGGTGGTGGGCTTCGATGAGGGACAGGCTGGAGTCGACCGCGATGCGAGCCTCGGCGCGGAGCGCGTGGCCGATCCAGCGGAGCTGGATGCCGGTGACCTGGACGACACCCGGGGTGGCGCGGATGACTTCCTCGGCCTGGTCGACCAGGGCGGGGTCGACGGCGTCCATCAGGCGGCGGTAGACCTCGCGGGCGGCGTCACGGAGTACGAACAGGATCGCGATGGTGATCAGCAGACCGATGATGGGGTCCGCGATCGGGAAGCCGAGCCAGGCGCCGATCGCGCTGAGAACCACGGCCAGGCTGGTGAAACCGTCGGTCCTCGCGTGCAGCCCGTCCGCGACCAGAGCAGCAGAGCCGATCCGCCGACCGGTGCGGATCCGGTACTGCGCGACGATCTCATTACCCATGAAGCCGATCACACCGGCGGCGATCAGGACGCCGACGTTCCGCACGTCGCTGGGGTGGATGAAGCGCATGATCGCCTCGTAGCCGGCGTACGCCGCCGACGCCGCGATCAGCAGGACCACGATGATCCCGGCCAGGTCCTCGGCGCGGCCGAAGCCGTACGTGTAGGCGCGGGTCGCGAGCCGGCGGCCGAGGAGGAACGCGATCGCGAGCGGGATGGCGGTCAGGGCGTCGGCGTAGTTGTGCAGGGTGTCGCCGAGCAACGCGACCGAGTTGGTGAGGAACACGACCACCGTCTGGATCAGCGCGGTAAGCATCAGCCCGGCGAAGCTGATCTTCAGGCAGCGCATGCCTTCCTTGCTGGCCTCCAGGGCGGAGTCGACCTTGTCGGCGCTGTCGTGCGAGTGCGGGACGAAGATCTCCTTGAGCTTGCCGAGGAAGCCGTCGTGATGGGCAGGCCCGTGCCCCACCTCGTGCCTGTGGCCGCGTCCATGCCCGTGACCATGCCCGTGACCATGTCCGTGACCGGCCTGCGGCGTGTCGTCGCGGGCGTGCTGCTGTTCGTGTTCCGGCGTACTCATCGGCTCGTCCTGCTCGTCGGTGTGAAGGCTGCAGTGGACTCGGCATCAGGTGCGGCAGCGCCGGGGCGGTGGTGGTCGGGGAAGCCTCCGCTGGAGTGTTCGGCGTGGTAGATCGCGTCCTCGACCAGTTGGCCGGCGTGCGAGTTCTCGATCCGGTAGAAGACCTGGTTGCCCTGCTTGCGGGTCCGGACCAGCCGCGCGAGTCGCAATTTGGCCAGGTGCTGGGAGACGCCGGCCGGGGACTTCCCGACCGCGTCGGCCAGTTCGTTGACCGACCTCTCACCGTCGAGGAGCGCCCAGACGAGCCGCACCCGGGTGGCGTCGGACAGCATGCGGAAGACTTCCACGGCCAGCGCCACGTGGTCGTCGTCCGGTGACTGCTTACGTGATTGCGTATCTGCGCGCATACGCAGATAGTAAGCCTGTGTTCCGGGCCACCGCAACCGCACGAGGAAGGGTGTTCGCCGTGGAGTCCCTCAGCGCACCAGAGGTCGCAGCCGTTCGCAGGACATCGCGCTGAGCGTCGTCGTACTTCAGAAGAACGCGTTGGTCGGGAGAGTTGCCAGCAGCAGTGGGGTGCCGACCAGGAAGGGCGGCAATGCCGAGACCGCAGCAACCGCCGGGGACCATCGCTCGGGAGGCGGATCGAGCAGACGTTCTACACGGTCGAGTGTCTGGCCGCCGGTCGCGGCGAGGCTGCCGTTCGGGGTGTCGCGGCCGAGCACGACGATTGCGGTGGCCAGGCTGCTGCCGTCCACGAGTCGCCGGGCGGTGTCGTCGGCCAGCAGTTCGACCAGGTGCGAGGTTGCCTCGCGCAACCGTTGAAGCACGGCGATGCCTGGAAAGGCCGCTACGAGGAGGCCTGCCCAGCCGACGATCAGGTGATGACGACCGGCCAGGTGGGCACGTTCGTGAGCAAGGACGGCACTGATCTGGCGTGGTTCCAGCAGGCGTACCGCTCGATCGGTGATCACCACCTGTCGGGTCCCGGCCACGCAGTACGCCGCCGCAGTCACCGACGGGACGACGGTCGCATCGAGGTCTGGATCGTGACGTCCGAGCACCGAGAGCAGCTCCAGATGGCGCTCGCGCGTGCTTCTCCGGGCTCTGGTGAGTCGGCGGGCCGCCAGCACGAGGCGGGTAGACGCGAAGGCGAGGATCAGCAGACCGATCAGTACTCCCACGAGCGTCTCGGTGGGGGAGTTGCCGTGATCGTGCGGCTCGTCGCGGCCGATCGGCAGATAGCGCGCGGCCGACACGAGCTTGAGCGCGGCCAGGCCGATCGCGAATCCCGCGGATCCGATCGACATGTGCCACAGCGCGAGGGCGAGGGCCGGCGACCGGCGCGGCAGGTTCGACCAGGACAGCAGTCGCGGCGCACAGGTGGCGACGGTCGTCGCGTAGCCCGTCAGCAGGAGGACGTGCGTTGCGGCGTTCATGACTCAGGCCGGCCGGTACGGCGCCGGCCCCGCAGCGCGTCCCGCACCGCTGCCGCCTCTTCGTCGGTCATGTGGTCCACGAAGCGGAGCAAGGTGGCGACTTCGTCACCGCTGCCGGCGAGAACCTGCCGCATCAGTTCGGCGCTGTAGTCCTGCCTTGACGACGCCGGCCGGTACTGGTACGCCTTTCCGTCGAGTTCTCTGGTCAGCCAGCCCTTCCGGTACAGGTTGTCCAGGACAGTCATCACGGTGGTGTAGGCGAGCCGTCGCTCGGTGGTGAGGTCCTCGAGCACCTGCCTGACCGTGGCCGTGTGGTCCCAGCTCCACAACCGGTCCATGACGACTGATTCGAGATCGCCGAATCCCTGCACCGCTGCCTCCCGCTGCCGCGCTTGTTGCCCACTCACCGACGGAAGACGAGCAATTCGGTTCGTCCGCCGCTCAACGGCACGAAGTGGCCGCCCCGCAGTTCCAGACCGCGGTGAGCGAGGAAGTCCACGACCCAGTCGCGCGGTGTCAGTTGGTAGATGGTCGCACGGGAGGGCTCGCTGAGCCAGGTCGTCGTCACCGCGTCGTCCAGGCAGTGATCGGTGATCACGTCGAACGCGACCACGCCTCCCGGCCGGACGACCCGCGCCATCTCCGCCAGGTAGCCGAACGCGACGACGAACGGGATGTAGCAGAAAAGCTTGTGCGAGTGCACCAGATCGACCGATGCGTCCGCCGTCGAAGCGAGCGAGTGGCCGTCGGCGGGCCGCGCGATGAGTTCGGGCCGGATCTCGCGCAGATATTTCACCCAGTCGGGCGCCGTCTCGTACACCTCGTACTGCTTCGGGTGCAGCGTGTCGATCACTCTGCTCAGGTAGCGGCCTGAGCCGGGGCCGATCTCGCACACCCGGTCGAGGGGGTCGCTGAGGTCGCCGAGCCGCAGCATCGCGTCGACCGTTCCGGCTGTGGCGCCGGGTTCGGCACTGAACGCGTCCAGGTAGTCCTCGAGTGACTGGCCGGCTTTCTCCGCCGCCGCGATCGTCTTACGGGCAGGCAGAAACGGGCTGATGGCGGGATCCGCACTGTGGCCGCGAACAAGCTGCAGCCCCGCGGGCCGCAGAGCCCGATTCACCGCTGATCGCGCCCTCGCGAGCACCGACATGAGGCCCCCTCAGACCAGCGGCCAGCAGCCGCACCCCGCCCGATTCCCCACCAGTTAACGGGCACAGTCCTACGATTCGGAATAGTACTAAGAAACGTAGTGGGAGGAAAGGAGCTGCCACGGGGGTGTGCGGCACAGACCGTGAGATCGCCGCGGGGGATGAAGGAACTTGACGGATATGCGAGTCAGTCGTGGACGGTGGAGCCGGAGTACGCCGTGAAGCTCGATCCCCGGCTCAACGAGACCGGTGTGTTTCTGGAGCCCGCGAGCGTCGTTGCGAAGGCGTGGGACCAGATCGAGAAGGTTGGGAACCGGTCGTGGTTCGAGCCGCGGACGGTGCTGGTGACTGGTGCCGGTCGATCGGGTTGCTTGCCGCGCTGCTGGGCGTTCAGCGCCGGCTCGAGGTTCACGATCTCGACCGGGTGAGGTTTGGTCCGAAGCCGAGCTTTGTGGCCGACCTTGGCGCTGTTTACCACACAGGCGACGTGGCGGAGGTGGCGAAGCGGATTCGGCTCGATGTGGTGATCGAGGCGACCGGTGTGGGGCAGGTGGTGTTCGACTGCATTGCCGGGACGGCGACGTGCGGCGTTGTGTGCCTGACGGGCGTTTCGCCCAAGGGCCGGCCGCTGGCCCTGGCTGACGCTGGTTGGCTCCCGAGACTCATCACTCGCCGCATTCGGCTCGAACGGTTCGCAGACGCCTTCGACGCGCATCCAGAAGACGTCAAAGCCGTGCTGACCCTGAGTGGGCGCCCGCTTTGCATGAGGCGCGTGGTCGTGGGCACCGCAACCGAGGACCGAGCGGTGGTCGGCGCTATCGCGGAGGATCGTGAAGGCAGCCTGGGAGCCGGTGGCCTGGCCGTAAGGAGTCACGAAGAAGGAACGGAGCACTGCGGTGATGGACAACGAGAACGCGGGCAAGACTGGTCATGGTCATGGTCATGGTCATGGTGATGGACAGTCGCATGGCATGAGGATGTACCTGCGGTTCGGGGCGATGATCTTGACTGCCATGGTCGTCATGTACGGCGTGATGTTCGTCAGCAGCTGGCAATGGAGCCATATCCGGTTCAGCGAAAGCCGTGTGTACATGGCGCTCACCATGGGCGGCACGATGGGCTTGATCATGCTCGGCTACATGCTCGACATGTTCCGCAACACCAAGGCCAACCTGGGCGTCGTCGTCGCAAGTCTGCTCCTGCTCGGTGGTGGCGTCTTCCTCGACCGCAGCCAGACGACCGTCCAGGACAGCGGATGGATGAACTCGATGATCCCGCACCACTCGATGGCCATCACCCGGTCCGAGCGCGCCGAGATCTCCGACGTCCGGGTCTGCGAGCTCGCGAAGCAGATCAGCAAGGCCCAACGGAAGGAAATCCTGGAGATGATGTGGCTCATCGAGGACATCGAGCGCAACGGCGTGGCCGCCACGGCCCAGGACGCACAGGCCCGGCCTGTTCCCAGCTTCGAGGAGGCTGCCGACCGTCAGTGCACCGCCGGATGAAATCATCGGTCCCCTTCACGCGAAGAACAGCAGGCCGCCTCGTTCTTCAGCGCTGCGCGCCGTCGGGAACTTCGCTGGCGGACTGCTGGGAGGCGCTGAAGGTCTCCGATCCGCGCTGAACGTGGCGCTGCACCTGGCCGGCGGAATCGTGCTCGCCATGATGGGCCTGGAACTGATGCCCGAGGCCCCTCAGGGTCTCTCCGGCCTGGATGTCGATCGCCGAAACAGGACCAGCGGGTGAGTCCATGTCCTCGACGAACGGTTGAGAAATCAACCGGCGGGCACCCGCAAGGCATGGCGGGTACGTCATTCATCACCGGCCTCTGGTGCCCGGGCCGGCGCTGCTCCACGCGGGCGGTCGTCAAGCTGGCTCGAGGAGGCGGCGCGGGCGGCGGTTCGTCGGTGAAAGCAGGTCCACGCCGTACCGGGGAGTTCGTCGGCTCCGAGCTTCGGTACCACCCTAGGCGGACGCAGTTTCGCCGCCGGGAGGTCTCCTGGGCGTCATCGGTACTTCGGCGCCGCTTGGCCGCCGGAGTTGCCGACCGCAACTGTCGAGATGCGTGTAGCCGGCGGCCAGGGGGATGGTGCCTTCTAGGCGGGTTCCCGGGGCTGTTCAATCGGCCCCAGTGAGTCGAGCAGGGCTTGGCACGCCTGCTCGCAGCGGTGACATGTCGCCGCGCAGATTCTGCAGTGTTCGTGCATGTCGGCGTGTCGTTCGCATTCGTCGCCGCAGGTCCTGCAGGCAGCGGCGCATGCTTCGAGAACGGTCCTTGTCAGGTTGGCGTCGTACCCGGTGTGACGCGACAGGACGCGGCCGGTCGTGTCGCAGAGGTCCGCGCAGTCCAGATTGTCACGGATGCACTTGGTGAGTTCCGCGACTTTGTCTTCACTCAGGCAGGCGTCGGCGCACGCGGTGCAGGCTTGGGCGCAGTCGATGCATGCCTGGATGCATGCACTGAGCTTCCCTTGGTCCACCTGCCCAAGGTCCTTCGGGTAGGTCTCTAGCATTTGCTCGACGACGGTCATGGGAAACCTCCTCGGGTGTCAGCAACGCGGCCGTGCGCTGATGCCGGCCGCCGTACGTGCACTCGGTCGGTACCCGGGGAAGCTGCGTACTCACTCACCTGGGCCGCTCATTTCGGCGAGTGCGAGCGCCTGGGGCCCGCTCCAACCTGCCCCCCGCACGGCCTGAACACCAGCTCGCGGGCGTATACGTCGGCGATGGCCGGATCGTCTCGAACGACATCGGCGACGAAGTCCCCGGCGAGGGCGGTGTGTACCTCGTCGACTTCGGCCTCATCGAATCCAAGTGGGGCTCCACCTATCTCGGTTGGGCATCGCCCATCTACTCAACTACCTGAAGGACAACGACGTGTTCAGAAGCAGCGCGTGGACTCGCCACCTGGTGATCCTGCAAGATCCGGGCGTCAGCCCCAACACCAACGGGCTGCCAGGGTTGCCCGAAGTAAGAACCCTGGCCGGCGCGACGATCACCTTCGCGCTGGTGACCTGCGTCGTTGCCCTGATCATCTCCGCGGCGGCATGGGCCTTGGGCAACATCAACGGCAACGCGCACTACGCGAGCAAGGGCCGGATCGGCGTCCTCGCGTCGCTGGGTGCTGCGATCCTGATCGGCTCGGCCAACAGCCTGATCCGCTTCTTCAGCGGCATCATCATCGGCTGAGCGGGGGCATCGCATGGCGTGGAAGGACTGCCTGCTCGATCCCGAAGAGTGCGGCAAGGATGTGATCGCCCGTACGGCCTGGGACTCGATTGCGAACTGGTTGGCCAAGGGGCTCACGGACATGTCGCTCAAGGTGTTCGAGAAGGTCAGCGCGAGTACGACGCCGGACTTCAACCAGCGGTGGTGGCGGGAGAACTTCGACCTGATCGTCACGATCTCGCTGCCGCTGCTGGTCGTCGCCTTCGTGCTGCAGTGCGCGGCAGCGGCGATCCGGCGCGAGCCCGCTCGCCTCGGACAGGCGCTCTTCGGTGGGCTTCTCGGTACGGCCGGCGTACCGTTCGCGGTCGCGGTGATCAGCGCCTGCGGTCGGATGGTGGATCAGCTCTCGATGACGATCCTCGGTAACAGTGCGTCGGCGACCGCTGGGTTCCGTCGGATCATCGACATCACCAAGGTGCTGGCGACGATGAACCCGCAGGGCGGGTTGATGATCACGGCGATCCAGCTCACCAAGATCCGGTGGCGCGGCGCGTGCACGATCATGTCCGGGACGCTGGAAGATCCGGACACCGGCCGGACGATCGAGTTCCGGAAGCCGTCGAGATCGACCATGTCTACGCGCTGAAGGCGGCCCGGGACATGACCCGCCGCGCAGTGGACCGCTGCGCGGCGGGTCGAACTCACGAACGACCGAGCGTTGAACTTGGTCGCGGTCGACCGGCCGACGAACGCCGGCAAAGGGGACCAATCGCCGGGCGAGTGGATGCCGCTCGCCAAGGCCGCCCGATGGCCGTACGTGCCGCGCTGCCTGCGGGTCGCGAACAAGTACGGGCTGCCGGTCACGTGGGCGACGCCGGCGCGGCGAGGGCGATCCTGCCAACCTGCGGCAGCACGTGGCAAATCGTTCGTTGCCGCCGGCTGTCAATGCTGAACCTGCTTCGGCTGGATGTCGCGCTCTTCATACCCCGCGACGAGTTCCCAATGTCGTGAGCGCCGTTAAACGCCCGAACATTGTGAAGGGCTTGCAAATTGTGAATCGCGAGCGGACGCAGCGGAGGCGGCGCAGTGCAACAATTTTCATGACCTGATTCGCCAGACCACCGGAGGGAGTGATCGGAATCCGCGCATCGATCGTCGTCGACTCCAGTTCGTCAGGAGTCGTGCTCGGGTGGCTGCTGTTGATCGTGTGCTGGGTGGTCGTCGCGTCCGTCGGCGGACTTGTGTGGTTCGTTTTCAGCGTCTACGGCGACCACTTGTTTCCTGATTATGAGGTCGATTCTGGGTGGTCGGCCGCCGCCACGCTGTTGAGGTCCGCGCTGAAGATCGTTGGCTGGGTGCTCGTCATCATCGCGGTCTTCCGGACCCCGTTGGACGCCTCAATCATCAACCGGAGCTTCGTAGACACAGCAATGCAGGCGCTGGCGCTTTGGCCCGCGGCTGCGGCATCCACGGCGCTGACCATTCTTGTGGCCATGATGCTTCCGGGCGCGAGCGGCAAGCTGTTCCGCAGTCTGCCTGTTATTGGGAGCCTGGTGCTCAGCGGGGTGGCAATGGGTCTGCTGTTCTACCTGTCGAACGCAGTGGTTCAGGACGGCGGGTTCGGCGCCGTCATCTTCCTCGGCGGCTATGGGCCGTTGATGCTGGTGTCGGTGCTGTTTCTCGCAGCCTCGATCGGGTGGGGCTTCTTCGCCGGCATCATCCATCCCCGCGCAGGTGGCGTCCGGACCGTGCTGTTCGCGCTCGGCCTTGTCGCCACTGTCGCGTTTATCGACTCGCATGGTCCTCTGCAGGTCCCGATGCCTGGCGTCGAGCCAGTGACCGTCTCACTCGTCGCAAGTGCGCTGGGCGGGTGGGGAGCGCTGGCATTGTTCGTTGCGGGCGTACTCGGGATCGTGCTTCCTGTCGACACAGACGAGGCGGCGAGCTGACATGCACACTGTTGGCGTCATTCTCGAGATCCTCGGCACGATCGTGGTGATCCTCATTGCCTGCCTCTTCGGCTTGGTTGGTGCGCTCGCGGCGCTGCTGGCCGCGGTACCGGCCGTGCTGGTGGCTTGGGGTGTGGACGCGTTCTGGGACACGGGCTTCATAGACGCCCTGGCCTGGGCATGGACGATCTGTACCGGCATCTGCATCGCGCCAGCCGTTGGGATTCTCAAGTCTGTCGGCATTCTTGGCTGACCGCTCGGCCGGGCCGAGCGCGCGCCGGGCATTGCCGTGAAGGCCTGGGACATGGCGATCGCGATCGTCCCCTTAACGCTAGTCGTCGACGGACACGTCCTGATCATCCCGAGGCTGCACGTCGTCCACGCCGGTCAAGATCCGCAGGTCGCTAGTGACACGATTGCGTGCACGGCCGAGCCGGCATCCTGCACGACAGCTTCGAGCTGATCACCAGCGCAAGCCGCGCCGCAACGCAGTCGATCGACCACCTGCACATCCACCTGCCCCAGTCGTCGGATGACGGGCTGATGACTCCGTGGGGAACGATCCAAAGCGACGACCCAACAGGGCCCCGCTGGTGCACGGCCGCACAGAGCGATGATCAGACGGTTGACGACAGAGTCGGGGATCAGGTCCGGTAGAGGCCGTCGTCGCCGGTCGTTTCGCGGTCTGGCCCGAGCTGATCGGTGTGATGGTGATCTCGTACTCCTCGCTGGGTTCCCACACGACCGCGTCGTAGTGGGTGGCCCGAGCATGTGCGAGAACGCGCACAAGGTGACGTCCCGGGTTGGATGGTGTGTAGACCGGGTACGCCCGGTTCTCTCCCATCAGCGGGGAGCACCCACCCAGCGGAGTCGTTCGGCGGGTCGTGCCCGGTCGGCATCCGCTCGTCTTCGGGCCGGGGGCGCCGACCTCTTCGACGCGCTGCCGTACCTCCACGGATCCCTGGTACGACACTTCGAAACGATGCCTGCCATCGATCCGATCGCGAGCATCGAGTCGGCCAGCCCGATGTTCAGGCGCTTGCAGGAGCAGGCGACCTCCGGCGCGAAGGTCACTGCCACACCGAGGTCGGACAGGCTGTTCGGGCGGTTCTTGGCAGGCTCGAGCCTCGATGGGTATGGCCCCGAGAGGTCACGGACGCGGCTGGCTGGAGCCGTGTTGGCACCCCGTCAGCAGTTCGGCGCCTGACCGCGATCCTGACTGGGATGGTCGCGGCTGTCTCAGCTGTTGCGGGATTGGTGGGCCCTCAATTGAGAACGGTCTTTGCGGCGGGTGAGTCTGAGGAGTCCGCGGTCCGCGTATTCGCCGAGGACTTCATAGTGCCGCCGTGGAGGTCCGAGCAGGTGTGGCTGCCGACAGGGAGCTCAGGGTCAAAAAGTTGTCGGCGGCATCCGTTGAGTTGCTGTGGCCTGGGGCGGATGTCCTGGGTTGCGGGTTCCAGGACTGAACGGAGGCTGCAAGTGGATGAGAAGGTGTCGAAGCGCGACGGTGTGCGGGCTCGGGTGGTCGAGTTGGTCACTCGGGCTGAGGCGATCGTTGAAGCGCTCGAGGGCTAGCGCTGTCGACGGCCGGTGGGCGATGACGGCGTTCAGCAGGTACCGGATGTGCGAGTTGCTCGAGATCCCGCCGTACGTCATGCACCACGGTGGTCTTGTGGGGGACCCGGTGGCGCTGCTCGATGAGGCTGCGGGGCTGGCTGATCAGATCGAGGTACCGATCGAGGATCTCAGTTGGAGGCTGGCGCTCGGCGATGCGTTGCGGATGGCCGCGGCTGACGTTCGGAAGGTCCGGGATGCGGGCGACCTATGATGGCCTGCTGCGCACGGCGAGGCGGATTGCTGTGAGCGCCCAGCGCGGGGTCTATCCGGACGGGTCCGAGGTGCTGGCTGACCGGGGCGCGGCACTTGCCGCGACCACGAATCACTTGCGGTGGTTGCGCGGACTTCTGAGATCAGCGCCTGAAGCATCCGAGGCAGCAGGGCGCTCGGAGAACTCCTTGGGTCGTCTGGCCAGGCCATTGGTGCCGGTGCTGACCTGTCCGACGGTACATAGCTGGGCGGCCGTGGAGCGTGGCGTTCTTTGATCTGAAGGGTGCGACCGACGCGGCCCGTCGGATAGCGGCTACCTCGGCGCTGTCCGTCGTACGGCGGATCCGCGGCTGCGGATGCCTGCGCCGTGCCTCGAGTTGGTCTCCGGGAACGGCGATCCAGGACAGGAGTTCGCCGGCCTTGGCCGTTGAACTGCACAGCCGATCCATCAGGAGGTTGCTGTGGGCAAAGAACGGGTGCGGGCGGAGGATCTCCACCGCGTGCTGGATGCGGACGTGGGCAAGCTGAAGTCGGGTTCTGACTGGGCCAGGTGGCTGGACGCGGCCGCCTTGTTCCCGACGTACGGCTTCGGGAACGTCGTGCTGATCAACCTCCAGATGCCCCAGGCGAGCTGGGTCGCAGGTGCCCAGGTGTGGGAGAAGCTCGGGCGGCGGGTGAACGCGGGACAGGCCATCCGGATCCTGGCACCGCTTCGTTCGTGGACAGCTGTGGCCGCGGGGTCGGATGCCGCCGGCCGGACGCAAGGAGTCGAAGGCCGGGTGATCGGATTCCGGGTCAATGCCGTGTACGACGTGACAGCCACAGTTGGGCCGCCGATCTATCTTCCTCGACCGCCGGTGGATCAGGACAGGACCACCGCAGGCGTGCTGTGGGAGGCGCTGGTGCGCGAGGCCGCGGCTGGCGGGTTCGCGGTCGACGTTCGGGCGACTGGGGACGCATCCGAGGGATTCACAGACTACGAGGCGCGGCGGATCGTAGTCGCGGACCATCTCGACGACTTCCGCGCGGCCGCGCGCCTGGCGCACGAGGTCGGGCATGCCCGGATGCACTCCCCGGCCGGTACCGAGGAAGCAGGCCGCCTGATGTGCCGCGGCCTCCGTGGAATTGAGGCCGCCTCGGCCGCGTACGTCGTACTGGCGCACCACGGGCTGGGTGTCGACACGGATTCGTTCGACCACATCACAGGCTGGGCGAAGCTGGTCAACCCGAACGATCCGGCGGCCGTGCTCAAGGCAACCGGCGCCCGTGTCGTGAACACAGCCAGACAGCTGATCGCCGCGACGGACAAGCACGTAGACGCTCAGCGGACGCCGCTCGGCCCGGTTCCGGCGCGGCCGCTCGACTCGGCCTTTCTGGCTCCTGATCTCGATGGCCCGGCGCTGTGAGGTGACCTGCCCCATGGGAGCCAGTGAGCGGGTCGCCGTCCTGCGGCGCGCGCGAGAACGACAGGCGAGGATCGAAGCCGCGACAACCCGAACCATCAAGGCCCAAGCATCTCTGGATCGCGCCGTCCATGCGAAGGCGCTTGCGATCGAGCGGTACGACGAACGCATAGCCGATGCCGAGACGACCTGGGCAGCGGAAACTGCCGAGCCCGCCCGCACTTGCCGGTCCGCCGAGGCCGCGGCCGAGATCCTCGGCTGGTCGGTACGTGAGCTCCGACGTGTCATGAAGGCCGAGCGAGAACGGCGTACGTCGGATCAAACTCTGGCAGGAGGTTCCGATGGCGACTGTTGACTCGGATCCACTCTGGGACATCGAGCAGGTCGCGGCGTACCTGAACGTCCCCAAGCGAACCGTCTATCGATGGCGAACGCTCGGCTACGGCCCGCGAGGCAAGAAGGTCGGCCGGCACCTGCGGTACCGCGCGAGCGACGTGATCGCCTGGTTCGCCGAACTCAGCGACCAGATCCTCGACGAAAGGTGGGACTGACCGATGATCGAGATCACGCACACCCCCGACGAGGGCACTGTGGCCTGGGGAGCGCCGATGGACGGCGGGCCGGCGAAGGTCCTGCAAGCCGCCAACTGGTGCTGGTCGCGTCACCTGGACGCCTGGCACGTCCCCGGATCGCGCTACCAGGCGGTGAAGACGTCTCTGGTCGATGGGACCATCGCGGCGCTTCGACAGGCAGGCTTCGAGGTCTCCGTACAGATCGATGACGAGATCGACCCTGCGCGTACTCAAGGCTGGTTCTCCCTCAATCGGGTCGGGCGTCAGATCGCACGTCTGGAGGCGAATCGCAGAAAGGTCCATCACCAAATCGAGGAGCACTTCCGCACCATCGAGGTCAGCGGTGAATCTTCCGTGGCCACGGACCTGTTGTCGATCCGCATACTCATCCGGCGGATCGACATCGAGGATCGGCTTCGCCACTGGCACGATGTAGCCGACGGGTTGATTGCAGGTACGCCGGGCATCGCCTGGAAGGGCGAGTACGTCCGGCTCTATGCTCAACGGGGGAAAGGTTGCCCAAGGCGACCAGAAGCTGGTCGTCAGCAAGACAGAGCAACGCGGGACCAGCCGAGCGGCGTACGACGACATCACCGGTCAGCCACCCGCCGATGGGCTGGACGAACCGTTGCCGTAGTCAGCGCTCCTCACCGGCTCGTTGGTCACGTGCAACGTCGTGAAGCTGCGGCGGACAACCTCCTCGAACCGTGCGGCGGATGCAGGCGCACCGACGTAGTCGATGATCAGATGTTCACCGAGCCAGGCGCACACCCGGTGCAACGGTTCGCCATGCTGCAGGTCGGTCCAATCCACTGGTGTTCTCCGAGATGTTGGGCCCTGCCACCGACAGGGGAGGCGGTGGCAGGGCCGCGTCCTCGCCAGGGTCGGCGAGGGTTGGAGGGGCGCGACCGACGCGGACGTGAGGCTCACACGCCGGCCTCGCCGGTCTAGAGGGGGTGCAGGCCGATGCCGGCGGGCGCCGGGTCCCCGTCCGCAGCGAACGGATCGGTATCCAACCACCGGATCTCGGATGCGCCCATGTGTCCGTGGATGTCCAGCAGTTCGCCGATGCCCGGCCAGAACGCAATGCACGGGTTGTGGCCGAGCCAGTTGACGGCCACCCACCGCTGACCGTCCTCGTTCGGCGGGAACTCGACCAGCAAGGCGACAACGCCAGTACCGCTGACTCCTGATGGATCGCGACACCGGTACAGCTCCCCGCGGCGCATCAATTCCGTCTCCTCGCTCTACTCCGGTGACGGCCCGAGGACTCGGTCGGGCGTGCATCAAGGCTCGCCCTTCCGGCCCGGACAGGAGAACCGTGTCTATGGACAGTTGCAGACATTTCGCGTTGTTGTCTCAGCAGGCAAGGAGACGAATGTGCTCACGAACGCGTCGGCCGGCTTCTGTACGACGGTGTTGTGTCCGGCGACGCACGTTGGCGAGCTCTACGACGCTCTGCAAGCACTTGCCCTTCGCCTGCAATGCGATCGTGCGCTCGTAGAACCCGACGACACCCTTGCCTGGTCGGCCAGCAGCGCGATCTCGGCAAACACTGACATCCTGCGGGCAAGGACGTTGACCTCGCCACCACCCGCGGCGATGAGCAAGGACTTCTCGGTGCTGTGCCTGCGCGGGGCTGCAGGTGCGCTGGTGTAGGTGAACACGCGGCTGGTCCAAAGACGTCCTCGGCGACCCGGCTGGGTCGTGAGACAGACCGTCGTCGATCACGGTGGCCTCTCGCCGTAGTCCTGGACGCACGTCGCGACCCTCTCCCCGTCTGACCGGTCCGATCCGCACATCGATGACCTGCTACCTGGCGACCTGCACAGCAAAGAGACTGAACGGTCATCGGATTCGCAGCCGAGCCGGAGGACTGCGTGGCGCGCCCGCGACTGTCGCACCGTTCACTGGGCCGATCAGATCGATATCGGAACGAGCGAAGAGGACCTCCTCGTTGAGGTGTTCCTCGGCAACGACGACTGCAGCTCGCGACCTACTACGAGCATGCGACCCTCCGGATTCGTCGACCTCGGCCCGAAGCGCGGGTGCTGCAACGCATCACACTCTCGATCGGCCACCAGTGCTACCAGAAGCCGAACGGCAGCTGGGCCAGTGGTGCGCAACGGGTGGCCGTGTTCGAAGCGGCTGTGGACTGCTTCATCTCGGGACCCCGCAGCTCACCCTGTGCCCGCGATCGATCCTCCTGGACCGGCGTGGCCGTGCGGAAACCTAGGGCTCCGCCCGCACCGCCCCGGCTGATCTTCATGCTCACCCCGCTGTCGCCGGCTCGCGGGTTGGTTGATCTTGGTGTTTGCGTACCGGATTGGGATCGGCCTCGCCGCGATCGCCCGATCTCGGTTTCGTCGGCCGGTCCGGCGACTCCGCCGACCCGGCCGTGATCACCGACTACAAGAAGCCGAAGGACAGACGTTTGAGCCGGCAAGAAGCTGGTCAACGAGCTGATCGCGGTAGACACAGCGATCTCGGCGCTGTGTGGCGGCCAGGTAGCAGCACAGCACGATGGTGACGGCGTACACCCGTCTGCATTCCCATACCTATCGCCAAGGCAGGAAGCCACCACCATCCACGACCAACCGGTCGCAGCGGGGCCCGGCCGTGCCTCTCATCGTCCTCGGTGACGTACCGACCGGCGCTGTCGCCCCCGCGAACTGCTCGCCGATCCGTGCATGTCGCCCACGACGAGTGGGCGGGCCTCGGACGCCGCCCTCGAACAGGTTCGCCCAGGATGCTGGGATGCGATGACCGTCGACCTGGACTTTCGCCCCGCCCCGCTGTCCGATCCGATTCAGCCGTGGCGGCCAAGGCGGTCGGCGCGGACGTGGTGAACAGACGAGCGCCGCTTCTCGCCGAGCCTTGCTCAGGTTCGAGGATGCCGAGAGGCGAGCGTTGCCGGCTAGTCTCGCTGGGTCGGGTCGTGGTCGGGGTGTTGGCGGTCGAGCCAGGCGGGCCAGATGCGGCGGGCGGTTTCGATGCGGAGGCGGCCGCCGAGGTGCATCGAGCGGGCCACGCCGCGGTAACCGGGCAGCACGCCCGACGCGATCAGGATGTGGCCTGCCAGTATCGGCGTGATCAGGTACGTCGCCCAGCGGTGTATCCGTTGCAGCCAGACGAACCCGGGTCCGCCGACGACGAGGATCAGACCGACACCGCTTGCGACCAGCGCCGCGAGCAGGATGATGAGTACGACGTTTGCGACGCGCTGACCGGGGTCGAAGTGGCCGCGGTGGTGCGCGAACCTGCCGGTGAAGATCGCGGCGGGCCAGCGCACGAACCAGCGGAGGTCGCCGCGGTCAGCGCGCACGGTTTCCACTGCGAAGGTGCGCGCGGCTCGGAGACCGAAGGTGATGGCTACTGCCACCAGGCCGGTGAGGACCCAGCCGGCGATCGTGTGCAGCGTCGTGTCGGCGACGCCGGTCCAGCGCGCCAGGATGCTCGGACGGCCCTCTTGGCCGGTGCGCAACCACCAGCCGGTTCCGAGCAGGATGAGCACGACGACGTACACGGTCGCGTGGTACCAGCGGGTCCGTCGGTTGTAGCGCTCGATCGTCGTTCCGGCGCGGTGAGCCGGCTGTCGTCGCATCGTCAGTACCCGTTCCCGTACTCCGGCTCGGACGACGACTGCGTGGGGCTGGGCGCCGGCCCGGTCCCGGTGGCGAGTTCGACCGGGATCTCCGTCTCCGAACCGGCCGGCGAGTGATTCGCGTTGCGCAACGAGACATGGATGATGTGCTTGCCCGGGGCAAGCCCCAGCGGCTGGCCGCTCAGGGTGGCCTTCATCCCCGCCTCGACCGTCGCGGTGTCCGACTCGACGACCAAGTAGTTCTCCGAGTCGTCGTCGAGCCACAGATGGACGTGGTGCTTGCCGGTGTCGGTCGGGCCGAGTGGCTCCGCGGACTTGACCTTGACCGTGAACGGCAGCGTGACCTTTGCATCCTTGATGGGCTCGACGATGGAGAGCGAAGACCCACCACCGCTACTGTCGGCGTCCTCCTCGTTGCCGCAAGCAATCAAGGCTAGCGGGGCCAGCAAGGTCGCCAGGGCGACTCCTACCCGGAGTCGGTGACTGTTCCGCATGGATTCCTCCTGTGTGTGTTCATCGATGGGGTACGGCGAGGCGCACCAGGACCCGGCCGTCGGCGGTCACCACGTCGAATCCGCGCAGCCGGTCGGCCGGGATGGTCGTGGTCGCGGGGATGTCCGCGGTACCGCGATAGGTCGCCACCCAGGTGGCGGTCACTTCGGTCCGGCCGTCCTGGGAGCGGGCGACCAACGAGCAGCGTTCACCCGGGGCGACGCCGGTCAGGTTCAGCCGCAGACCGGTCTTCGCGCCCTGCGGAGTCATGCTGAGCGTCGCAGTGACCTGCGTTTGCTGATCGATCGACTGGATGGTCGAGCCGGCGGTGACGGCGCCGGGGTCGTCAGACAGGTCGGTCATGATGCCGACCGCGAGGACCGTCGCGGTGGCCGTCACAGCGGCCGCAGCGCGCAGCCGGTTCCGTCGGCGTTTCTGGACACGACCCTCAGTCGCGAGGGTGCCGAGTCCGCGTTCCACCGGAGGCTGCTCGGTGATCAGGCGCGCGACCTCCTCGGGTGGCACCTTCGACAGCCAGGACGGGATCCAGGCAACCTCGCTGAGTGCTACCCGGCACTCGACGCAATCCTCAAGGTGCCGTTGCACCTCCGCCTCCTCATCAGGCGACAGGCCGCCGAGA
Source organism: Kribbella sancticallisti (assembly GCF_039530625.1). NCBI lineage: Bacteria > Bacillati > Actinomycetota > Actinomycetes > Propionibacteriales > Kribbellaceae > Kribbella > Kribbella sancticallisti. Next base: position 437,385 of record NZ_BAAAOS010000020.1, on the reverse strand, counting down.
ACGTACGGTCCGAGAGAGGTCTCCATCGAGCAGGTCATGGGCCGGTCACCCCGCGTTCTTCCAGTGCAAGGCGCAGCGCGTGCAGCGCGTAGTGGACCCGCGAGCGGACGGTCCCGGGCGGCAGTCCGCGTTCCGCGGCGATCTCGGGCGTGGTGCAGCCGCGGTAGAAGTAGTCGATGAGCACGGCGCGGTGCTCGACCGACAAGGACTTCAGCGCGTCGGTGACTAGCGCGGCATCCAGGGCGGCGTCGACCTCGCTCTCGCTCCGGAGCGTCGACACGGGGAGTTCGGCGTTCGTCTCCGGCGGCCGGGCCGAGCGCCTGCGGTGGGCATCGATCACCAGCCGTCGCGCGGTCGTGAACAGCCATGGCCGGACCTGCTCGGCCGGGACCGGCCCAGCCTTCAACCAGGCACGAAGCAGAGTCTCCTGAACGATGTCCTCGGCGAGTGCGCGGTCGCCGGCGGACAGCCGCCGTACGAAGGCCAGCAACGCCGAAGCATGCTGTTCGTACAGCGCCCGGACCGCCCGCTCGTCCACCGGCCGCACACCGCTCACACACTGGACTACGCACCCGGATCGTGCAGTGTTCAATCAGTCGCGCGACGCCGTTCGCCACTAGGCTTTTCGAAGCCGACACAGTTGGCTACTCGCAGCCCGAGAACTCGGCGCCCTCCCACACCACGCGGGAACGCAGCGAATCGGTGCAGGTGCCGGAACCTTTCCGCGGGCCTGATGACCGTGGTCGAGCCGGTGGCCCTGCCGAGTGCGTACAGGTACATCGAGCCGCTGGCCTCGTCGGTGCCGGCCAGCAGCGTCCCGTAGCGACGTCGCCGCCGACGAGGGAGTGCAGGCGCCCGGAGTCGTACACCAGGTCGAACAGGTCGAACCTCGGCGACCAGCCTCCTGTGCTGGGCGAGGTAGGGGCCGGGGGAGGCCACGGAATCAGGAGCGGCGGTGGCGGGCCAAGGAGCGGGATGTGTGAGCCGGAAAATGAGGCAGGCTGAGTAGCAGGTTTTGCCCCACCCTCTCGGTGCAGAGCTGCGGCCCGGTTGCACTGCCACGGACGTGGATCCTTGGACCAGTGGTTCCGTTCGGCCACTTGAGATAGGCATGGCCACGACCGGTGCCGATCCAGCGCGCGAGATCGTCGGCGGGGCTCTCCTCGATAGTCCCTTCGCCGCCGCACCAGCGCACCGAACGGATGGTCCGGTTGTCTGAACTCATGTGGATCCCGGTGATGAAGACAGTGCGATAACTCGACAGGCTCATAGCCCCCTCCCGGTTCCGACATGACATCGCTATCAAGTCGCGAGTGCCGAGGCAACCCCGACGGAGCAATGTCACCGACCGGTCTCGGTCCATCACGCCGGGTTGTCGATCGATGATCGGGTCTCGCGGCCCTGACTGTAGGTCGGGGTCACGAGAAGGAAACGGTTCGAGTCATGGGCGGCTGTGGCGCCGCAGCGCGGGTACCAGAACAGAGCGACGAGCAGAGGTGAGGGCCATGACGACGGCTCTGTTGGTAACTGCGGCTGCGTTGACGCTGCTGGCGGCAGGCCGGATTTGGCTTGCCTACAGGTACGGCGAGCTACGACACGGAAAGACCCGCACGCGACGAGCGCGTCCGCTCTAGAACGCCGCGTCCTTGGGTTCTGGCGCTGCCCGGCCGGGGTTCGACCATCCGGATGTGGTGATCGTCCGATGTGCGACGGGTGACCGCGACGTACAGCCCGTGCATTGAACCCACGGCGGTCGCAGCGCCGACCCGAACCGGCGCCGGCGCGCCCACGCATGTTCGTGTACGAGCACGGCGGGGAAGGAATCGGGAGCTGGCAGCTCGCCCAACCATTGCGAACCATCCGCTCGGGCGAAGGTGCCTACCGGGCCGGTGCCGTTCACACGGATAGACACTGCCGAAAGCAGGCCAGACACAACGGCAAGGACCGGCACGGGTCGAGGGCGATCGAGGTCGCCGTCGCACGCTCGGAGCCGGGACGAGATCCATCTCACGCTGCTTACAACCCAGTTGTGTCAGCCGGTGATCACCTGGAACGGACGCACGGCGAGTCCCGCACCACTCCACCTCGCCGACCAGGCCGATCTCGAGCATCCACAGCCTTCCAAAACCGGAAGACGACCAGATCGAGCAGTCGGGGCCCGCCGCGCGCCCGCATCGCCGGGAGCAGGCTGTTGGTTGTCGCCGGCAACCGACAGTGACGTTCGAGAGCGCGTCAAGTGCTCTCCAGCGGCGTTGTACTGACGCCCGTTGGTGACGGGTTCGGGTCGTGGCTGCTCCGGTCGGGTTCGCGATCCTGGGTGATCCGGCTGAGCTGGCGGGCGAGGTGGGTGTAGTGGGTGCTCTGTGCGTACGCGGTTCGTGGCGGCTGGTTTCCCAGCGGTGTGTGACTCACGATCGCGTATCGCTCTCTGTACGCTGCGATCTCTCGTAGCAGGTGCTTCGACAGCTGTGGCTCCGGATCGGCGGCGTTTTCTAGTGCGTCGTACCAGTTGGGTCGTTCTGTGGCTGCTTGGCGTGCCAGGTCGTCGGCGCGTTCGGCGATCAAGCGCTCGAGTTCGCGGAGCGCGGGTAGAACTGTTGAGCCGGTGGCTTGCGGTGCCGGGGTCAGCAGGCCCGCGATCGTCGCAGGGTGTTTGCGGGACCTGATAACGAGACGGGTGACCCGCTCGTGGAGGACGGCTGCGGTGTCGTGCGCGCTTGACAGTGGTGACTGTGTCACGGCTTGGCGCAGCACCCTGCCTGGGGCGAGGCCTACTGACTCGGCTCGGCGAAATTCGGCGATGAGGGCGCCGTACGCCGGTGATGCCATCACGTCGGCCTGCTCGCCGGAATCCAGGCCGCACGTCGCGAACGCTTGTTGGTAACGAAGGCGGGCGTCATGTTGGCAGAGGTAGTCATGCATCGGGATCAGCCGGTCCAGGCGCGTGGCGTTATCGAGTTCTTGGCGCATGACTTCGTGCGCGGATTGCTCGACGCCGGTGTCGTTGAGGACGGCTTCCAGAACGTCCTGCATGGTCTGTTCGGGGTGGGGTTCGTGCAGGTCTGAGTTGGTCTGGTGGGTCGCCACGTAGGCGCGGTTCGAGGTGTGGCCGCGGGTCATGCCGACGTACATGAGGGCTCGGGTGAGGTGGTCGGTGACGAGGAGGTGGGCGGTGTCGACGGTGGCGCCTTGGGCGCGGTGGGCGGTGGTGGCGTAGGCGAGTTCGACGGATTCCTGGACGTAGGCACAGGGGAGGGTGACGGTGTTGCCGGCTGAGTTTTGGACGGCGAGGGAGCCGTCGGGCCAGCGGTGGATGACTGTCCAGTGGTCGCCGTTCTTCACGAACTGCCGGCTGCCGGTGTTGCTGCCGTAGGGGAGGTGACGGTTGTTGAGGCGGGTGACGATGTGGTCGCCGTTGTGGAGTTCGATACCGTCGGGTTCGACCTCGCCGGTGGTGATGCGGTCGAGGCGGGCGCGGGCGTTGAGTCGGGCGACGGTGGTGTTGTCGGCGGCGATGAGCAGGCTGGTGCAGCCGCCGGTGGTGGTTGTCGTAGGTGTCGATGGCGGTGAGGTCTCCGGCGCGGAGGGCGAGGCTGGCGTCGCGTTCCCACGGGGTGGTGAAGCGCCAGACGTCGGTGAGTTCGGCGGCCTTCGTGTCGCTGGCGATGAGGCGGAAGGCGCCGCCGGTGTCGGCGGCGGAGAGTTGGGCGTCGTCGCCGACGAGGAGGAGTTTGGCGCCGGCGGTGTTGGCGGCGCGGGCGAGTGTGGCCAGTTCCATGGTGCTGGCCATGGAGGCTTCGTCGACGATGACGAGCTGGTTCTCGCGAAAGCTCCATCTGTCGCGGTCGGCTTGTAGCGCTGCGAGTTGTACGGCGAGCCGTTGCTGGCGTCGTCGACGGCGCGACCGAGTGGCGAGCTGTGCGGCGTACTCGGTCTGCTGGATCATGCCGCGGCGTTGTTCGGCGCCGAGGCCGGCGGACTCGTAGATCCATTTGGCGATGTTCTCGGTGGGGATGCCGGTGGCGTCGGCGAGGATGGTGGAGGCTGCGGAGGACGGGGCGAGGGCGATGACGGATCCTTCGCCGTGTGTGTCTTGCCAGCTGGTGGTGAGCGCGGACAGGAGGCTGGTTTTGCCGGTTCCGGCGGGTCCGATCAGTGCTTCGAGTGTCTGGCCGCTGGTGCCGATCCGGTGGAGTGCCCGAGTCTTGTCGGTGCTGAGACCGTGAGCGTGGACGGTGGGAACGGTCGGTCCAGTTGAGTCGTGCGCGAGTTCGAGCAGGAGGGATTCGGCGCCGAGGATCACGGGGGAGGTGTAGATCTGGCCGTTGTGGATGGTGAAGACGCTCTCGCCGTCGGCTCTCGTGACTGCGGTTGGCACGAGTTCCGGTGCGGTGAGGATGATGGAGCGCTGCTCTGCGCTTTTGACGATGCTCTCGAGTGCAGCGAAGCGGTCGGCTGCTGAGGTAAGCCGGAGCAGCCGGGGCTGGCGTGCTGCCTCGGCCAGGAGGTTCCATCGCGTCCAGGTGGCTCGCTTGGTCTGGAGCGTGAGGACGGTCGCGGCGCCGTACGCCTCGATGGTCTCCTGGCTGAGATCGGCTGCGGTCAGTGCGCGGCCGCCGGTGCGTTCGAGTGAGCGTTGGATCGTTGCGACGGCCTCGCGACCTACGGCCAGTTCTGCGCGTTTCCGCCAGCTCGCCATGAGCTCGGCGAGCGGTTTGGCGGCGTGTTTGGGTGGGCGGTTGCGGAGGGTTGCCTGCTGCCGAAGGACGTACATTTCGCGTCGGCTCGGCGGGTGGGTCGGGTCTCCGCGTTCCTCGAGAAGCGCGGTCAGGTTCGCCTCGATCTGCTCGGTTCTGGCCGAGAACTCGGCGATGAGTTCGTCGGGTACGGCGTCGATGTCGAACGCCGGATTGCGCTGGGGACCGCGTTCGCGGAGCTCCCAGTTCACGCCGAGACGGCGCGACAGGTTGTCCGCGAGGAACACATTGTGGATCTCCGACATGGCAACCGCGGCGCGATACAGGACGCGACCGTCGAGCGTTCGCCACGCCCCCTCCGGACCCTGAACCCGGTTGGCGACAACGACATGGGTGTGGAGTTGAGGGTCGCCGCTGCGGGTGTCCCAGTGATCGAACGCTGCGGCGATCAGACCGCGGGTGTCGACCTGCGCGATGCCGTCCTCGCCGGTCCGGGTGAACGCTGCGTGCTGCTCGACGAACGACAAGACGTCCTCGACGGCTTCGTGATGCGCCGCGACGATCTGCTCTTGTGTCCCTACGTCGGCGGTAGCCCACAGCGCCGAGACGGATTTCACGGGGGAGAAGGTGAGGTCGAACCCGGCGACCGCTTGCCGCGACTTCTTGCGCATCTCGTCCCGTCGGATCAGCGCGATCGAGTCCGCACGTTCGGCCTCGCTGAGCGATGGGGCGAGACCACGAACTCGCTCCCGGATCCGCTCCTCAGGTCCTTTGAAAACTCGATACACGCCGGCCAAGCGTCTTCCCCGTCAACGGATCCTCCGCGCGTCCGAACAGCGCGGCCATCTGTACCTCGGTGACCTCGCTCCCTGGCAGAAGCCGACCACCACCGACATCGCCCAGCCCTCGACCCATCCACCGCCCAGGAGGGTAGCCGGACTTCGTGTAGTACGCCGTCAGCGGCGTCGCCAGGCGCCGGTCGACATCGCCGGAAGCGATGTGCCGCAACAGGTACTGGTACCCGTCACCAGCGCTGAGCCGATGAATGCTCAGCATGCCGGCCCGCTCGCAGGACGGAGACATCGATGACGCGCCAGCCGACTCATGCCAGCTCAACGCGCGGCCAGCCCAGAGCCGCTCGGGACACCCCCTGAATCACGATGACCGGTGGTGAGCTCTCCTCGACAGTCGCCGCCGAACCGCTCCTCGGTCTCCCAGAGCAGGTCACTGAACCACTCATCGGCCAGGCTCCTGGTGATGGCTGACCCACGAGCCCCTTGCACGATCGCCTCGCACAGTTGCTCCTCAGGGTGCCCAGGGACACATCATCAACCGGAACGAGCCCTGCAGCGCCCGGAATCTCATCGCGGTCGTCCGCGGAACCACCATCTGCGCTGCTGGCGTCGGATGCGGATCGTCGTACTGGATTTGAGTGCTTTGGAAAGCTGCCGGTCATTCGGCGATCCATGTCGCCGATCGACGACAGCTACCGCTAGCGTGTCGCTGTCAGATCGCGACAGATGCCTTCCCACCGACCAGCTCGGGAGCACAAACCGGAACATCTCGCCCCGTCGCCAGATCGCATCCAATCGTTTCGGCGACAGAAACGCCTCGAATGCAAGATGTGTAACGGGATTCGGTCTGTGGTTCGGCTCGGTGGGCGCGCTCGCCTGGGGGCTCACGGCGTTGGGCAGGGGCGTACTGCAGGTTCAGGACGATCGGCCGCCGATCGCCGACCGCAGTCATGTCCTGCAGACCGGAAGGATCGTGCTGCCGGCATGGCCGAGAGTCTGCTGAGCGATCAGCGGATGCGGACGGCGTACCTCGGCGAACTCTGAGCTTTCGTCCAGGCGCGCAGTCGGTAGCCCGGATCCGCTGGTGCCGACCTACTCCGGGCGGTACCAGCAGCTGCTCATGGGAGTGAGAACTCCTGGGTCTGTCGGTTGAAGGTGCCCGAGCGCAGCACGCGCGACCGGTCCAGGTCGGGTGGAGCGATGACAGGTGGCTCAGACCACCCAACGGTGACCGGACTGGCCGGATCGGTGAAGTCGGTCACCCCGGTGTCGGCCTGGCAGTGACCCCACCGATTGCGACCTATCGGCCGCTCCGCAGCGGCGCTGTCTGTGCTCGCGGTGTTCCGCAGTCTGTCCGGACGCGAGATCAGGAGGAGAGTCGACAGGCAGGTTTGGACGCCGGCGGAATCCGGGAGTAAGAGATGATCACTCGACGGCTGTCGGGCGTGTACGGGGAACGCGATGGGGTATCGGTGCAGCGCCGACCCGAGCAGGCGAGTGGTCGTGGCTACTGGGGCGGTGGCGTCTGGTTGTGCTGGGACTGACTGCGATGGTGCTCGTCTGGACCGGCCACACCCTCACCTGGGGGTGGTTGGCCGAGCGTCTTCCGGCCGGCGTACTCCTCGTGGGCGTCGTACTGCCGGCCACCCGCATCCTGCCACGCGTCCGTGGGCGGCTCCTTGCCGCCGGTGTCCTGGTCGCTCTTGCAGCCTTTGCACTCCGATGAGATACCGCCAAAGTCCGGCCTGGGGGAAGAATGGAACGGGATCCGCCTGGAGGGTCGTGATCGGGATGACCGGGCAGCGATGGATGCGTAGTCACGGGTTCGGGAGCAGTCCGCTGCGGCGCCGGGGCGATCGGATCGAGTTCGCGATCGTCTTGGGCGCGTTGCTGGTTGCGCTGTTGATGATTCCGGCTGGCGCTGGTGCCGCTTGATCGGCGTCGGGCGCGGGACTGGGAACTCGAATGGCAGCAGCTGGACCGGCGCTGGCGGCATCCGCAGAGCTGACCTCGCAGGAGGTGGCTGCGCTCAGGCCGGGCCGGACGATGCGTCGACGAGCGCGGCGAGGCGGTGGAGCTCCTCGAGGTGCGCGGAGCTGAGCTCGGCCAGTTTGCGAACTCCCGCGGCGGTCAGGGTGAGTCGTACGACGCGGCGGTCGTGCTCGTCTGCCCGGGTTCGGGTGATGAGTCCGAGCCTTTCGGTGCGGTCGATGAGCTGTACGGCGCTGTGGTGACGGGTGCACAAGTACGCCGCGACTTCGCTGATGGTCGGTCCGCGCCGGTCGGCGTGACCCCGGATCGCGAGCATGAGCTGATGTTGCGCCGCGGTCAGGCCGACGCCGGCCGCCTGGTGCTCACTCCAGCGCAGAAACTGACGCAAAGCCGAGCGAAACGCCAGCAACCGCGCGTAGTCGGGATCGCCGAGATGCATAGAGCCGGACTCCCTTGGGGTCTGTATCCTGAAGTGATAATATCACCCTGGGATATAAGCAGTATGCGCGACCGGCCGGGCTTCTGGCCTACCGCATCCGGTACGCCGAACAGCCGCGACGGTTGCCCGTTTCCGAGCAACACGCAGCGACACGCACCGTTCCGAAGGGGTGGCGAAAGGAACATGGCTACCGAACCCATCAGCATGCACCCGGACATCGCACAGCTGCGGGCGAAGTACGAAGCGGTGGCGGAGACGCAGACCGCGCAAGCCGTCGAGGGACTCACGTTCCTGGCCGGGCTCTACCTGGCGATCTCGCCGTGGGTGGTGGGGTTCACCGGCTTCACGACGTTGACCGGCAACAACCTGATCGTCGGCATCGCGATGGCGCTCCTCGCGATCGGCTTCGCGGCCGCGTACGAACGGACGCACGGCATCGCGTGGGTCATGCCGCTCGTCGGCGCGTGGACGATCGTCGCGCCCTGGGCGGTCAGCGGCGATGTCGCGACCACCTCGACGATTCTGAGCAACGTCGTGACCGGCGGTGTCGCCGTACTCCTCGGCCTGGGAGCGATGGCGATCGGCATGCGACGCAAGAGCTGAGACACGCGTCCGCCACCGCGAACCTGCCAACCCGAGGCGGCGGTTCGCGGTGGCGGCGCTGTCATGGTTGGGCGGGTTGGGCGGCCCCGCGGCCGGCGTACCGGATGACGTCGCAGTCGTCGAGGACGACGAGACCTTCCTTGATCAGTTCGTCGAGCTGGGGGAGGAAGGAGTGGATCCGGTCGTGGGTGTCGATGATCACGATGACCACGGGGAGGTCTTCCGAGAGGCTGAGCAGGCGGGTGGTGTGGATCAGGTTCGATGCGCCGTAGCCCCTTGAGTACTGTCGCGCCGGCGAGTCCGGTCTTGTGGGCTCGGTGGACGATCTCGGTGTACAGGGGCTTGTGGTGCCACTGGTCGAACTCGCCGATCATGATCGTCAGTCGGAGTGCGGTCCCGGAAAGTCTCATGGCATCCTCCAAGAGCTTCCAGCATACGGCGGCTCAGGTGAGGTCGTGGGATCCCTTCGGGACGGCGGCGTTCGAGTTCGTCAAGGCAGCCTTGGTGCGCCATCACGATGCGCAGCCCGCGCCGTGGGGGTTGTTGCCTGACGCAACGCTTCATCGCTGTCGTGCCACTCTCGGCACAGGTCACCGGTGGCGTGGACCGCCTGCAGGGGATTGCTGGGAGTTCTCGGTCAGCTCCAGTTCGAGAGTCACGTCGGTCTCGCCGCCTTCCCACTCGACGCGGATGTGACAGGGCGCGCCGCCGATCGCCAGGACCAGGCCCAGCGCGTCGCGTAAATCCCGCACTTCGGCGCGAGACAGAGCGACGTACGACGTCACCGCCGACCTGGTCTGGCCTGGAGGGACGAGCACGCGCATCCGGACCACCTCCTCATTGGCGGGTCGTACCCGATCTCGCGTCCATCACACCCCCGAAGCAGGCGTGCGCTCGACTCAGTCGGGTGGCTCGATCGGTGTTTCTCACCCTCAGTGACGTCCTGCTTGGTTGGCGCGTGTCGTACGTCGTCTTGGTCGGCGAGCGTTCGGCTCGGACCACTGGGAGGAACTGGCGAGCCTTCTAAGATCACGGCGAGGTGGCCGGCGACACCGTCCGCGGCCTGTACGACGTGGCGCATGCGGTGATGGCGGACCTGGAACAGGCGGGAATCCCAGTACGGCGATCCGTCGGATTGGGCGTCAGATGGGCGCGGGTTCGGTAGGTGGTTGCGGTGGCTCGGTGGGTTCCGGTGGCTCGGTCGGATCCGGGCGTGGCGGGTTCGGTGGTGCCGGCGGCTCGCGCGGCCTCATTCACCGACGCGCGGGTCGAGCCCCGCGTCGATGGCCCGGATGCCCGGCCGTGTGGTGCGCGAACAGGTGGGGTTTGAGCAGCAAGGGGATGGGCACGCGGACGGTGTGGTCGAGTATCAGACTTTGGTGGACGAGATCCGGGAGCTGGCTGGGTCGCCGGACAGCGCGTCGGCCGATCTCACCGCGGCTGCGACTGTCGGTGCGCTCGGCCACGTTCTGGCGGACGACAACCGGCGACGAGTGGAAGCGGTGTTGCCTGCCAGGTTGAGGGATTCCATGGCGGCGGACGGCGCCGCTGCCTCGACCACGGAGGAGACAGGATTCATCGCCGACATCGCTGGCCGCTGCGGCTGTACGACGGAGCAGGCGCGACTGCGTGCACAGGCGATGTTGTCCGTCCTCGCGCATCACGAGCCGGAGGTGTTCGCGTCGCTGCAGCCACCCGACTGGTTCGGCCGGCTGTCGCCGATCCCGCTCCCGGGGAGCGGCCTGACCCCGCTGACCGACGACGAGGTTCAGTGCGTACTCGACGATCTGCCCGACTGGACTGGTGGTGCCGAAGGGTTGATCCGCGAGGTGGTGTTGCCGTCGGAGAATGTCGACAATCTCCTACCGGCGGTCGAGGCCGTACTTCGGGAGCGGGGACAGGTCGAGCGGACTGCACAAGGCCTGACGATCACTGTCCGGCCCGAGTCCGCCGACGCGATCACGTCGTACGACGTCGACACAGCGCACCAAGTGGACGATGTGCTCGTCGCTGCCAGCGCCGCGATCTGGCGACCGAAGCGCTCAGCCGCGGGGGAGCCGATCGTGCTGTTCGGCGGCCGGGGGATGGCGGGCTGGCGGATGTGTGGTGCCGGTGCCTTCGACCTCGTGAACTCCGCGGTGCAGGGCAGGGGCGGGATGGGGATGCTGTGGTATGCCGAACATCAGTTCGCCGACTTCCTGTTGATGCTCGACTGGCGGGTCACGCACGCCTCGGACATCGGTGGCGTGCTGATCAGGTTCCCGGAGCCGGACGATGACCCGTGGATCGCTCTCGCTTCGGGCTACGAGATCCAGATGCGCGACACCGGCGAGGGTGTGAAGAGGACGGGTGCGATCTGCGGGATCCAGGCGCCGTACGCCGAACCGTCGGTGCGGCCACCACGGGAGTGGCATCATCTCGAGATTCAGGCTCGGGGACCCGCCGTGCGCGTCGGCGTCAACGGTCGTGAGGTCACGTCGTTCAACGCGTCGCGCGTGGAACGTGGCTATGTCGGTGTCCAGAACCATGACAACGACTCGCGGGTGCAGTACCGCAACATCTGGATCTTCGAGTTGAACGAATGAGCACACTCGAGAGTCGACCACGAGGCCATTACGCGCTGCGGCATACCGCCGACATCCAGATCGAGGCCTGGGCGCCGACGCGAGAGGAGTGCGTCGAGGAAGCCGTGAGCGCGCTGGTGGAAGAGATCGCAGACCTTCCGGGCAAGCGGGAGCAACGGGTGGAGACCTGGTTCCCGGTGCCGGACGCGAAGGACGCGGAACTCCTCATGATGGTCTTGGACGAAGTGATCTATCGCATGGGGACGACCGGGCAGATCCCGGTGCGGACCCACGTGTCGGCCCGGGACGAGGACGGCCTCGACGTCATTCAGTGGGTCGTCGACAGCGAGGTCGCCGGCCAGGTGAACATGCCACCGGGCGGGATCAGTCTCCATGGCCTGACCTTCGCGGCCGGCGAGACGGGGTGGCGCTGCGGGCTTGTTCTCGAGCGATGAGCTTGGCATTGGGCAGATTGGGTACCCGGCCGACTGTCATCGGCCGGCGGTCGCTCCAAACAGTCGCCGTCGACTGCCGGCCGGTGGCCCCAGACCTGACCGCGCGGGCTGCTCACAGGCCTTCGGCCGAGAGTGCACGTCGCACTTCGGGCTCCGTGCAGGTCACCTGAAGGGTGCAACTGGAGGCCCAGCAGAGTCGCTGCGCGTCGTCTACGAGATGGAGCAGGTTTGCGTCTGCGGTGACGTGTGGAACCCCATCGAGATCGAGTGCGACGACGCCAGGGCTCAGACTGCAGGCGTCCGGCAGCAACTCGCGCACCACCTCGGCAGTGTGGGCATCCAGTACGCCGGTCACTTCGATCGTGACCGCGTCCCCGGCCACTTGCAGGCAGATCCGCGTCGACGGCGCGGTCTTCGGCAGCTGACGTGAACGTCCCTGGATCGGCGACATGGAATCACTTCCTCGGGACAGTCCAACACAACGCGTGCTGCAGCAACAATCGTGCGATGCCGCTCTCTCGGACATCGGGGACGAAGGCGAGCGCAGAGACATGCAGACGTTGGTGAAATGGCGATCGCGCTCGAGGGGTGTAGGAGTCAAGGGTTTGCGGCGGTGGACTCTCGGCGGCCGGTTGGTTGCTCGTCAGTGCGACACGGAGTCGATCGTGGTGCGGATGCGGTTCGGCGAACGCGAGCGCTTGCTGGAGCGACACCCGGACGTCTTTGCGTGCCGCGACGCTTCGACGCGCATGCGAAGGTCGTCCTCCGCTTTCCGGACGCGGAACGCGACCTGGTCGAATCGGCCCTGTCGGCGGCATGGCAGTTCCAGCAACTCGCGGACTGAGCCACGTAGTCAGCCTCGGCATGAGCCCCAGCCTCGCCGGATCCTGGCTCGGCGGGATGTTGTGAGCCGCAACTGATCCAGGGCCAGAGCATCGTCCTGCGTCGTGCCTGGCCGGCTGACGATCGTAACCAGCGCACGGAGACGGCGTACGACGTCGTGGTCGCAGGTCAGCTCCGGCGGGGTGTTCTCGTACTCGCAGCGCCTCATTGCTCACCTGTGCTCGAACGTCCCCCACCGGGTATATCGCGGCGCAGGGCATGAATGTTTCACCCGCCGCGGGCGTGGCCTGGCGCAGCGGCGGCGAGGGCTCGGCGGATCCCGTCGGTGCCGTCGGTGGTTACTCATGGCGCCCACGGCGATCGTCTCTTGCCCAGCGTACGAGCGCAGCAGATCGCGGATTCTGGTGGCTCGGAAGGATCTGGCCACGAACTTGCCGAACCGTCAGATGTGGATCATCCGGCGGAGTAGTTCGTGGTGCCGGGCCGCCGTCGGTCGATCTCTGCTGCCGAAGGGACACAGTGATGAGCGCCTGACGTCCGCGTCGGCCGGTAGAGTCGTTGTTGCGTGGTCTGGCCGGATCCCCCGTACCTGCCAGGCCACGTCGTGGGCCTTGTTGCCGATAGCAACCGCGAGAGTTGAAGGACTCTCAGCTCATCGGTGGGGCGACCGTCCACAGGTTCTTGCGCTTTCCGGGCTGCTCGTGATCAGATCCGATCGTTGAGGCCTGAGATTCACCGCCCGAATCTTTGTTCGCCCGCGTGGCGAAGAGTGCTCGGCCTACACGTCGTCACGGTTCGAAGCGCTGAAGTCGTTCACGCTGCAGACGAGCACCGACGGGATCAACTGGACCACGGTCTCCGGCAGCTTCGGGAACGATGCCTTCAGCTATCAAGCTCCCCGGCCGGTGGTGCCGGACGTGCACTACAAGACGTTCAAGCTGGCCAAGCCCGTCACCACGCTGCGGGTTAGGCAGTCCAGAGGCTGTCGAGGGGAAGGACGAGGCTGCCGTCCTCATGCTGGTACGCATGCGCGCCGGTGTAGAGGATCACCGCGGCGGTGAGTCTGTCGCCGAGCTTGGTGCGGAGCGCGTCGATGCCGCGGAGGTCTTCGCGGTGGATCCGGCTTCCTGCTTTGATTTCGAAGGCGATGACATGGCCGTCGTCGGTCTCCACAACGAGGTCCACCTCTTCTCCGGTGCGGCTGCGGAAGTGGCCGACCGATACGGCAGCGTCCCACCAGCTGAGCTGTTTGAGGATCTCGCCGACGGCGAAGGTCTCGGTGAGATGGCCGTACTCGGTGAGGCTCGCAGGGTCGGCTCGGGCGAGCTTGTCCGGTGTCAGGCCGAGCAGCCAGGCGGCGACACCGGAGTCGACCAGATGGAGCTTTGGCTGGCGCGCGACCCGGGAGCCGAGAATGGTTCCCCAGGCTGGCAGTCGTTGGACGAGGAAGACGGCTTCCAGGAGTCGGAGGTAGTTCTCGGCGCTGGACTTCTCCATGCCGATGGTTTGGGCTGCGGCGGCGATGTTGAGGACTTGAGCGGTTCGGGCGGCGAACCGGCCGAGGAGGCGGGGCAGCATCTCGCGTTGCCTGATGCGACTGATCTCGATCACGTCGCGGTCGAGGACGAGGTTGACGTAGTTGGCGAACCAGCGGGCGCGAGAGCGGCCGGGCGGGCGACGTAGTGCAACCGGCAGGCCGCCTGCCGTGATACGGCGTGCATACTCGTCTCGGTCGGTGTGGGAGACGAGTCCGGCGGGATCCGGCAGGACTCCCTCGAGCAACGAGTGGATGATTCCTTCGCGGGAACCGTCGATCTCGCCCTGGGACAGCGGGTGCACCTGGACGATGTCGACCCGTCCGGTCAGCGCCTGGCCGGCCTGGGGGAGGGCCGAGTACCGCGTCGAGCCGGCAAGTACGTAGCGGCCCGGCCGTAGATCGCGGTTGAGTTCGGCCTTGATCGCATCCAGCAGCTCCGGGACGTGCTGGTACTCGTCGATCAGGACGAGCGGCCGTGAAGCGGCCCGGATCGTTGCGCACGGCGGCCCGGGTGGCGGCGTCGTCGCAGTCGATCACCCGACGCCGTGTGGCCTGAGCGAGGTGGGCGAGAAGCGTGCTCTTGCCGACGGTGCGCGGCCCCGTTGAGGACGACAACGGGCTCCTCGGTGATGCGAGCTGCGAGTACCTCGGTCAAACGCCGTTCCGCAGTGCCGGTCAGCAAACCATCCATCGTGCCATTGAATTCCGTATCTGCAAGCTTCTTCTTCCGTGTTTGCACGCACTTGTCTTCCGCATCTGCCAGTGAGTTCTTCCGCATCTGCCTGCAGCTGGGCTCTTCATGTTCGGAGCGCCATCCCGGGCGTTGCGCGTCCATGGAGAGTCTTCTGTCGGCGGCGGTCGCTACGCTTCTGACGCTGATTGATCCGGGAGGAGCAAGAGCGGGTGGACGTGGACTTTGCGCCGTTCAGTTATCTGACTGCGCCCAATGAGCGCTTGTATCGGACGGTGATGGATGCGTTCGTGCAGGCGAAGCGGCGGTTCACGGTGCATCTGCGGCCGGAGGACGTGCGGGAGTCGATGCGTGACGGCGTGGAGTTGCCGGCGATCGTCGACGCGCTGACGCGGTTGGTCGAGTGGGGGAATCTGCGGGCTGATCCGGACACGAGCCGGGTGACGACCGTTGAGGACTTCCACCGGTCCCGGTTCCTCTATCAGCTGACACGACGCGGCGAGGCCGTGGAGCAGGCGGTCACGGCGTACGACGAGGCGCTCGGCCGGCGCGGAGCTCTGCAGGCGGTGGCGCTTGCGGACATCGCCACGCAGCTCAGAGCGCTGGCCGGGTTGGCCGATGATGCCGAGCGTGATCCCGCGAAGGTGCATCTGTTGCTGCGTGGGCTCGTCGACCGGTTCACGGACCTCGCCGGGAACGCGCAGGCCTTCATGGGTTCCCTGCAGCGCACGATCGACCTGCACGACGCGGACGCCGACGTGTTCCGGGCGTACAAGGATCGGTTGATCGATTACCTCGAGCGGTTCATCAAGGACCTGGTGGCCGCCGGAGCGGAGATCGCGACGCTGGTCGGTGATCTCGAGTATCGAGGCGTCGACAGGTTGCTCGACATCGCGGCCCGGCGCGAGGCCGAGGACGCGGCACCGGGGACGACCGGGGACGACGATCCTCGGCAGGTGGAGTTCGAGCGGGTCAGGCCGTTGTGGGACGAGCGGTGGCAGGGTTTTCGTGCGTGGTTCGTCAGCGAGCCGCACCATCCGAGCCAGGCGAAGTTGTTGCGCGCTCAGGCCCGCGCCGCGATTCCTCAGCTGCTGCAGGTCGTCGCCGTACTGAATGAGCGCCGCTCGGGTCGGTCGGACCGTTCGGCGGACTTCCGGGTCCTGGCGAGATGGTTCGCCGAGGCGCCGGTTGACGATGACCTCCACCGGCTGTGGCGCGCGTCGTTCGGCCTGAGTGCGGCTCGCCACCTGTCAGTGAACGAGGAGAGCCTTGAGGAGGCGGTGCCCGCGCAGACGCCGTGGCTCGAGGCGCCGCCACTGCTCATCAGCCCGCGGTTGCGGCGGACGGGGAGCTACGAGCGCCGCGGCAAGCCGAGCCGGGTGATCGACCGCTCGATCGAGCGCCGCCACCTCAGCGACATCGCGAGGCGGGAGGCCGCCGAGACCGCGGCCGCCCGCGCGGCGCTGGCGACCACGCATCCGACTCGTCTCTCGGATGTCGGCGAGCTGGATCCAGTGGCGTTCCGCTGCTTCCTGGCGCTGCTCGGCGACGCGCTCGCGGCCAGAGTCCCCGGTCGCCGTACGGTCGAGACAACGACCTCCGACGGCGCGATGTCGGTTCGACTGACTGCTCTCGACGACGGCCGGACAGCCAAGGTACGTACGCCGTACGGCGTCTTCCGCGGCCCGGATCATCTGCTGGAGATCACGGATCTCACTGCAGCCGAGGCTGTGGAGCGGAGCGCATGAGTGGGCTGACGGACGCGCTGGCGGCGTCGCGGGCCGATGAGTCCCGGCGTGCGGCTCGGGCTTTGCTGAAGCGGCCCCTGCTTCGGCCGAGCGATGACGAGCTCGTGCTGGTACGACGTCACGCGCAACTGCTGCGGGAGTGGTTCGAACGCAACACGGGGTGGCAGCTGACCGTTGACAGCGAGATGGCGCGGTTGGTGAAGGCTGTCGCGGATGTCTCGGACCCGACGCATCCGGCGCGGGATCTGCGCTCGATGCAGGTGTTCGGCCGGCGTCGGTACGTGCTGGCGTGTCTCGCGATGGCGGCGCTGAGCCGCGCGGAGGCGCAGATCACCCTCGGGCGGCTCGCCGAGCAGGTCGTGCTGGGTGCGGCCGATCCCACGCTGGTCGCCGCGGGGGTCGCCTTCACGTTGGAGGGCCGTGAGGAGCGAGCGGACATGGTGGCGGTGGTTCGCCTGCTGATCGACATCGGCGTACTGGGACGGGTAGCAGGTGACGAGGACTCCTTCGTCAAGGAGACCGGCGATGTGCTCTACGACGTACGGCGGCGGGTGCTGGGATCGCTGCTGACGACGCCCCGTGGCCCGTCGACTGTCGAGGCGACCGGATTCTCCGGTCGGCTCGCCGAGTTGACGTACGAGCTGCCACCGACCACGGACGATCTTCGCAACCAGCGGATCCGTCACCGGCTGACCCGGCGGCTGCTGGAGGATCCGGTGTTGTACTACGACGAGCTGGACGACGACGAGCGGGCCTATCTGACCGGTCAGCGTGCCGCGATCACAGCCCGGATCACCGAGCTGACCGGTCTGCTGCCTGAGGTCCGGGCCGAGGGGATCGCGATGGTCGACCCGTACGACGACCTGACGGATGTGCGGATGCCGGAGACCGGTACCGAAGGGCATGCCACGTTGCTCGTCGCCGAGTACGTCGCCTCGCAGGCGGATCGGGTAGTACCGATCGACGAGATCCACGACCTGTTGCGCCGCAAGGCGGCCGAGCACAAGAGTTACTGGCGACGCGATGCGGCCGAGCCGGGTGCGGAGCGAGGGCTGGCGACCGTGGCTCTGACCCGGCTGCGGGCGCTGCGGCTGGTGACCTGGCATGACGATGTCGTCACGGCGCGGCCGGCGCTGGCCAGGTACGGTGTGGCCGAACCGACGATCCAGGAAGCGATGTGACTCGAGAACTACCCGAACCGCGGCTCGAGCGCTGGCAGCCGCTGCGGACCGGGCTTGTCGACCTGTTCTACTACGACCAGGAGGAGTTCTGGTTCCGCGACGGACGGCTGTTGCTGCGCGGCAACAACGGGACGGGCAAGTCGAAGGTGCTCGCGCTCACGCTCCCGTTCCTGCTCGACGGCGACATGTCGCCGCACCGCGTCGAGCCGGATGCCGACCCGAAGAAGCGAATGGAGTGGAACCTGCTGCTCGGCGGCGACCACCCGCATCCGGAGCGTCTCGGCTACACCTGGCTGGAGTTCGGCCGCCTGGTGAGCGACGGTACGGCGCAGTTCTGCACGATCGGCTGTGGTCTGAAGGCGGTGTCCGGCCGGGGCATCGCGCGGCACTGGTACTTCGTCACCACCCGGCGCGTCGGCGAGGACTTCAGGCTGGTCGATGCGACCGGCAGCGCACTCACCCGGGACCGGTTGAACGACGTGCTCGACGGCGGTGGGACGGTCTACGACCGTGCGCGGGACTATCGGCGGGCCGTCGACGAGCAGCTGTTCGGCTTCGGGGAGCAGCGGTACGGCGTACTCGTCGATCTGCTTGTTCAGCTCCGGCAACCGCAACTGTCGAAGAGGCCGAGTGAGAAGGCGTTGTCGGTCGCGCTGACGGAGTCTCTGCCGCCGTTGGATCAGGCCGTGGTTGCCGACGTCGCGGAGGCGTTCCGCAGCTTGGAGGAGGATCGCGAGGCGCTGTCGGCGATGACCGAGGCGCGCGACGCCGCGGTGTCGTTCTTGAAACACTACCGGCGCTACGCGCGGATCGTGTCGCGGCGCCGCGCCAGGCTTCCCAGGGAAGCGCAGAGCGCCTTCGAGAAGACCAGCCGCGAGCTCAGTGATGCGGAGACCGCTCTGGCGGCGGCCGAGACGCGGTTGGAAGCGGCGCGGAAGCGCTTGGGGGCTGCAGACTCGGAGCGTACCCGTCTCCAGGCCCGGGACTCCGCGTTGCGAGAGAGTCCGGAGATGCGGGACGCCCGTGAGCTGGAGCGGGCGGCACAGGACGTGGGTCGGTTGCGGGGCGAATCCGAGCGGCTCGCCGGCGAACGAGTGGTCGCGGACGCGAAGGTCCGAGGGCAGCAGGACCGGCATCAGGACGCGACGGTGCGGCTCGCCCAGGCAGGTGAGGCGCTGGGAGCGATCCGGTCCAAGGCGTCCGAAGTGGCGTCCGCGGCGCATGTGTTGCCGGATCACGTCGAGCGGATCGACCGTGCGCTGGACGCCCGCGGTGATGCCGCGGACCGGCGGGCGGAGGCCGGCGGGGACGCTGCGCAGCTGCGTGGGGAGGCCGATCGGGTCATTGAGCGGCAGCAGCGCGCGCTCGACCACGTGCAGCGGCTGCGCGGCGCGGCGGATGATGCGATGGGTGAAGTCGCCACGGCTCGACGGGTTCTGGCGGATCTCGATACGGAGCTGGCCGATCTCGCCGAGCGACGGCAGGCCGCTGCCGACCTGGTCGGCCTGACCGGGATCGAGTTGGTCTCGCAGGTGCGCGAGCATCTGGCGCGGGCAGCGGAGCTGCGGGTGGCCGACAGCGCGAGCACCGTCGCCGAACTCGAGCTGTGGGTGGAGACGCTCGCCGGCCCGAACCCGGCAGCGGCCGCGGTGACGGCCGCGAGCCAGGGGCTGGTGGCGGCGTTCGCGTCCGAATCCGCCGAGCTGCGCGCAAGGCAGCAGTCCGCTGCGTTGCGGCTCGCTGACCTGAAGGCCGAGATCGCCAGGTTGGAGCGGGGCGAGGACACGGTCCCGCCGGCGCCGTACACCCGGGACGTCGCCGCGCGGGAGGGCCGGCGAGGCGCGCCGCTGTGGCGTCTCGTCGATTTCGTCGACGATATGGGCGGCTCGGACCGTGCGGGGATCGAGGCAGCACTCGAAGTCGCCGGGATCCTGGACTCCTGGGTGATGCCGGACGGCGAACTGCTGTCGGCGGATACCGAGGACGTCCTGCTTCGCGCCGGCGAAGCGGTCCCGGTCAGCCTCGGCGCTGTGCTGCGGCCGGCAGTGGATCCGGAAGATTTCCTGGCGAGCGCCGTATCCGAGCAGGTCATCAGCGCGGTGCTGGACTCGATCGGGTACGGCGATCAGCAGGCACACGCCTGGGTGAGTGCCGACGGCCGGTTCCGGCTCGGCGTACTGACCGGTGCCTGGCACAAGCCGACTGCCACGTTGATCGGTCGCGCGGCTCGCGACGCCTCCCGGCGTGCTCAGCTCAGCGACCTTCGCGAGCAGGTCGAGGCCACTGAGGCCGAACTCGCCCAGCTCGGTCTTGCGCAGGAGCGGATTGCCGAGCGCAGGGCACGGCTCGATCGGGATGTTGCCGGCCTGCCGAGCGACGGCGGACTTCGACAGGCACACGCTGCCGTCCTGGCGCTGGCGGAGGACCAGAAACGGCTCGACGTACGTCGTGAGGCCGCGGAACGCGATGTAGTGGGCAAGACCGAGGCAGTCGGGCTCGCGCGGACAGCTTTGGAGGAGGGCGCTCGGGATTCGGGGCTGCCGGCAGATGGAGAGCTGCTGGCGAAGGTTTCGGCCGCTCTGACGGATTACCGGCTCACCCTGGTCGAGCTCTGGCCTGCGCTGGCGGCGCTCGGCGACGCACATTTGCGGCTGGCTGAGATCGCCGGGGATCTGGAGGAGGCCGAGATGGCCCTTGCCGACCTCGCGGAACGAGCAGCTGTTGCGGAGCAAGAAGCCGCTGCGGCAGCCGAGCGGCTGCGGACTCTGCAGGACACGGTCGGCGCGGCCGTCGCGGAACTGCAAGCGCAACTCGCCGAGACCGCCGATCTGCTGAACGCCAACAAATCCGAGCAAAACGCTGCTCGGGCCGAGGTCGAGCAGGAGATCGACGCACGAGGTCAGGCGAAGGGGCAACGAGACCAGCTTGCCGGGAAGCTCGAGGGCGCGGTCGAACGGCGAGCGGAAGCGGCAGAGTTGTTCCGCAGGTTCGCGGCCACCGGGCTGCTGCTCGTCGCGCTGCCGGACCTCGACGTACCCGACGCAGACTCGTCGTGGGCGCCGATCCCGGCGATGCGGCTGGCCCGCCGGGTCAACGACGACCTCGGCGACGTCGACGACTCCGACAACGCCTGGGACCGCGCCCAGCATCGGCTCAACACCGAGCTGAAGACCTTGCAGGACACACTGTCCAGGCACGGGAACCGCGCGTCGGCCGATCTGCAGGAGGAAGGCGTCGTCGTCGAGATCGAGTTCCAGGGCCGACCGGCGACGGTGTCGCAGTTGGCCGACGCCCTGGCGACCGACGTCGCCGATCGGGAGCGGCTGCTGAGCGAGCGCGAGCGTGTGGTGCTGGAGAACCATCTGGTCAACGAGGTGGCGAGCACGCTGCAGGAGCTGATTTCGGCCGCCGAGTCCCAGGTCGCCGCGATGAACGCCGAGCTGGAGTCCCGCCCGACCAGCACCGGCATGCGGCTGCGGCTGCTGTGGCAACCTCGCCCGGACGGGCCGGCCGGGCTCGCGGCCGCCAGGGACCGGCTGATGCGCCAGACCTCGGATGCCTGGTCGCCCGAGGACCGTGCGGCCGTCGGCGAGTTCCTCCAGGCGCGGATCGCCGAAGTCCGTGCCAGGGACGCGAGCGGGACCTGGCTGGAGCATCTGACCGAGGCCATGGACTACCGGGCTTGGAGCCATTTCGTCATCCAGCGGTACCAGAACGGACAGTGGAAGTCGGCCACCGGACCCGCCTCGGGCGGCGAGCGGGTCTTGGCGGCGAGCGTTCCGCTGTTCGCGGCGGCCTCTTCGCACTACAGCTCCGCGGGCAGTCCGCATGCGCCGCGGCTGATCACGCTCGACGAGGCGTTCGCGGGTGTGGACGACAACGCGCGTGCGAAGTACCTCGGGCTGCTCGCGGCATTCGACCTGGACGTGGTGATGACCAGCGAACGTGAGTGGGGCTGCTATCCCGAGGTGCCGGGACTCGCGATCTCGCAGTTGGCCCGCGCGGACGGCGTACCGGCGGTCCTGGTTACCAACTGGGAATGGGACGGCCGGCGACCACCGCCGAACATGCCGCCCAGGATGTCGCCGAGCCCACCGGCGGCACCGGTCGTTCGGGAGTTCGTGATGGGTATCCCGTTCGTCGCCCGTGCGCGGGCACCCTCGCGCACGCGGCCGAGGAGGGCGCGGTCTTCGTCCAGGCAGCGCGATCGGGACAATCGCCTGACCCAGCCCTGGTGGGGGCGCGGCTCGTCGAGGCCGAGCCCCCCGACTGGTGCGTGATCGCGTCAGGCCTTGGCGGGTGCGGGGACGTCGAAGGCTTCGGCGAGGTCGGTGAGGATGGACCAGGCGCCCTGCAGCCCGACGCCGGTCATCCAGGTGGTGTCGGAAACCTCGTGGACCTTGGGGGCGAGCGGCTTCCACGCCGCTGTGGCGAGGTTCAGCCGAGGTTCGGCCGTGGGTCGTCGCTGTGGCGGCGTGTAAGGGCGTCGCGGAGTGCGGCTTGATCGCCCTCCCGGACGTGTGCAGACTCAGGATGAGAATGGCTGCGACGTCAACGGCAGGAGGGCGGCAATGGCCACGGCCCGGAAGATACTGCAGGAGCAATTTCACGACTCGTGCAGCCACCTGGACAAAGTCCTCGCAGGCATCCAGGAGGACGAGTTCTTCTGGGAGCCGGTCGCCCACTGCTGGACGGTGCATGACCGCTCGGAGCGTCGCGCGGCCCATGCCGACGGGGCCGGACGCTGGGTCATCGACTACGAGATCCCCGAGCCCTCTCCCGCACCAGTCACCACCATCGCCTGGCGTACGGTGCATATCGGCGCCGTCAACTATCTGTACTGGGACTACGCCTTCGGCCCCGCAACGGCGTCCTTCGACCTCGAGATGCCCGGCGACGCCGACACCGCAATCGTCTGGCTCCAAGCAAGCCAACGCCCCCTAGTCGAAGCACTGTCGAACTTACCCACCGACGACGCCCTGGACGACCAGGTACCAACCAACTGGGGCGAGCTCATGCCAGTCAGCCGCATCTTCACAACGCTGGTCAACGAGCAGGTCCACCACGGCGCCGAAATCTCCTTACTCCGAGACCTTTATCGAAACCGGGAAACCCTAGGAACCGCCCGCAGCTGACCGCCCACAGCAACCGCGGCCAAGGGGGTCCCGGGGGCGGAGCCCGCGGGGGTGTGGGGTTCCACCTCCACAAAACACGGCAGGCGATCATCGCTCGCGCTTTCTGCGAGCAAGGAAAGCCCAATCGACCGCGCCCCGGCAGGGTTGTGACTCAACACGTTTGGCGACAGGTGTCTCAACGGCCACCAGCCATCACGCCCCCAGGCAAACTTCAGTCCCACCACCACTAGCTGGCTCAGTCAGCACGCTGCCCAGCCGCTCACAAGCGCCCAACCCCGACAAGTCGCAGGGCAGCTCGTCCGCATCTCCGAGCAGGTGTCGTGCACAGGCCGATCAGGTCCTCAGAGCGGCAGTGCGCAACACCCTCGAAGCCCCGAGGGAAGCGCCGACGCCGTTCAGTTGGCGGAGTGGGTGTTGTCAAGTGTGGACGTGGTCGACTGGTGCCTGCGGACAGGAGGTGTGCGTCCGCTGCCGCAGTTCGTACGTGGGACGGCCGGTTGGATCGCCGTGCAGGGGCGATATGTCCTGTCGGTAGGCACCGCCTCGGTCCCGAATTCAGCGAGCACCGGTGCGGCGAGCCGCGGCGCGGCGGCCGCCCGCCTGCGGCTGGCGTTTGGTGGGTGGGCGGCCGAAAGTTTGGGTTTGCTACCGATATCTCGGTCGCCAACCCTGCGTCTCGGACGCCTGCCCACCAGATGAGCGACGGGCGGCCGGCGCTCAGCTCGGATTCTTGGCACCCGGGGCCGTGTCCGCCAACTGAACGGTGTCACCTTTCGAGAGGCCAGCCGAAGTGGCGGAGTGCGCCGAGTACGCGGGGTGGATCGAATTCGAGGGTGACGGTGCGGAGTACCTGGAGGTCGTGGTCGAGGAAGGTGAGGTGGGGTGGCTCGAAGATGTCGGGGTCGTCGTCCCAGCGGACCAGTGCCACGTCGTCGCGGCGGATCGTCCAGCCGCGGCGCCGCCAGCCGGACTCGTCGCGCACCTCGGTACGGCTGATCACCAAGGCCTCAGGGCTCGCCAGGACCACGATCGCGACAACGACTACTACTGCAATGACCACCAGGGCCACCGGAAGATCGACCCATTGCCTGACGACGAGCAGGGACCCGACGCCGCCTCCGACGGCAGCGATCACACCCGCGACCGAAAGGCGAGCGAAGCGGGAGAGCTCGATCCGTGCGCGGTCGGGCTGCTGTCGCGCGGATCTGCTCATACGATCCTCCCGATCCTGGTGCGGGTGACGAGCAGCCAGCCGAGCATGAAGCATCCGAACAGTCCACCAAGCAGGACGACGACGGCCTTGACCTCGGCCGGTACGCCGATCGGACGCAACGCGACCGCAAGCAGTATCAGCACCGGCCCTTGCAGCACGAACGCGGCGAACGAGCTACGGCGCAGCCGATGCCAGACAGGATGATCCGCCACCAGTCGTCGCTGGGCGAAACCCAGCAGCCACAGCGAGCCGAAGACAACGAGCAGCCCTTCATAGGCCGCGAGCAGCAGCGCGTCACCGCTCCAGCCGCCCAGGTATGGCTCGCTGTCGGCGGCCAGGTTGTTCAGGTTAGTCACCGCCGCGTAGACGGGAGCGGCGACGGCGCAGCCCACGACGATCCAGCCGCTGGCACGGGACAGCCGCCGGGGTACTTGCTGGCTGAGGCCGTGGCGCGCGCCGAGGATGCCGAGTGCGAACAGCCCGACCAGCTGCGGCCACTGCCACACATGCAGGTCGAGGTATTCAGCGCCACGAGCTGAGAATCCCAGCCGCACAAGGAAAGTGGCCGCGGTCACCAGAGCAGCCGCGCAGACCATCCCAGTCACCGTGAAAGGGCTCGATCCGGAGTGGCGTTGCGGCCAGGGGAGCGCCGCGAGAGCGACGTACCCGATCGAGAACAGGAGCAGTACTTCCGCGAACCAGAGTCCACCTGAGTCGACCAGTCGCTCGCGGCCAGTGAGCAGGAAGCGGTACGAGACGGTTCGGCCGGCGGATCGGTAGGCCACCCACATGCACAGCGGCCAGATCACCACGACGCTGGCTAGGAAGGGTACGCCGAGCCGTAGGCATCGCTCCTTGACGAACCGCCGAGCACCCTTGCGTTGCAGTGCGGGTGGTGTGAACAGCCCGGCGATGAGGAAGAACGTGCCCATCAGAAACAGTGCGGTCGGGCCCAGGATCGAGGCGAGCACCAGCTCGACCGTGGGGCGGAGCCTCACTTCACTGACTTCGTCGTACGCCCACCCGCCGACGTTCGAGTAGCCCAGCACTGCGTGCCCGCCGATGATCCAGACGACCAGGATCGTGCGCAGGGTGTCCAGCGGCGCCGAGCGCCCGAGCCGAACCGCGTCACGGTTCGAGTACTGCGTCATACCCACAAACCTACCCACGACCCGCCGCGCTCGTTGCAGCAACTGACAGTTGTGCGGAATCGGGCTAGATCACTACGATCCGGCTCTCGGGGCGTCGGAGGCGACTTCCGCTCGCTGGGACCGCTGACCGGCTTCCGTGGCTTCAAGGCGATGACGGTGATCAGCGAGACCGCGACCTACGACACCCTGCTGATGACGACGAACGCCGGTGCGCTCTGGACCGCTCACATCCCGATCGCGGCCGGCGCCAAGCCGGTGATGAAGCTCATCCGGTCGTCGGGCTGGTCGGCGTACGAGTCCCTGGTCGTCCAGGGGTGCGGCAGCCGCGGCGGCTCGCTGGTCGTTGGTGTGGACCACAACACCCAGGCCGGCTACCTGTACGCGATGAGCAAGGCGAACGGTACGGCGACCGCGATCGTGTCCTACGGCAAGATCCCTGCCGTGTTCAACGGCGTTGACCACGTGTCGCTCACCACGCACTACGACCAGCTGGTCGGCGAGTAGTCAGGCGAGGGGGCTTGGTTACGGCCAAGCCCCCTCAGTCAGTAGATGCCGAGGGTGCCGCGGCGTTTGGCGGCGCGTTGGCCGAGGGCGAAGACGGCGATGCCGGCGGTGAAGTAGGCGACGGACGTGGCGGTCAGGGGGACCAGGCCGCCCGTGCCCCAGGTGGTGATGGGCTCGTGGGCGAGGAGGGTCTTGTAGAGGCCGCCCACCGCGTCGGTCAGGGGGAGGAAGTGACTGATGCGTGCCCACCAGGTCGGTACGTCGATCAGGGGTAGCGCGCTGGCGCTGAAGAGCATGACGACGACCATGGCGGCGTCGTTGACCAGCTGGATCCGCTTCCAGACGAGGGTCGCACCCGCGATGATCAGCGAGACGCCGATCGCGGCGAGCATCCCCATCGCGAGCGGCAGGAGTGCGCCGGCGGTCCAGCCGATGCGTAGCGGAACGAAGACGGACACGATCCCGTACGTCGCGGCCGCGACGAACACCGTTTCGACGAAGGCGGCGGCCACTCGCCCGGCGGCGACGACCAGCCAGCTCGGCAACGGAGAGAGGAAGACCTGTTCGATGGTGCCGGCCTGGATCTCCCCGAGCAGCCGCCAGAACATCTTCACGACCTGCATGTAGAAGAAGACGAACGGGACGAACCAGACGACCATGACCGAGGTCGTCTCGCTGTCGAGGCGCCAGGCGATCCTGCCCGCCGCGATCTGGCCGCCTTGGCCGAGCAGGGGGCCGAGAAGCAGGACGAAGGCCGCGAACATCGGCAGCTCGATGAGGATCTGCAGACGCTCGGACCAGGCGAACCGCAGCCCCTTGCGCACCTCGTTGAGCATGGCAACGCCGAACAGCATCATGGGCTCAGAGCCCCTTCCCGTTTCGCCCGGCGCAGCGTGGCGGCGTAGCCGGCGAGACCGCCCGCGAAGAGCACCGTGGTGTGGACCAGTAACCACGGCAGCGTTCCGTCCGACCAGCTCGCGGCGAGTCCGCCGGTCGTCATGGTGGTGTTGAGTGCCTGTACGCCGAGCGCAGTGGGCACGAAGTGGGTGAAGATCTCGACGCCATCGGGAAAAGTTGTGACCGGCACCAGCATCCCGCCGAAGAGCATGATCACCATGTTGAACACGTGCGTGATCGCGCCGATGCTCGCCACCCGGATCGTGAAGGCGATGATCAACAGTCCGTACCCGAGTGCGTCCAGCACAGTCAGAGCTGCCGGTACCAGAGCCGTGATGTGCCAGCCGTACCCGAGATCGAACACGACAGTGAACGCGATCGCGAGCGGGGTCGCGGTGACCAAGCCCACGACGCCGAGCGCAGCGAGCCGCCCGAGGACCTGGAGGTACGGCGACGCGGGGCTGAGCTGGGTCTGCTCGAGGGTGCCGCCGTTGATCTCCTCGGCGATGCCACCGCTTCCATCGATCGCCACCGCCTGCGCGACGACGACGGCGAGCAGGCCGGGCAAGGTGAGTGCCATCAGTTCCTCGACGACATGGCCGCCACCGATGAACAGGCTGATCCCCAAGTAGTTCAGCGCGCCGAGGATGACGCCGACCGCCACCATGCCTTTGCGGTGCCAGGCCAGTCGCAGCCCTTTGGCGGTCTCGTTGCCGAGCAGCCTGACCTGTAGCGCCAGTTCTGGCTGTGCTGAAAGGACCGCGGTGGTCACGACGCCCTCTTTTCCGAGTGGGTTTCGGCGTCGTCGTGCAGC
Source organism: Kribbella sancticallisti (assembly GCF_039530625.1). Taxonomy (NCBI): domain Bacteria; kingdom Bacillati; phylum Actinomycetota; class Actinomycetes; order Propionibacteriales; family Kribbellaceae; genus Kribbella; species Kribbella sancticallisti. The sequence goes on along the minus strand of NZ_BAAAOS010000020.1, from coordinate 410,127 downwards.
AGTTGCAGGAAGACTTCCTCAAGCGTGGGTTGGGCCTTCTCCACGGACAGCAGGGTGGCGTTGGAGGTGCGGATCCGGTCGAGAACGTCATGCAGGCTGTCCGGCTTGTCGCCTGGCAGGCGTAGCTCCAGCTCATAGCGGTCTTCTGCGTGGCGGGCGAGGAGTTCCGCGGTGGGCAGGTCGGCGATGATCTCGCCGTTACGGATCACTGCGATCCGGTTCGCCAGTTCCTGGGCCACGGGGAGTTGATGCGTGGTGAGCACGATCGTCTTGTGCTCGTCCTGCGCCAGGTGTGCGATCCAGTTCTTGAACGTGCGGGCCGATTCGACGTCGAGTCCGATCGTGGGCTCGTCGAGCAGCAGGATCGGCGGGTCGGTGATCAGCGCGGCGGAGACAGCGACCTTCTGCTGCATCCCGCGCGAATACGAGCCGACCGGTTCGTGCCGGCGCTGCCACAGGTCGAGGTCGCGGAGCAACTGCTCGGCCCGCGCCCGGATCTCGGCAGAGCGCAGTCCCTTGAGCCGGCCGAAGTACAGCAGGTTCTCCCACGCCGACAGCGGCCAGTACACGTTGCGCGAGCCCTCCAGGACGGCTCCGATCAACCGGACCGCGTCGCTGCGCTGTTTCGCGACGTCGAAGCCCCCGAGCCGGATGGTCCCGGCGGTCGGGGTTACGAGGCCGCAGATCATCTTGATGATCGTGGTCTTGCCGGCGCCGTTCGGGCCGAGTAGTCCGATCACCTCACCCCACGGCACCGACAGCGTCGTGGGTCGGACCGCGGGACGCGAATTCGCGCCGCGGCCGTAGGTCTTTGTCAGGCCGGCGAGGTCGATCGCCGGACCGTCGGCGTCGGATGTGCTTGCCATGACACCAATCCCTTACTTACGCCATAAGTACCTCTTTCTGGGCAAGCTACGACTTATGGCATAAGCTTTCAAGAGTGGTGACGCGATCGGTTCCGAAAGCCCGCGCCCCGTTGAGCAGGCGCTTGGTCATCGACGCTGCGCTGCGCTTCATCGACGAGAACGGGCTGGGCGCGCTGAGCATGCACAAGCTCGGCGCCACCCTGCATGTGAAGGGCATGTCGCTGTACAACCACGTCGGCAGCAAGCTGGACCTTCTCGACGGAGTCGTCGAAAAGCTCTGGACCGAGGTGGAGGAGGCCGCCCCGGCGCACTCCGACTGGCGCGAGGGCGTGCGCTCTTTCGCCTATGCCATCCGCGACATGGTGCGCCGCCATCCGAACGCGGCGGCATTGGTGCTGAGTCAGAGCGTGATGCCCGAGGCGGCCCTGAGGCTGGTGCAGACCCATATCGCCGTGCTCACGAAGGCCGGGTTCCCGGAGTCCCGGGCGTACGACGTCCTGCGTACCGTCACGTCGTACGCCCTCGGCTCGGCACTGGCTGAGGTCACCTGGGACTTCGGACGCCCCGGATGTGCCCCGAACGTGAACGACCTGCTCCGGCCCGGCACGCCCCCCGACCTCGTGGCCGTCGCCCAGGTCTTCTGCGGCCAGTCCGACCCGGACACCCAGTTCGCCCTGGGCCTCGACCTCATGCTCCGCGGCCTCGACACTCGGGCTTGACCGGACCCCGGCACAGGGTCCCGGGTCAGCTCGGGTAGGTGAACGGTGCGGTGGGTGAGGTGTTTCGGCGCCGTGAGGGTCTCGCGGAGGATCCGGTACGACGAATCGAGTTCGAGTTCACCGTAGATTCCTTCGGCCGGGAGGCCGAACGTGGCTACGGTGTGCCCATCCGCGCCTCGCCGCGAGATCGTCGTCGGGTCGGGTGGATCGTCGCACGGTTCGCTGTCGAGGAACTCGGGGCCGTCGACGGTGAGCGTCCTGGCCGGCGGTGCCGGGCGGCTGGTGTCGCTCGTCACGGTCGGGACCATTCGTTGAAAACTACCGTAGATAGTAGACGTACCAGATGGTTCGAGATCCTTGGAGGTTGAGGTAGTGATGATGTCCGGATCCGACCGGGTCCCGACGTACACCAGGCTTGCCGTCGGCGCGCTGGCTGCCGGTCTCGCGCTGCGGGTCGTGGGGGTTCCGTCGATCGACCTGCACGGGCCACTGCACTACCTCGGCATCATGGATCCGCTCTGCGGAGGCACCCGAGCGATGTACCTGCTCACCTCGGGTGACCTCGCCGGCGCTGCCCGCTACAACCCCGTCGTGTTTCCACTTGCCATCACCATCCCCGCTCTCGCGGTGCGTGCGGCAGTCGGGTGGATCACCGGCCGATGGCTGACGGTCGAGCCCTCGAGGTCTGTCCGCCGTACGCTGTGGATCACCGCCGTCGTACTGCTGGTGGCTCTGGAGATTCGCCAGCAGTCGCACGCTGCCCTGCTGATGGAGAGCTGGAACTGACCTGATCGCGGGAACTGCGGGCCATCTACTATCGTCCTTCGTATGTCGCCACGGTGGCGGCAGGTCCTGTCCGAGGTCGAGGAGGTCAGCTTGATGGCACGCAGCACCCCACCGGCGCGCAAGACCCGGAAATCGCCGGCCAAGGTCGCCGTGACACCGCCGACCGGGCCTGGGCTGGGTACGCGTGGATGGCTGACCATCAGCTCCGTGCTGGTCTTCGCCGTGATACTGTCCATCGTTCTGCCGCGCGTGATCGGCAACGGTGGCGGTCAGGCCGGGGCCGACGGCGGTGATCCCGGCGTGGCTCATGTTCACGGTCTCGGGATCGACCCGGCCGACTCGACGCTGTACGCCGCGACCCACTTCGGCGTGTTCCGTATTCCCGCCTCGGGACCGGCGACGCGGATCGCCGATCGCTATCAGGACACGATGGGCTTCACCGTCGTCGGCCCACGGCACTTCCTCGGCAGCGGGCACCCGGACGAGCGAGAGAACAAGCCAGGCCGGCTGGGCCTGATCGAGAGCACCGACGCGGGTCAGACCTGGCGCGCGCTCTCACTGGAGGGAGAGGCCGACTTCCACGCGCTGAAAGCCGCGCACGGCCAGGTCTACGGGTTCGACTCCGGCACCGCCCGATTCATGGTGACCACGGATCGCCGGACCTGGCAGACCCGCAGTATCACTCCGATGATCGACTTCGCGGTCAGCCCGGCCGGCCCGGACACGATCCTTGCGACGACACAAGAGTACGGGCTGGCCCGCAGTACCGACGGCGGGCGGTCGTTCGCACCCGTCAAGGACGCGCCACCCGTCGTCGTACTCGCCTGGCAGGCTCCGGATGTGCTGTACGGCGTGACCATCACCGGCGCTGTGATGGCCAGTCACGACGCGGGCGGCAGCTGGCAGCAACAGGGCTCGCTCGACGGCCGGCCCGAGGCCCTGGTTGCCGAGAGCAAGGACAAGATCTACGCCGCCACCGAGTCAGGCATCTACGCATCCACCGACGGCGGACGCACGTTCACCCTTCGCTACCGCGGCTGAGCGGCCTGCCTCGGGACGAATTCACCAGCCCCGACCCTCCGTCGGATATGTGCGCGACTGTCACCGGAGTACGTCGGTAGCCGAGCTTGACCCCGGACCGTAGTACAGGGTCGATCGTGGGCAGTGACCTCGGAGGGAGCGGACGATGCGTATCGACCAACGTTGTTCACCAGCCGCTGAGCAGGGCGTGGCGCGATGGCGGGGAAGAGCGATCGGGCCTTGGGGTACCGCGGCACGAGCGCTCGCCGGTGCGGGCGGGATCGCTCTGGCGCTCGTCGTGCCGCACGAACGTCCGTTGCTGGATCTCGCCGGGGCGAGCTCCGACGTCATGGGCCTGCTGTTCGGCCTCGTGGTGGTGCCGGCGGCGCTGACTCTGGCCGTCCGCTCACGGGGCCGGAATGCGCCCCGGCTTCACCTGGGTCACGGCGCCGCCTGCCTGGCAACGCTGCTGACCATCGTCGCCGCGCAGTTCTACCCCATCGCGGTCATCCTCGCCGTCGCCGGTCCCTTGGTGCTGCAGGCGATTCTCGGGCGCGCCGGTTGCGAACTGCTCGCCGTACCGAACCTGCTCCTACGACGCGACGACTACCTCTTCTGCCTCCCGTTCAGCCCGATCGACACCTGGGAAGCTGGGAAGCCGCAGTTACGGTGACGGACAGCTGCAGACCTCGTGGTTTGTGGTGATGGGATTGTGGTCGATGCTCTCGATTGTCTGGACCATCAGGCGGCAGAGCCGGCCGGGGCCTGGTCCTTGGCAGGTCGTAGCTGAATGTGCCAAGGAGTCCCGCATTCGGCGCAGGTCGGCGATTTTGCGGTCCAGGTCGGCCAACCGGGCGGCGGTGATCGCGCGTGCCTCGGCGCAGCTCGCGGCGCCGCTGTCTCCGAGGCGGAGCAGGTGTTCGATGTCGGTGAGTGAGTATCCGAGCTCCTGCGAACGCTTGACGAACCGCACCAGGTGCACGGCCCAGTCCGGGTAGTTGCGGTAGCCCGACGGCGTCCGCTCCGGCGCCGGCAGGATCCCGCGGCGCTCGTAGTAGCGCAGGGTCTCAGGGTTCACCCCGGCTTTCCTTGCCAGCTCGCTCGTCCACATCTCACCACCATGAACCCTGGGCCCGGCTACAGGTCAAGATGCCTCGATGATCTGACAGACGACGGCCTCCCCACCGGCGCGCCGGGCTTGATCGGCGGTACGGCGTGCCGCCAGCAGCGCTCGCCGTAGCTGGCGCAAGTCGGCCAGGGTGCGGTCGATGTGGGCGAGGTGAGCGTCGAGCAACTGGGCGACCCGGCCGCAGGGTTGGGCGCCGCCGCGCTGGAGTTCCAGGATGTCGCCGATCTCGGCCAGAGTGAGGCCCAGAGCCTTCGCTTGGCGGATGAACCGCAGTACGGCGATGTCGTCATCCGTGAACAACCGGTACCCGGCCGCAGTGCGCTCGGTGGGCGATAGCAGCCCCTTGGCCTCGTAGATCCGAATGGCCTTGCGAGTCACCCCAGTCTCTCGGATGGCTTCACTGACTGTGTGCGTCACGAGAGAACTCCCTTCTTGACCTGGCCCCAGGGGCCTGGTTCTAGCGTCACAGACAACGAGGGAGTTGTCATGAACGAGCAGCTGGTACTTCGGGTTCTAGGGATGGACTGTGCCGCGTGTGAACAGCGGCTGGCGTACGCCGTTCGCCGGGTGGAAGGCGTTCGCTATGCCGTCGCGGATCACGGTACGGGTGTGCTGGAGGTCCACCTGATGCCGGGGACTGACCGGGAGGCGGTGGCTGCGCGAGTTGTCGAGGCCGGCTTCACGGTCACGGGTGTGGAGACCCGGTGATGAGCATGCCTACCTGGGCGGCTGAGCCGAGCAGCGTCCCGGGGCACTGCAGGATCAGAGCACGGATCGCGGGGCTGCACTGCTCGCTGTGCACCGGCACCATCGAGAAGGCTCTCGGGCGGCAACCCGGGGTGGCGAAGGTCGCCGTCAGCTTGACGCATGAGCAGGCGCTGGTCGACTACGACCCTGAGCAGATCAGTGGTCAGCAAATCCTCACGACTCTGCGGGACATCGGCTACGAGTTGTACGACCCGCGCAAGCTGCGGCCGTTCGAGGAGGAAGAGACTCAGCTGGTGCGCGAGGGCGTGCGGCTGCTCGCTGCCGTCGCCGCGAGCCTCACGGCCATTGCCTTGATTGCGGGCGCGGGACTGGTCGGTGCGATGGTGTCGGCATCGGCGGTGGCGCTCATGGTGCCGGTGGCGGCCGTGATCCTGAAGCCTGCCGGTGGCCTGCGCGCGATGCTGGGTACGTTCGCGATCGTCGCCCCCGGCGCGGCCGCCCTTGCGCTGCGGTTCACCGGTGCGGTGAGTGCCGCGGCTGCCGGGTGGTTCAACGCCGTGCTGGCGGTGGGGATGATGACCGTGGTCACGCCGCACTTCGTCCGGATGGCCTATCAGTCCGTACGGCGTGGAATCCTCAACCAGCATGTGCTGCTGGAAGCAGGTGCCCTGGCGGGCGTGGCCGGAGGGATCATCGGGCTGACCGGGATCCTGCCGAACTATCCGACGGCGGCGTTCTTCGCCGTCACCGTACTGATCACGACGTACCACACTTTCTCGGAGTGGCTGTCGCTGTTGGTCAAGACCCGATCTAGCCAGGCGGTCAAGAAGCTCCTCGATCTCCGCCCGCCCACGGCCCGGGTCGTGCGCGACGGCGCCGAGGAGGAGATCGACCTGGATCAGGTGACGGTCGGGGAGGTGGTGCGCGTTCGCCCTGGCGAGCGGGTTCCGGTCGACGGCACGGTCCGTGATGGGCACTCCGTGCTGGACCTGTCGATGGTCACCGGCGAACCAGTGCCTGTCGAGTGCGGGCCGAGCGACGACGTGGTCGGCGGCTCGGTCAACGGCACCGGCACGCTGCTGGTGCAGGTCACGCGCGTGGGGGAGGAGACCTTTCTGGCGCAGATCGTCCGGCACGTCGAGGATGCCCGCGCGCTCAAACCCGGCATCCTCCACCTGGTCGACCGCGTACTGCGGGTCTACACGCCGTTCGTCCTGCTCGCATCGTTGCTGGCCCTCGCCGCTTGGCTGGCCGGTACGGCGGCTGCGGGCGACCTTGACGCCCGCCGCGCAATCTTCGCCGGGCTGTCGGTGCTGGTGATGGGCTACCCGTGCGCGGTCGGCATCGCCGCGCCGCTGGCCATCGTGCGCGGCGCCGGCGAGGCCGCCGAGGAGGGGATCGTGATGCGCACCGGCGAGGCGTTCCAGACCCTGCGCCAGGTCCGCACGATGGTCCTGGACAAGACTGGCACGCTCACCATCGGCCGACCAATGGTTCGCGGCATCGTTGCCCAGGGCATCGGCGAGGACGAACTGCTGACCCTCGCTGCGGCCACCGAACACCCGTCTGAACATCCGCTCGCCCGAGCAGTGGTCGCCGAAGCCACGGATCGCGGTCTTGCGTGGCCGCAGGCCGGTGAATTCAGATCACTCACCGGTCTGGGCGTGACCGCCGATGTGGCTGGTCGCTCGGTGCTGGTAGGGCGGCCCGCGTTGCTGACGGAGTACGGCATCGACGTCGGTCCTTTGCAGGAAGTGATCGACCGGTGGACGTCGAGCGGGCACACCGCAATCGCGATTGCCGTCGACGACCAGGCTGCCGGGGTGATCGCGCTCGGCGACACCCTCCGGCCGGAGGCCACCGAGGTCGTCGCCGCGCTTCGTGACGCCGGCATCAGTCCGGTATTGCTCACGGGTGACAACCAGCGTGCCGCCGACTTCGTCGCCGCGCAGGTCGGCATCGAGACGGTGTACGCCGAGGTGCGCCCCGGTGACAAGGCTGCCATCGTCCGCGAGCTGCAGCGCGACGGCCGGAGAGTGGCCATGGTCGGCGACGGGATCAACGATGCGCCGGCATTGATGCAGGCCGACGTCGGGATCGCGATGGGCACCGGCGCCGACATCGCAATGGAGTCCGCCGACGTCATCCTGGTGCGCGACGATCTGCACCTGTTGCTCGACGCCCACAGCATCAGCCGCACCAGCTATCGCAAGATCAAGCAGAACGTCGCGCTCGCGTTCACCTTCAACGGTCTCGGCATCCCGGCGGCCGCCACCGGCCTGCTCTCTCCGGTGTGGGCGATGATCGCCATGGTGCTGTCGGTGACCGCCATCTTCGCCAACTCCATCGGAGCCCGGCCGACGCTACTCTTCCAGGCCATCACCAGCGTCGGCCGATCAGGAGGCACAGCAGGAAAGGGCCGGACCGGCGTACCGTCGAACCGCGCGTCTCCCTGAATCGTGGTCCAGCCCTAGGTACTTGCGGATGCGTAGGGCGGCGATCAGGGCCTTTGACGGTATGCATCCGGTGTTCACGTTCCGCCCAAGGTGCCGCGCTCGATCATCACCACCGACTGACCCAGCGCCGACGCGCGGATCGCCGCGGCGAACGCCGCACCACCCGACCCGATGATCGCGAGGTCTGCCGTGTGTGTCATTGGCCGGCTTCGGCAGTGATGGTGTCGGGGTCGAGGATCGTGACCTTGCCGCGGCTGAGTTTGAGCAGGCCGCGGTCGGCGTACTCGCCGAGCACCTTGGTGGCGGTCTCGCGGGAGGTGCCGGTGAGCGCGGCGATCTGTTCGTGGGTCAGCGCCAGCTGAACACCGCGGCCGAGGGGGCGTTTCTGCTGCTCGCCGGCGAGTAGACACAGGGTGCCGGCGATGCGTTGCGGCACGCTCTTGAAGACGGTGTCGGACAGGCGCCGTTCGAGCTCGGCGACCCGACGGCCGAGGATCTCCGAGATCCGGATCGAGATGCGCGGATCGGACAGCAGGAAGCGGTGTACGTCGGCACGCGCCATCACGCACACGACGACGTCGTCGAGCGCCTCGGCGAAGTTGTCGTGCATCTGCTGCCCGAGCAGCAACATGTCGCCGAAGATCGTGCCGGGCGTGATCAGCGCGGTCGTGAGCGCGCGGCCGTCGGGGGAGATCCGGAAGATCCGCACCCGGCCCTTCTTCAGGATGAACAGGGTCTCGACCGGCTGGTGCGGTGAGTACAGCAGGTCGCCGGCGGAGTACGTCTTCATCGGTGCCGCGGCGGCGATGGTTTCCATCTCCGCAGCGGACAGATCGGCGAAGATGTCGACTTCGGCCATGCACCAGATGTCGTCGCCGGTGGCTCGTTCCACGTCGGCCCACTCCTCGCGTTGTCCGGGCGCCCAGGGAGCCAGGGTGCCGGGCTGCTGGTCGAGGGCATCCAGTCCCTCAACCAGACAGTACCGCGCCTCTGCATCATCCACGACGCACCGCTACCGTGTTCATGAGACCTCCTTCGCCGCCTCCAGAGCGACGGTACGTCGGCTCGCCGGGTGGATCGGTGATCGCGCTTACAGTTCGCGCCGTACCACTGACGGGACAGTGGTACGGGGTAGACCGACGACCAGTTGCGGCAGTTGTTGCAGCCGAAAGGGAAGGCGCCACGATGTCCAGCACCGTTGATGTGGTTGTGATCGGGATGGGCCCAGGGGGTGAGGCGCTGGCCGGGCGGCTCGCGGAGGCGGGCCTGCGCGTCGTCGGCGCGGATGCCCGGCTGGTCGGCGGCGAATGCCCGTACTACGGCTGCGTCCCGAGCAAGATGATGATCCGGGCGGCCAACAGCCTCGCCGAGGCCCGGCGTGTGCCCGAACTGTCCGGGGGCAGCCAGGTCGCGCCGGACTTCGCGCCTGTTGCGGCGCGGATCCGGGCGGAGGCCACCGATAACTGGGACGACCAGGCAGCGGTCGATCGCTTCACCGCAAAGGGTGGCCGGTTCGTCCGCGGCTCCGGCCGGATCACGGGTCCCGGCACGGTCCGGATCGGCGACGAGGAGTTCATCGCGACCCGTGCGATCGTGCTCAACACTGGTACGGATCCGGCGATCCCGCCGATTTCCGGGCTGGTCGGTACGCCGTACTGGACGAATCGCGAGGCGATCGCGGTGGAGACCGTGCCGGAGTCGCTGATCGTGCTCGGTGGCGGGGCGATCGGGCTTGAGCTCGCACAGGTCTTCGCCAGGTTCGGCACCCGTGTGAGCGTGGTCGAGGTGGCTGACCGGATCCTGCCGCTGGAGGAGCCGGAGGCCAGCCAGGTAGTGGCCGAGGTTCTCATCGCCGAAGGACTCATGGTGTACACAGGAGTCCAGGCGGAGGCGGTGGTCCACGACGGTACCGCCTTCACCGTGAAGACCGTGCGTGGTGAGCTGACGGCGGAACGGTTGCTGGTGGCAACTGGTCGTACGACGGACCTCGCCGGCCTGGGCCTGGCGTCGATCGGGCTGGACACGAACCGCGGATTCGTGGCCACCGATGAGTACCTGCGGATCGTGGACCACGTCTACGCGATCGGTGACGTGACGGGGAAGGGTGCGTTCACTCATGTGTCGATGTACCAGGCAGCGATCGCCGCGCGCCACATCCTCGGTGAGGACGGTCCGGGTGCCGAGTACCACGCCGTACCGCGGGTGACCTTCACCGATCCCGAGGTCGGTGCGGTCGGGCTGACCGAAGTACAGGCCCGTGAGCGAGGCATCGACGTACGCACGGCCACCACGGCCGTGCCCAGCTCCGCCCGCGGCTGGATCCACCAGACCGGCAACGAGGGCGTGATCAAGCTCGTCCAGGACGCGGAGCGTGGTGTCCTCGTCGGCGCGACCTCGGTCGGACCGTCTGGCGGTGAGGTGCTCTCTGCGCTGGCCGTGGCCGTGCATGCGGAGGTTCCGGTCGACCGGCTCCGGCAGATGATGTACGCGTACCCGACGTTCCATCGCGGCATCGAAGACGCCCTGTCGAGGTTGGCGTGACCAGCTGGCCGGCGATCAGCGCCGAGCAGCTGCGTGGGGTGAAGCCCGGCGACTCCACCTGGCCCCGGACCGTTCCTTGTGGCCGGGTGGTCCGGCCGGAGGAGGTGTGGTCCGGCCGGGCCACCGGCGTCAGGCGTCGTGGCCGGCGCGCTAACTTGGAACGAATGATCCAAGTTGCCGGCGCGGACCGACGCCGAACCCGCGACGAGAAGGGGAGATCGATGGAGTTCACCATTCACGACGAGCGCAGCGCCCCGGCCGAGGTCGGTCCGGCGCTGACAGAGATCCGCAAGCGCCTCGGCTTCGTCCCGAATCTGTACGGCGTGATGGCCGAGTCGCCTGAGGCGCTCAACGCGTACCTGGCGCTCTCGAAGCAGTTCCGCAACTCGTCACTCCCCACGGGCGGCCAGGACATCGTTTGGCTCACGGTCAGCCGGCTCAATGCCTGCCGGTACTGCATGGCGGTGCACTCCACCAACGCCCTGCGGTCCGGGCTGGACGCTGAAGTGGTCGCTGCGCTGCGGGAGGGTGTGCCGTTGGCCGATCCACAACTGGAAGCCATCCGAAGGTTCACGCAGACCGTTGTCGTTGAGCAGGGCAACGTTCCCGACGAAGAGGTACAGCAGTTCCTCTCTTCAGGGTTCGCACAGCGGCAGGTCCTTGACGTCATGGTGGGCGTGGCGATGAAGACTCTCTCGAACTACGTCAACCACCTGGCTCACACCCCATTGGACGATGCGTTCATGGCCCAGGCATGGGTTGGCTGATCCCCGGCCCAGTGTCGTTGCAGGCAGCCCTCCTGCTCGGGTTCGTTCCGGGCCAGCGCCCCCGTCGCGCTGACCCGCCCGAACAAGAAGCAGGCCCCTGAGCGCGGGTCGAGGGCGTCGAAGCCCTCGACCCGATCGAGCGGCTCGTCACCGCTGGTCACGGCGTACCGTCAGTGCGATTTGGAGAGCATTGGCCGGCCCATCATGTAGCCGGCGACGAGCAGGAGTCCGTAGATCAGGTGGCCGGCGAGGCTCCACCACTGGTTCGCGCCGACCTTGAAGACCATGTCGTCCATGCCCAGCCACGCCGGCATGATCCAGAGAGCGCCGACGACCCACCACACGGCGCCGTACAGGAGTCCGAGCACCATGGCCGGACCGCGGTTCGTCAGCCAGCGGGAGAGCAGAACGACGAAGACCACCGCGAACAGCGCCGAGTTGAACAGGTGGATGAGCCAGCCGAGGCCGGCAGACGGACTCGAGATCAGGTCGCCGACGAGGCCCATGACCTTGACGCCCGGCATCATCGCGGGATCGGCGTCACGGACCTGCATGATGATGCCCAGCGGGAGCCCGGCCACCACACCCGCGACGATCGCGGTGACGAGGTTCATGGGTAGTGCACGCATGGAAGCTGTCGCGCCTGTTGTAGCCATGAAAGTCCCTCCTTCAGTTTTCCCAGCGCGAAGGTACGCCCGTCGGCCCCGCTCGTTCGGTGACCGCGGTTACAGTTCGCGCCCTTCGGCCGTCGATGGTTATGAAGAACTGGGCGGCGGTCTGCTGGACGGCCGTCGACCAGGTTGGGTAGGCGTGGGTGGTGGCGGCCAGGCGTCCGGTGAACATGCCGGTCGCCATCGCGAGTGTGGGCTCATGGATGAGTTCGCCTGCACGTTCCGCGACGATGGTGGCGCCGAGTAGCCGGCCGCCGCCGAGGTTGCCGAGCAGCCGCCGTCGCCCGGCGACGAGCTTCACGAACCCGTCGGTGGCCCGGGCAGTCAGCGCGCGGTCCAGGCCGATCATCGGCAGTTCGGCGATCCGCGCGCCGACGGGTGCCTGAGTGGCCAGGATGCCGACCTGTGCGACCTCGGGCTCGGTGAAGACTACTTCAGGCATGACGTCCTCGCGGTACGTCGTCGGCCAGCGGCCGAGCGCATTGCCCGCTGCGATCCGGCCCATCTGGTACGCCGCATGCGTCAGCGGTGCCCGCCCTGTGACATCACCGGCCGCGTATACGCCGCGCGCGGTAGTGGCCAGGCGGCTGTTGGTCTTGACGTAGCCGCGATCGTCGGTCTCGATGCCCGCGGCGCTCAGCGCGAGGTCGGTTCCCGGGGGTCGGCGGCCGACCGCGACCAGGACGTGGGTGGCGTTCACCGTCGTACCGTCCTCGAGTTCGAGGCGTGCGCTGGGTATGACGGTCCGTGGACCGGGTTCGACGGCTTTCGGGCAGGCCTTGACGCGGATGTCGGTTCCTTCGCGGCTGAGGACCTCGGCGATGACCGCAGAGGCCTGCGGATCCTGGCCGGGGAGCAGTCGATCGGCCTGCTCGATCAGCGTCACTCGGCTGCCGAGCCGGGTGAAGGCCTGAGCGAGCTCGCAGCCGGTCGCGCCGCCGCCGATGATCGCCAGTGCCGGCGGCAGGTCGGGGAGGTCGAAGATCGCCTCGTTGGTCAGGAAACCGTTTTCGTGCAGCCCGGGAACTCCCGGCACAGCCGGTGCCGAGCCGGTCGCGATCACCACCCGGCGAGCCGTGAAGGTCCGGCCCCCGATGTCGATGCGGTCGCGGGACCGGAACCTGGCCCGCTCGATGATCACGTCGATCCCTTCGGCCCGCAGTACGTCGGCGTCCTCGGTCGCCGCGACCGCTGCGACGGTGTCACGGATCCGCTGCGCGGCCACCGGATACGGAACGCCGGTCCGCGCGGCCTCGATGAGGGTCTTCGACGGTACGCAGCCGGTGAAGGTGCAGTCCCCGCCCGGCTCGCTGTCGGAGACCAGCAGCGTCCTCGCGCCCATCGCGACTGCGGCGCGGGCTGTCCCGAGACCGGCGGCGCCCGCGCCGATCACCACCAGGTCGTAGTCGTCATTCACGCGGTTCATGATCCAGTTTCTCGGCCACGAGAAGGGCATAGCCCAGCGCGCCGTCGGCGACCGCGGTTCTCGCGGCCTCCAACACCGGAGCGGCGGCCGAGGCGTCGACGCCGTACGCCTCCAGTTTGGCGCGGGCGGTGAGGCGCAGGAACTGCAGGCGGGCTTCGATCTGGTCGATCATCCGGCCGATGGCGGCGTCGTGGTGCTCGATCTGGATCACTCGTAGTCCGGCGTCGGCGAGGATGTCGGCGTACTCGGCGGCGGGCCGGGCGTCGGCGACGCAGGCGATCCAGGCGCTCAGCGTGGTGAGTTCGGGTGGTAGCCGGTCCCGGACGGCGGTGACATCGGTGATGCCGACGCGGCCGCCGGGCCTCAGCACGCGGGCGAACTCGCGCGCAGCTGCGGGCTTGTCCGGGAAGGTGCACAGTGCGCACTCGCAGACCACGACATCGAACGCGCTGTCCGGGCAGGGCAGCATCTCGGCGTCGCCCAGCTTGAACCGGGCTCGATCAGACAGTCCGCCGGCCTGCGCGGCGCCGTTGCTGAGGGCAACGTTCGCGGGCGACAGGTCGACGCCGGTGACGGTCGCGTCGTACTCGTGGGCCAGCGTCAGCGCCGACCTGCCCCGGCCGGACGCCACGTCGAGCACCGATTGTCCGGCCTTCAGCTCGAGCGCGGTCGCGAGCCTGCGCGTCAGGGGGAGCCCGCCGGGGTGATAGGACTCGCCGAGGAGCAAGGTGACCAGATCGGATGAGTACGCGGTCGCACAGCAGGACTTGATCTCGTCGGGATTCGTCATGTCGCCCTCCGCGGATTGTTGGCGATCTTGGAGCCGTACGGCGAGTCGGCGACCAGTGGCTGGAGTTGTACGGCGTTGGGCACGACGTCGGCGACCGGTACTCCGGACATCTCCGCGCGGACCTGTTCGCGGTAGCCGACGGAGTTGTACGCGCAGAACGGGATCAGCCGGCCATCTGGGGTGATCTCCTCGACGCAGCACTTCATCAACTGGCGGACGTTGAGGGTGTAGGGGTCCTGGAAGTCCTGGACCACGATCATGAAGGCCTTGTCGCTGATCTCCTTGACCGCTTCGGGCAGGTTGATCCCGCAGGCGTCGGCGCAGTCGAGTGCTTTGGCCACATGGCGCAGCCGCTCGTCGGAGGTCTCGGTGCCGATGAACGCCGACGCGCTCCACAGCTTCTCCAATGCCTCGCGGACACCGTCCTCGGGCAGGACCCGATTGGAGACGTAGTCCAGGTAGTCCTCGACGTTGAGCAGCCGGGGGATCGGGACCAGACCGAAATCGGGTTCGCCGGGCACGCCGTCGGTGATCAGGTAGGTGATGGAGCGGCAGGTCGGGAAGCAGCACGGCACGGGGAAGAAGTCGTCGACCTGGAACCACTGCGGGAGCTGGTCGGCGATCAGGTGCAGTACGTCGGAGTTCGTCAAGCGGGTCATCGGGTCGAAGGTCGTGTGCCGGCCCGAGTGCGTGACCGGCTGGAAGGCGATCGAGCGTACGGCGGGATGGGTGAGGCCGTGGGTGATGATCGGCCCGATCTCGTGCTCGTTGACGCCCTGCGCGATCGCTGCGACCAGCGTGACTGTCAGCCCGGCGTCGGCGCAGTTGTCGAGCGCCCGCTGCTTGAGGTCGCGCAGGTCCCGGCCGCGGATCTGCTGGTGGGTCCGCTCGTCGAGGCCGTCGAACTGCAGGTAGATGTTCAGCGCGCCGCCGGGCTGGTTCCGGGCGCCGAGCTCGGCGACGAACCTGCGGTCGGAGGCGAGCCTGATGCCGTTGGTGTTCAGGTTGACGGACTTGATCGGGCGCTGCCGGGCGAGGTCGATGAAGGCGAGGATCTGTTTGTGGATGGTGGGTTCACCGCCGGAGAACATCACGACCTCGGGCTCGCCTTCGCTGGCGACGAACACGTCGAGCATCCGCTCGCATTGCTCGAGCGTGATCGAGTACCCGTCGGGTTGGTGGCCGGAGTCGGCGAAGCAGATCGGGCAGTCCAGGTTGCAGCCGGTGTTGACCTCGATGATCCCCAAACACGCGTGCTGCTTGTGTTCGGGACACAGGCCGCAGTCGCTGGGGCAGCCGTCCTTGACCTCGGTTTGAAAGGTCAGCGGGATTGTGCCTGGCTTGTTGAACCGCATCGAGGACATGTAGAGCTGCGCGTCTCCGTACACGAGCGCCTCGAACTCGCCGTGCTCGGCGCAGCGCTTGCGTAGGTAGACCTTGTCGTCGCGGATGTTGACCTGGGCATCGATCACCGTCTTGCACACGGGGCAGATCGACCGCGTCAACTCGACGAACACCTCGTCGCGGTCCCGCTTACGCCGTACCGCTTCCGTCGTCTCCTCCAGCGCGTCCGTCACCGGCGTCCCCGTCCTTTGCCGGCGGGCTGGTCGACGATGACCTCGACACCGTGCCAGAACGCCACCCGGTTCTTGATCTTGCGAGCCAACAGTGACGGATGCGGGTAGTACCAGGCGGCGTCCGGATTGGTCACCCCGTCGACGGTGATCGTGTAGTACGACGCGAGCCCCTTCCACGGGCACACCGTCTTGCTCGAACTTCGTGAGAAATACTCGCGCTTCAGGGTTTCGGGCGGAAAGTAGTGGTTGCCTTCCACCACGACGGTCTTGTCACTCTCGGCCAGTACCGCGCCGTTCCACACTGCACGCACAGACATCGAACCACTCCTTCGAGCCGACCTGACACCCCGACGCTAGACCGCAGCGTCGGCTCTGTTCGGTGACCGCGCTCACTGAAGACCGATCGGTCGACGAACCCTTTGCGGGTCGCAGGTCTGTCACAATGAGGGCATGACCGGGAGGCATGGCTCCCCGGCGGAAACGCTCGGCGGGTTGCTCACTGCTGGTCGGCGCCAGCGGTTCGTGGGTCGCGTGGCTGAGTTGGACCTCTTTCGCGCCGCACTCGACGCCGACGAGCCGGGGTTTCGGGTGCTGTTCGTGCACGGCCCGGGAGGGGTGGGCAAGAGCACGCTGCTCGATGAGTATGCGGCGGTCGCCGGTGATGCCGGCTTCTGTGTGGTCCGAGTTGACGGCCGCGATGTGCCGGGTACTCCCGGGCGTGCTGGATGCTGTTGCTGGGGTACTCGACGTGCCCGCCGGTGATGGTCCGGTCCTGGCGCCGCGCGGTGAGCGGGTGGCTCTGTTGGTGGACGGCTATGAGCGGCTCGGCCCCGTGGACGGGTGGGTGCGTGACCGGCTGTTGCCCAGGCTGCCGGCGACGTCTGTCACCGTGATGGCGGGCCGGCTGCCGCCGCGACCAGAGTGGCGCGCAGACGCTGCCTGGTCAGAGCTGCTCCGGGTGGTGTCGCTGCGCAACCTCGACCCCGACGCTACTCGCAGCTACCTGGATAGGCGCGGCGTACCCGTGCCCCGGCAGTCTGAGATTCTCACCATCACGCACGGCCATCCGCTGACGTTGTCGTTGGTCGTCGACGTGCTGGCCCACGACCCGGACGTCGCCTTGGCCGAACTGCCCACCGACCTCGTGGGCGGCTTGTTGGAGAGACTCGTGAGCGGGGTGCCGTCAGCCGAGCACCGGCGGGCGCTCGAGGTGTCCGCGGTGGCGAGGACGACTACCGAGGGCCTGCTGCGAGACGTTCTCAGTGACTCGGGCGACCCGCATGCCCTGATCCGCTGGCTGGCAGGGCTGTCGGTCGCCGAGGTCAGGTCGGACGGCGTGCTGCCCCACGACCTGGTCCGCGACCTGCTCGACGCGGATCTGCGGTGGCGCGACCCGGATGGATACCGCGAGGTGTTCCGAGCGATCCGGGCGCACGCGCTGGGACGGGTACGGCGCGGCGAGGGTCGCGAGCAGCAGCGTGCGATCGCTGACTTGAAGTTTCTGTTCCGCAATCTGCGCAGCGTCTTGTCGCCGGTGGCCTGGGAGTTCTGGGGCGATCATTATCCGGATCGGGTAGCCCTCGCGGACCGTGATGTCATCATCGAGCTGATCGGGTCCGCGGAGGGCGATCGCTCCGCGGCGCTGGCGAAGCATTGGCTCGACCGACAGCCCGCGGGATTCCACGTGATCCGGGAACCGGACGGGACCGTGCGCGGTGTGGTGGGATTGCTCGATCTGACCAACGCCAGCCGCAACGATCGCGCCGTGGATCCGGGGACCGCGGCTGCCTGGAGCTACGTTGAACGGACGGCGCCTGTGCGGGCGGGGGAGGTCGTCACCCAGTGCCGCTTCATTGTCGACGCCGAGACCTACCAGGGCCCGTCGCCAACCCTGAACGCCGTCCCGATCCTCACTCTGCAGCGTCAGCTCACCACCCCGCGTCTGGCGTGGGACTTCGTGACTCTTGCTGAGCCGGACCGGTGGGAGGAGTACTTCGCCGCTGCAGACCTGCCAAGGGCCGTTGGCACGGACTTCTTTGTGGACGGCCGTCGCTACGGGCTTTTCGCACACGACTTCCGCCGAGTTCCCGTCGAGGCGATGACCGAGCGGTGGACCGAGCGGGCACTCGCCGACGACGCCTTGCTTCTTCCGGCTGTCGCACCCGAGCCGGGGCTGCTGGTCCTCTCCCACACCGACGTCGATACAGCGGTCCGGCAGGCGATGAAGGATCTGCACCGGCCGGATCTGCTGGCCCGGAACCCGCTGCTGCGGACGCGTCTGGTCACCAGCCATCAGGGCGCGACCGGGGCCAAGGGACTGGAGGAGCTGATCCGCGCCGCGACGGCGGCGTTGGCCGGCGACCCGCGTGACGACAAACTCTTCCGCGCCCTGGACCGAACCTATCTGCGGACCTCCCGCACCCAGGAGGCCGCCGCAGCGACGCTCGGCCTGCCCTTCAGCACCTACCGTCGCCACCTCCGGCAGGGAGTCGATCGAGTCGTGGCGTCGTTGTGGCAGCGGGAGCTGGGCCGGGAGTGAGCAGAAGCGAGCAGCACCTGACCTGGTGACCGGCCTCTGGTCACCTGCAGCCTCGCAGGTGACGAGGGGACACCCCAGGAGGCTGCCATGACACCGACCCATCGCGACCGCGCCGTCGTCCTCGGCGGTAGCATCGCCGGACTCCTCGCGGCGCGAGTACTCGCCGACAACTTCGCCGAGGTGTTGATCATCGACCGCGACCCCCTCGGCCCAGAGGGTGCACCGCGCCGCGGCACCCCACAGGCGCGCCACCTTCATGGGCTACTCGCCCGCGGTCATCGCGTGCTCGAAGAGCTGTTTCCCGGGCTGACGGCCGAGCTGGTCGCCCGCGGTGCACCAGTTGGGGACATGCTCGCCAACACCCGGCTCTGCTTCGGCGGACACCGATTCCGTCAAGGACCTTCCGGGTTGACCGCACTGTGCGTCAGCCGCCCGACCCTCGAGTCGGCGGTCCGCCGCAGGGTCGTGGCACTGTCCGGTGTCCAGGTGCTCGGGCGGCGCGACGTCGTCGGCCTCACCGCGAGTCGCGACAATCGCCGGGTCGTTGGCGCCCGGGTGATCGGTCGCACTGACGGAAGCGCCGAGGAGCAGTTGCCGGCCGACCTGGTTGTCGATGCGACCGGGCGTGGCTCGCGGCTGCCGATCTGGCTTCAGTCGCTGGGTTACTTGCCTCCGGAGCAGGAGCGGGTCAGCGTCGGCGTCGGCTACGCGAGCCGTCAGTACCGGCTCCCTCCGGAGGCGCTGGGCAACGATCTCGTCGCGATCTCTGCGCCCACCCCCGCGCGGCCCCGGGGTGGCGGTCTGTCCCTGATCGAGGGCGGCCGCTGCCTGGTCACCTTGATGGGCGTCCTCGGTGACCACCCGCCGATCGGCGCGGAAGGCTTCGCACGGTTCGCGGCTGATCTCGTCCTCCCCGACGTGCACGAGATTCTGGAGGATGCCGAGCCCCTCGACGAGCCGGTCGCCTACCGCTACCCATTGTCAGTGCGGAACCGCTACGACCGGCTCACCCGCTTTCCGGACGGCTTGGCTGTCGTCGGTGATGCGGTGTGCACGCTCAACCCGATCTATGGACAAGGGATGACCATCGCAGCGCTCGAGGCGGCCGCCCTACACCGCCATCTCGCCAAAGGGCGGCCCCTTCGACCACGGGAATACCTGCGCGACGTAGGCCGGATCAGCGGGGTCGCCTGGGCTCTGGCGCTGGGCGCCGACCTGTCCTTCCCCGAGGTGAAGGGGACGCGCACACCGGCGAGCCGCCTACTCGGACTGCATGTCCGGCGGCTGCAGTCGGGCGCCGAACACGACGCGCGGCTAGGCCGAGCATTCCTGCGCGTGACCAGCCTGATGGACCCGCCACCGGCCCTCTTCCGACCATCCGTGGTGATCCGCTCCATGACCGCACACGACTCTCGAGGCAGCCAACCAGCAGGATGACCGGCCGCCCCACGCCGCGACGAGGGTGACACCCAGAATCCCACGTGGCGCGCGACAAATGTCTCTGCTCCCAGGATCGGGACCACAGCCGCCTCAATCCGGAAGAGCTGCGGCGGTGGATCGGAATGGGCTGGAACTCGCCACCCCCGACGTCTTGGCAGCCCAGCGTCGCGAACGCGCCCGCATCCGCAGCGAGAAGGGCATCCGCTGGGGCGGACGCCCCCTCAGCCCGGCCGTCTGACAGGCACCCCGGTGCACAAATGCCTTCAGAGCCTCACGTGTTGCCGACGCTGCGCGCCGAGCGTTGGCCGTCGCTCAGACCCCAGGCGATGATGCGCTCAGGATGGATGCGGATGCGCGGCTCGGGTCCGTCAATCGCCTCGGCCCGACCACGGATCTCGATGCCGCGAGGCTGCCAAGGCGGCAGTACGTCGTCGATGACAATGGCGGCTACAGGCGTGCGCCGGACATCGCGGAACTTCTTCGTGGCCGCGAAACTGTGCCCGCTGATCTCGACGGCTCCGTCCGGGGTGAGGCTCCACCCCACGGGAGTGACGTGGGGCATCCCATCAGGCCCGACCGTGGCGAGCCTGGCGAGGCGGCGTTCGCTTTGCAGGTAGTCCAGTTCCAATGTGGTGAACGTACCCATCTCTGTTCCTTCCGATCAGGCTGCGGTGGCGCGCCGTAGTCCGGGAATGAGCACGGCGGCCACGGCCAGGTGCATCGAGGCCAGGGCGAGCGCGGTGCCGGTGGATGCCTGCGCGCTGAGTACGGGACCGAAGGACACGAGCAGCACGATGCTGGACAGGACGGTCCACGCGGTACGGGCGCGGCTCGTCACGCGGCGCAGCATCGAGAACGCCGCCCAGCCGGCCAGGCTCACGACAAGCGCGGTGATCACGACCAACGGCAGACCGATCCGCATCGTCGGCTGCCCGCCCATGGTGACCTCCATGTCGGCTCCCGCAACCTTCGCGACGAGCCATACAACGGCTGGCGCAACGGCCGCCAGGGCCACGGCGCGCATCTGCTGGTTTCGGGCGGTCGGACTGTAGGTGGTGCTGGTACCGGACATGGACCGGGCTCCTTAACTTCACGCGATGTGTATTTGTTAAAGTACACACGCAGCGCACTTTCCTGCAAGAGGTAACTTCACAACCCGTGCAATTGCGTTAGGAGGTGGGGATGCCCAGGACCATCGAGCAGCCCCAGAACGCCCGCAGCCGCAGGACCGTGGCGGCGCTGCTGCAGGCAGCCCGGGAGCTCATCGAGGAGCAGGGCTTCGAAGTCCTGACCATGGCCGCGGTCGCCGAGCGGGCCGGAGTCTCGCGCCGCGGCGCCTACCTGCACTTCTCCACGCGCGGGGAACTACTCATCGCGCTCTACCGGAGCCTCGGCGACACCGAGCAACTCGCGGCCTCGTTGCAGAAGGTGTGGGACGCGCCCGATGCGCTGGCCACACTGCGGGAGTGGGCCGAGCACATCGCCAGATCCCACCCCCGGATCCTGGCCGTTCTGCGCGCCGTAGAGCGAGCCCGCCACACCGACCCTGACGCGGCCGAACTGTGGGAGACCACGCTGGCCAACTGGCGCAAGGGCAGCCACCGGGTCATCGAGCGGCTGGAGGCCGAGCGCCGCCTCTCGCCGCCGTGGACAGCCGACACCGCCACCGACATGCTGTGGGCCCTCATGTCCTTGGACATCCTGGACCGGCTGCTGACGGAACGGCACTGGTCCCGCAAGCGCCTTGCGCAGCACCTTTCGGCGCTCTTGGAAGCCGCGTTCGTCTGCCCCAGCGGCGGGGCGTGACGGCTAAACCGGCCCAGCCCTCGCGACAGAGCCACAACCCGGCCAACGGCACTAGCTGACCGGCCCGCCGGGGCCTGTGAGCCTGGTGCGTGCGACGTCGACGATGCGGGGGACTGGTGGGTAGTCGCCGAGGGTTTGGCCGCGGTGCAGGAAGCGGACTGTGCGGTCGTGGTCGAGGATCGTGAGGCCGGGGGCTTGGAGTGGGTGGTCGGTGATGCGGCCTTGGCGGGCGCGGCGGGCTCCGCGGAGGTAGTTGCACCAGGTGCCTGGCTGGAGCAGGGCCTGCCAGGGGATGTGGCGCAGGTCGAGAGCGTGGTACAGGGTGTGGTTGGGGTCGAGCAGCAGCGGGAACTCGATGCCGTGTTCCATCAGGTCTCGGGCCTGGTAGTCGGCCGCACCGCCGACGGCGATGATCTGTACGCCGAGTTGGTCGAGTTCGCCGCGTACGTCGTTGAGCTCGTGAAGGAAAGCTCTGCACGGCATACATCCGTAGTACCGGACGAGGGGAACTACCGCGGGGCGGTCGAGCAGTTCGGCCAGGGCGATCGGCTTGCCGTCGGCGTAGTACAAGGTGACGTGGGGGACCCGGTCACCGATTTGTACCAATTGGTGCATCTGTTCCTCCAAGGGGCCGGCTGGCGATGGCGTAGCCGATGGCGACTAGGGCGTACCCGCACGCGATCACCGTCAGCATCGGATAAGACTTGCCAGTGTCGGGCAGCGCGACGGCCGCGACCGCGGCCGCCGCGACGAAGGTCGCGTTGAAGAGCGTGTCGTAGAACGAGAACACCCGTCCGCGGAAGTCGTCGGTGATGTGTTCCTGCAGGATGGCTTGGACGCAGATCTGGGTGCCTTGGGCAACCACACCGAGGACTACGGCGGCGACGAGCAGCGGAGCGATCTCGTACGGCAGACCGAGCACCACCTCGACGACCGCCGCGGCGCCGTACAGTGTCGTGATCCAGGCGCGCTTCGACCAGCGCCGGGTGATGGTTGGCGTGATGACAGCGGCGAGTACGCCGCCCACGATCGACGCGGCGACCACCTGGGCGGCTCCGGCCATCCCTGCGCGCAGCGGGCCGGCGTCGGTGAAGTAGTTCCGGTACAGCAGCAGGGTCGCGATCGTCGAGATGCCGTAGAAGAAGCGGTCGACTCCGATGGCGATCATCGCAGCCGCAGCCTGGCGATGCGCGGCCACGATTCGGGCCCCGGCGACAACCTCGCGCCAAGCTGTCGCCGCGACCCGTGTCGTGGACACCGGTTTCGAGCCGGTTGGCCCGAGCGCGTCCCGATCGAATCTGGCGGTGGTGATGGCGATCGATGTGTAGACCGCGGCCGCCGCGAGAGCTGCCGTCGCTGCGGCGAGGTCCCCGCTGAGGCCCAACGCCCGCGGTGCCAGTCCGAGTGCCCCGCCGATGACGGTTGCTGTCGTACCGAGGGCTGTCCACACCGAGTTGGCGGCCACGAGCTGGGACTGCGGGACGACGTGGGGGAGGGCTGCCGAGGCGGCGGCGTTGAAGAGCCGGCCTGCACTCACGGCGACCAGCGCGAGTAGGTAGAACGGCGGTCCGCCGGGTCCTGAAACGACGAGCAGGCCTGCAACGCCCAGGACCAGAACGGCGCGAAGGACCGTGCAAGCCATCAGTACCCGAGTGCGGCGCCAGTGGTCCAGCAGGATGCCGGCGAAGGGTCCGATCAGGCTGTAGGGGAGGAGCAACACGGCAAAACCTGCGGCCGCCTGCCCGGCTGTGGTGGCGTGCTCGGGGTTGAAGAACACCGCGCCCGCCAGGCTGACGTGGAACATCCCGTCGCCCGCCAGCGCCGCCGACCGGGCCCTGGTCAGCCGACCGTAGCCGACCAATTGCCACAGCGCGTGACCGAGGACCCACCTGCGGCTCCCGGCCGCTCGGGTTGACGTCACCGTCGGTCTCCAGCACGGCTGCCCGGCATGCTGTTCACCGGGTCCCGCCGAGGAGCGACTTGAGGTGTGCGTAGCCGTGGTCGGCGAGCCGGTGCGCTGCGAGCTCGCGGTAGCCGGGGTCTGCGGTGAGACCGAGCCCGTCGACGAGGCGGTTCATCAGGTTGAACAGCCCGCACACGGAGGCCGCGTCGTGTACGGCGGACTCGTCCCAACCTGCGTCGAGTACGGCGGCGACGTCGGCGCTGGTCACCTTCGCCGGAGTGCGCGTGAGCTTGGCGACGTACCGCAGTAGAGGCCTCAGTGGTTCATCGATGGGGGCGGTGTCGACATCTTCGATGAGCGCGGTCAGCGTCCCCTCCGGTAGGCCGAAGGCCTCCGCGGTCACGGTATGGATCCCATAGCAGTAGTCGCAGGCATTCAGGCCGGATACATACGCCGCGATGAGTTCGCGCTGGGCGATGGTGAGTAGCGACGGGCTGCGCAGCAAGGCCTCGTGATACTCCAGCAAGGGAACGGCGGGCGTCGGGTAGGTACGGAACACTGTCAGCAGGACGGCGTCGGAGGGCAGGGACGGCAGGTACGACATCGCGATCTCCTTCGGCTCAACGGCTCGGCAGGTGGGTCACGACCCGGCGCAGGGGTATGGGCAGCCACCGGCCTGGGCAGGCCCACGAGGCCAGGAGGCTCTTGGCCCGGGCGATCGCCGTGGGCTCGACACCTGGCAGGTACAAGCCGTCGATCATCAGCGTTGCCTCGGTCGCGTTCGCGATCTCGCGACGGAACACCTGGCGCCGGTCGGATTCGACCACGAAGCGGTTCCAGCGCAGGAGCGGGGCCAAGCCGTCGCGCGCTTGCGGGTTCGGCCATGACTCGGAACTGATCCGCAGCGCCCGCATCACCTGAACCCAGGCGAGGACGCCTGAAATGTGCGCGAGCGGAGGCACCCCGGAGGGAACCAGTGCGACCATCGTTCCGCCCGGCCGCAGAACCCGCCGCAACTCGGCCAAGACCACGTCCAGAGGTGTGAGGACCTGCAGACACATCGCTGCGGTCACCACGTCAACAGTCTTGTCCGGCAGCGGCAGCGCGTCCGCCCGCGCGCGAACCAGTGGCCCGCGCCCCGCCGCGGCGGCGGTGCCCAGTTCGGCTGCGGAGGAATCCAGACCCAGCCAGCCGGGCCGGTGGAGTAGGTCGCGCGTGGGCGCGGACCCACAGGCGAGGTCGAGGACGCGGCCGGGCGCTTCCTCGAGTGGGTCCACCAGCCACGCGTACGGCGTTTCGCCGTGCGGACCGATCGCTCGACCCAGGATCCGCTCCGTGATGCCCGGTCGCCGGCCGTGGTAGTCCGCGAGATAGCGCCGCCAATCGACGGTGGTCACCGGATCACCCGGGTATCGGGGTTGAAGGTGACCCAGGCGAACCAGAACGTGTCGAGGTGGCGTACCGGTTCGAGCCGGCGTCCCTTCAGCGGTCCACCGGTGGCGCGCCCGAGGACATCCCACTGTGAGCCCGTCTCCCGGTCGCGGAAGCCGGTGCCGTCAGCAACGAAATGCAGCCGCCGGGTTCCCGCCATCGGACTGAAGACCCCGACGGTGCCGATGTCGCGCCCCTTGGCGATGCGTTCGTCGTCAAGCGCAGACGCCTGGCCGGGGCGGTGCCACAGGATCCGTTGCTGACCGTCGATCGTCAGTTCGACGACAGCCTTCTCGGCGATCCTAGAGCGGACCACGGCGATCGCCTCGCGGGTACCGGCGACGCCGATGACGCGCTCCTTGACGGGGAGCCGCGCGTCGGTGCTGGGCAGCTCGAAGAGCGGTTGCCCGGTCGGATCGTCGTACCCGGCGTACGGATTGCGGCCGTACGGACGCTCGTGGCCGGTCTCGCGGCCGAGTACCCAGGCGTCGGGGTGTGCGGTCCGGAAGTCGCGCCACGCCACTGCGCCCATGGGGATGGCTTGCAGGGTGGTGCCGGTGAGGATGCCGAGGGCGGCTTGGCCCGTGAGTTGGGGCCACAGCGACTCGGTTTGCCGGTCGTACATGACGAGGTTGTCGGCGTACAGGCGTCCCGACGTACCGAACGACAGCACGCGACCGGCGGCGCGGCGCTCGAACGCTACCCCGGAGTTGCACAGCGGACAGTACGTGACCGCGACCGGTCGGCCGCCGACGGTGTCGTTCACGATCTCGCGCCAGGTCATGATCTGTAGTGGGTATCCACGGGTCTCACTACCTACCGTAAGCGACAGCACCGGTTCGGCATCGGCGAGCCAGTCGACCGCCCGGGCACGGGTGAACCGCGGTTCGTCGATCGCCGGGATGCCGTCCGGGGGCGGTCCGCCGGAGAGGATCCTGGCGGGGTCGAGCAACGGTTTCGGCAGCCGCTGGTCGCGCATGTCGTCGAGCGCGGACGGACCGTCCTCCCGCGGGCCGGCAGCGACTTGAGGCAGCTCGACCTGCGCTGCCTCGTCTCGGGAGGCGCCGCTGTCCCGGTCCGTCGTGCTCGGCGAGCACGCCGTGACGGCAAGTGCGGCCACGGCCAGGAGCCTGACGATCCGTCCACGCATGACCTCAGCATCGCGCCGCCTGGACGATCGTTCGGTGATCGCGCTCACGGTTCGGCCATTTCGCCCGCTGGACGATGGGCCTGGAACTTCCGAAGCTGTCCCCAGCCGCAAGCTAGGGCGCTGCATCGTCCGAAGCTGCCGTCAGGCTCATGATCGCCGCCCTGTCCTGCGCCCGATGCCGTGGCGTCGGCACCGTGGTGACCTCAACAGGGGATCAGATACCGTCGGTGGTGGAGATCAATTGAGCGCCCCTAGCGGACGCCAGTCAGGGCTTGCTCGCAGAGCTCCGCTAGTTTGCCCCTGAGGACACTTTGCGAGTCCGCGGCACCAACCCCTGGGCCAGTAACTGCAACCGGCCGGGCCATGGACTTCGCGGCAGCGCATCCGATGTCGCAGGATGAGAATGGGGCGGGGCTGACCGACCAACTCGAGGAGATGGTCTGACTATGGTAGATCGCGACATTCCAGGCGCTAGGCCGAAGCACAACTCTGACGCGGAACTCCTCCGAGACCCGGCCGTGGCCGCTGGTCGGGCGTTGAGGGCTTGGATCGCTGAGCACCCCGACGACAGTGCCGCCGGCGGCGTTCGAATTCTGAAAGATCACAAGTCAGTCGTCGTGTATTGGAAGGGCGCCGTCCCCGCTGGCCTCCAGAGCCTGGCCGCGGCTCAGCCAGCACCGGTGACGTTCCAGGCCGCTGCGTATTCAGCCGCCGAACTCGGGGCGGCCGTGCACGAGACGATGGTCAACAACAACCCAGCCGTGTCCTCCGCCGCACCCTTGCCCGACTACTCCGGCATCCAGATCACGCTCAGCTCCAAAGCACCACCGAACACGCTCGTCCAGGCCAAAGCGAGCAGCACCATCCCGATCGTCCTCCGCGGCGTCAACGACCCCAAACCACTCGACCGTCGCACGCCATTGGCCACGAGCACCCATTGGCGAATGGCTGCCCCCCGACCTATGCACGGTGTGGAGATTCAGCCCCGTTCTTCGGCGGCAGTCTGATCAGTCTGCGAACTGTAGGCACGGTCTGTGCGACCGGTGTATCTCTCGCCGCCGGCACCTACAACTACATGTCCACGGACTGGCATTGCAGCCCGTACGGCACCGGCACTTGGGTGGCGCGTGACAGTGGCAATGTCATCGGGACGGTTAACGTCGCCGCCGGACATGTCCAAGCCGCGAGGGACTTCATGATTATCGGAACACCTTCGAACACTGGGAAGATCTGGTTCGGGGACTGGAAAACACAGACCTCGATACGGGTCGGCAGCGTGGTACGGCCCGGCCTGGGTGACCCGGTGACATGTAGCTGCGGTGTCTCTGGAAGCGGCCATTACCAATACATCGGCATTGTCGACGTCGAATGGAATATTCGTGGCCGCGTTATTGGGAAGGGTTTCTACGCCGAACAGTATGACGATCGCGACGACCCAGACTACCCAGCCACTGGCTGGGTACAGCCCGGAGATTCCGGCAGCCCACTTGTCAGCGGAGGGTCCAGCTACGATGTCCTGCAGGGTTTTCTGTCAGCCGGAGGAGTCGGTTCAGGGCCAATTTGCGCTCCCGGTCGGCACCCCGGATTCGATGGAGACCCAGACGATGGATGCTACACAGAATATTACGCAATGTATCCAGACGTCGCCATCGGCAGCATTGGCGGGCTAAAGGTCAAGACGAGCTGACCTTGTCGCAAGCCGTTGCGGGTCCAGGTCCGCGCCGAGCCGCGGCCAACCGACGTTCTCAGCCCTGCCCTGCATGAGACGGAGCAAGTCGCCGACGACGACTTCGCCCCTGGCTTGTGTGGTCATGCACGATCCGCTCCAGAACACCACGCTGACACGACTAGCTCCTCTCCGGCCCGACTCGAAGCGCGAGAAGCTCACACCCCGGCGCGCAGGCTGAGTCGCCGATCCATGTTCAGCCGCACCTCGCCGTACGGGGCGACGTGCGTCCAGAAGAAGGGTGTCAGACCGCGGTGATCCACATCGGTCATACGGTCGGCCCACTCGTCGTCGGCCAGGACGTCTTGGACCATCAGCGTGTTCACGTACACCAGCGCCGACTGCAGCACCCGGAGGCACAGCACCGACAGTTCCTGTTCGTCGCGCCGGTTGGAGGCGATGTCGCCGCCCTTGCCGAAAAAAGATCACGCTGTTGCCACCGTTCCACGACTCGACCACGTTCAGGCCTTCGTTGATTTCGCGCTGCAGGTCGCGGTCGAGCAGGTAGCGGGCGACGAACAGGGTTTTCTGGGCGCGGCCAAGCTCGATCATCGCCTGATAGGTCGGGTGGATCGCGTTGGCCTTGGTGAACCGGCGCAAGATCGCCTCCGTCGACGCGGTTCCGGACCGGATCGCAGTGGCGTACTTGATCATCTGGTCGTACTGCTCGCCTATGACGTCCCACCGGATCGGCCGGGTCAGCGCTGGCGCCAGCCGCGGGTAGGTTTCCGGCTCACCGGCTGCCGGCCGGTACAGCCTCACCATGTTGATCCGCGTGATCCTCGGCAGCAGGTCGAACCCGAGCAGGCGGGTCAGGCCGAACCCGACCTCGGACTGGCCGTGGGAGTCCACATAGTTGCCCTCGACCTCCATCGAGGTGCGGTGCCGCATCGCGCCCTCGATCATCGCCGCGACCTCCGATGCCGAGCAGTTGATTACCTGCGAGTGGATCGCCATCGACTTCTGCTCGACGTGCCAGTAGATCAGCACCCCGCGCGGCCGCCATACCGGGAATGCCACTCGGTGAAGATGTTCTGATCGAACGCCCCGAAATGGGTCGAATCGCTCGCGACCGCCGACGACCCGGCGCCCCACACCCGCTCGCGCCGGACCGCGACGGTCGCGTTCGCGATCTCGGTGGCCATCGCTCTCGCGACGTCGACCGAGAGGTAGCGGCGGCGAACGTAGCGCAGGTCGTCTTCGGAATGGCCGTGCTCGCCTCCGGAGATCGCGCGGATCCCTGTGTTGGTGCCGTAGGCATAGACAGTGAGCAGCAGCCGTTCGGCCAGCACCTCACGCTCTAGGTCACCCCGCCCCGCCGTACCGGTGACGTGGTCGATGCGGCCGGTGCGTAGCACCGCCTCCTTCAGCATGTCGATCAACGGCACCGTCCCCCACCGGGTCCTGATCTCCGCCTTCAACGCCCGCAGGTTCCGCGGCTCCGGCACGGCCTCGAGCGGGGTCAGCCTGATCGTGCCCTGCTTGCCCCGTTCACCGATCGCAACCCAGTCCAGGCCCGGCAGCTGCTCGTCCAGCGCAGCCAGCTCGGTCCGCAGCTCGTCATGCAGCTGATCGACGAACGCGGTTGGATCCAGCGGCTTTCGCAGCACCGCGTAATGCTCAACCCGGCGTTCCTCGAAGTCGGCCGGCAGATCCCGGTCGGGATTGCGCCACCGGTCCGCGCCCTCCACCCAGATCTCCTTGCAACGCAGCCGATCCCGCAACGCCTGGAACGCGCAGACCTCGGACGCCGAACGCACCACCCGCTGACGGCCCCGCTCATCGGCCCGGTACACCAGGGCTTCCCAGTCACCGACCAGACCGCGATGCTCCGGCGCGTGCTCCCCGACCGGGTAGTACGTCAACCGGGCATCGGCGTGCCGGGCCACCAGTTCCAGGGCGTCCAGCACCGGCCGGTGTTGTTCGAGCGGAACTCCAGCACCTCGAGAAGCTCGATCAGGCCGCGCCGGTAGTGGTTGGTGTACGACGCCTTCAACGTCGTCTGCACCGTCCGCCGATACACCGGCCCCTTCGTCTTGTACTCGTGCACCAGCTCCCGCAACGTCTGCTCCCCACCAGACACCGCAGGGAACACGACCTCCCGCACCGCCTCGTCCGGCGCCGCGAGTGCGGCCTCGGCGATCGAGAACAGAATGTTCTCCTTACCGGTCACCTTCTTGAAGGCGTTCACCAGCTCCTGCGTCACCCGCCGGTCCGCGCGCGCGTTGATCCGGTGCACCGTCGAGATCAACAGATCGACCAACGTGTCGGTGATCTCCCGCTCCCGCGAATGCAGCAGCGCCGCCAGCAGCGCCAGCCGCAGCTCGAGCGGATGGGTCCGCAGATGAGACGGGGACTCCACCGCTGCCCGAGCCCGCCAGCCGGCCAGCACCTTCGGCGCGACGTCGTCGAACAGGCCCGCCGGGAGCCCGATCGCGCGGACCATACGCAACTTGCGGATCTCGGTCAGCATCGACTCCAGGCTCACGTTGCCCGGCACCGACTTCACCAGCCCCAGCACGTCCTCGCCAGCGTCAACTTCGGCGGGCACATCGTTCGCGCCATCAGGATCCACGTCGACGTCGACCACCGCCTCCAACCGCGCGATCCCCGCCACCGGGATCCGGGCAGCGACCCGGCACGTCAGCGCTGTCTCGGCCTGATGCAGCGCCGAGCGAACTATCCGGTCGACCCGGCCCGGCGTCGGCGGCTCGATCCGCTCCGCTCGGCAGTGGGAGAGAAGGTGTTCACGGACCCGGGCATGATCCCGCTCGACCTCGCACACCGCGGCAGCCAGCCAAGATGTCAGCTTGTCGGCATCCTCGACCGAGCATTCGCGGAGACCTAGGTATGCGCGGATCTGGGCTCGGTGCCGTTCCCCTGTCCGGCCGAACCAGTCGTACAGGCCGAGCTCCGAGGCCGGAACCTTCACCTGGTCCGCGACGGACCGCACGACCGGTTCCGGCAGCTCGCCCCGGCCTCGCGGGAACCGGCCATCACGGGTATAGAAATTCAGCAGCAGCGCAAACCCGAGCAGGCCCGCACCACTCTTGCCCGACAGCAAGACCCGTTCGTCATCCAACAGCGTCCAGTGCTCAACAAGCTCGTCGAGCTCAACCGACCGATCCACAGGCCGTAATCCTGCTGCCGGGGAAGGTCACCCCGAATGTGGCGGCTGGTGACACGCTTGTTACCGGCACCCCTACAGCGCGGATCATCCCGGGTCGACGTCGAGCGGCGTCCTGGCATACGTACGCGACCAGGGCATCGTCGCAGCCGGCTCATTCACGATCCTGTCGGTCGGCAATTGGCGGCTGACCCCGCTGACCGCCCAGTCGGCGGACAGGCCACACCTGCCCGCCGACTCCTGTTCTAGCCGCCGAACAGTGGGTCGTTCCAGGATTCCGGGGCCCAGCGGAGGTAGACCGGGTCGGCCCAGGTGTGAGGGAGTTGGCCCATTCCGTAGATCGTGGTGGCCGTGCCTGCGGCGTGGCTCATCACGTAGGCGTAGGCGGACTTGTTGTCCTTGTCGATACCGACGAACACCGTGCTGTCGTCGAGGCAGCGGCCGGCGACGATGCTCTCGAAGCCCTGCCAGGTGGTCGACCGGATCTTGGTGAACACGGGCTTGAGTGGAGACGTCACCGGGATGCGGACGGTGTAGAGACCTCCGTCGCGGGTGTTAGCCAGGAACATGTCGTAGCTCGAGGTCTTGCTGATCAGGGCCATCGCCTTGACCGCGGCGAAGCCGGTCGCCGAACCAGTGGCCCTCCAGTAGCCAGCCTCACCGACGCTCCAGCGGAACAGCACGCCGTCGTTGCGCAGACCGTACTGGTCGTTCCTAATGGCGGTCAGGTTGTACCAGTACGTCGACGACTCGAAGTAGGTGAATCGGTCCCAGCCCCCGCCGATCCGGGTCAGCGAACCCGGTTCGAGCGCACCGTCCGCGGTCACGCTGTACCTGTGGTTGTACAGTCCACTGCCCAGGACCACGGTTCCCTGGCGGTCGCTTCCGGTGGCCGTTTCGACGACGTTCCAGCGACTACTGAGTCGTGCCGAGCCGTCGGCGTACACGTCAGGCGTGGCCTTCTTGGCCACGACCGGCGGGTTGGACGCGTCCACCCGGAAGACGGCGTGGTCGCCGCCTGCGGTGATGGAACCCAGTGCCAGGCCGCACTTGGACGTGCTCGGCGCTGTCCGCTGGGCCGGGCTCGCTCCCGTGAGGCTCGGGCTGATGACCAGCCCCGCGGCCAGAGCAAGCATGGTCAAGGCGATAGGCAATCTCCTCATGTCTCCACCCCTTTGCTGTATGGGTCCTGCAGAGGTATAGACCACGGCCGTGCCCGATTAGTTCGCCGCGCGGAAGGTACGGCGGTAGGCCATCGGTGAGGTTCTGATGTGTTTGGCGAAGTGCTGGCGCATGGCGATCGCGGTGCCGAAGCCGCAAAGCCTGGCGCGGTTGTCCACAACTTTGCCCCGGTGCCAGGCGTCGTACTCGTAGTAACCGACCACCGGGGGTGGACCATGAGAGGACAAAGCTCAGGCCAGTACGACGCACAGAGTCCTGCGCGCCACCGCGCACTCACCCGCGCGACAGCCGTCGCCGCGCTACTCCTGGCCGGCGCGACCCAAGCCCTGCCGAGCTCTGCCGGTGCGCGGTCGAGTGGCGCCTCGGAAACCACAGATGCCGCTGCGGCGGCATGCCAGCTCGACGCCGGCGCTGTGACGGCGGGCGGAGACCACCGGTCGCAGCTGTTCGCGAGTACGGCGCCGGTCAGGCGAGTGCATGACGTCATCCGCGGCCGCGGAGTGTTCTCACCCGGCCATGTGCGGCTCAGCAGCGAGATGCTCCAGCTACCCGCGACGGGCTACACCGTGATGAGCGGCTACGTCGTCCTCGGCTCGGCGCTGTACCAACTCAACTACCCGGTCTTCGCCGGTGATGACCGACCGTACGAGGTGATGCTGGATCGGATCGGTGGTGGCTGGGATCCCTTCGTTGCGCTGACCAACTCGCGGCCAGTCGCTTCGGAGGGCACCAGCGCGACCGAGCGACTGTACGGGCTGCGCAACGACGGCACGCTGTACCGCTGGACAATCGTCCACCGCATCGGCCAGCGTCCCGTTTACCGCGCGGCGTCGTACCCGGGCTTCCAAGCGGTGAAGGTGATGACACTGCTCAGCCGGACCAGCACCTACGACACGCTACTGGTGACGACCCGCGGCGGTGCGCTCTACACCGTGCGGATCCCCCTGACGTCGCCGATGCGCCCAGTGGTGAAGGTGATTCGCAGCTCCACGTGGCAAGGGTTCGAGGCGTTGATGGGCAGCCGCTGCGGTCAGTACGGCACGCTCCTGCTCGGCATCGACAAAAACACCGGCTCCGGCTACCTGTACGCCGTCGGCCACGCCAACGGGACAGCGACCGTCATCCGCGGGCTCGGCAAGGTGCCCGGCACGTTCGGCGATCCGGTTGACTTCAGGTGGGCGCACTACAACGAGCGGCCGCTGTACGGCGAGTAAGTACGCTGGCTGTGGTGACGATCGGAGACGACAGGCAACAGCAGGTCATCGAGCGCGCCCGCACCCTCATTCCCGCCGACGAACGCATCCTCGCCGTCTACCTGATCGGCAGCTACGGCACTGGTTCGGCGGACAGGTTCAGTGACGTCGATTCCACTGTGTCGTCACCGACGAGGCACTGGAGTGGTTCGTGGCGAACTGGGACGACGTACTGCGGACGATCGCCGGACCAACCGTGCTGACCGACCGAATCCCCGGGATCGTCTGCGGCGGTCTCGGCATCACACCCGACTGGTTGTACGTCGACCTGATCATTCACCCACGCGTCGACTGCTGGTTACCCAAGAACGAGCGCGTCGCGTTGGCGTGCGAGTCCGGGAAGAACGCGCACCGGCCCCGCAATCTCGCCGCACAGCTCGAGAAGGACCTGGCCGGCCAGTTCGCCGCCGGGACACCGGTCGGCGAGTTCGCCGCGAAGTAGGGCATCTCGCGCGCCACGACTTACCGGATCGCCCGCGGGCACCAGATGAGGAACCACGCGCGGCGCAGGTTCATACCTGCCGGTCGCGGCAAGTTCCTCACCCCTGGCCAGATCGGCCCGGCTCAACGGCTCCGCGCCGACGGCATGTCGATCCGGCAGATCGCCCAAGCCATCGGGTCCAGCCGGGCGACCGTCCACCGCACTCTCACCGCGGTGCCTATCACCGCGATCGCGACGGACCTCGACACAGCTGCTCCAGTCGCCGCTCCCGCTCAGGCCGATCCCATGGTGGAGAGTCGCGAGCGGCGAGCTGACAATTTCCGCTCAGCGCCTCGACGGTCCGAGTGACGGATTCCGGAGCACCATCGGCGCCGTGTCACCGGCACCGTCGCCGGACGATCACTCACGTTCATCGGCTGGGTCCAGCCGATCGCCTAAGTCCCGGCCTGACGGCAGAGGTGGCAGGCATCAGGCTTGACGATCAGTCCGCGCTCGGCCTCAGGATCACGCTGCCTGAACGATCGTTCGGTGATCGCGCTTACGGTTCGTTGTCTTCGCGCGTTGGACGATAGATAGGTGCTGACGATCAGATGGTGTGTACGGCCTACCGCGACCGCTTCAATCCTGCTGGCCGTGGCCCTCCTGCTCGGGGCGTGCGGCGGTGCAGGGCAGACTGGTGATGGATCTGCGGCCGGGCCCGCCGACCAGGCTGCTGCGGTCGCGAACCTGGATTTCACCGCGAAGACGATTGCCGGGGCCACGTTCGACGCCCGGACGCTGAAGGGCAAACCGGCGGTGTTGTGGTTCTGGGCGCCGTGGTGCGCGACCTGCCGGGCACAATCGGGATGGGTCAGCGCGTTGGCCGAGAAGTACGCCGGCAAGGTCAACGTCGTCGGCGTCGGCGGGTTGGACGAGAGCGGCGCGATCCGCGAGTTCGGGTCCAAGGTCGGCGCCTTCCCGCAGCTCGACGACGCGCGAGGCGAGGTGTGGACCCGGTTCGGGGTGGTGGCACAGAGTTCGTACGTCGTACTCGACTCCGATGGCCGGATCCGGTTCCAGGGGTACCTCGACAGCCCTGAATTGGACAAGCGCGTTGCCGAGCTCGTGAGCTGAGCGGCATGGACGAGGGACTGCTGGCGGTCGCGCTCGGCGCGGGAATGCTGGCCAGCGTGAACCCGTGCGGGTTCGCGCTGCTCCCGGCGTACCTGTCGCTGCTGGTGGTCGGGGACGAGCCACCGAGCCGTGCTGTGGCGGTCGGCCGAGCGCTGGTCCTCACTGGCTGGATGACGCTCGGGTTCGTGGCGGTCTTCGGCGTCTTCGGGCTCGCCGTCGCGCCGGTCGCCTCGTCGATTCAGCGCTACCTGCCCTGGTTCACCGTCGGGCTCGGCGTCCTGCTCGTCGGTGTGGGCGGTTGGCTGCTGACGGGCCGGTCACTGCCCTATCTTCGGCTGCACCGGCGTGGTCCCGCGACCATCACGCGGTCCTGGCGCTCGATGATCGCCTTCGGAGCGTCGTACGCCGTTGCGTCGCTGAGCTGCACCATCGCGCCGTTCCTCGCTGTGGTCGTGTCCAGCTTCCGGGCGGGCTCGTTCTGGTCCGGCGCCGTTCTCTTCTTGGCCTACGCGGCCGGGATGGGACTCGTCGTCGCGATCGCGGCCGTCGCGGTCGCCCTCGCCAGAACCTCTCTCATCGGCCGACTGCGCCGGGTCGGTGCCGCAGTCCCCAGAATCGCCGGGATTCTCCTGATCGCGGCCGGCGGCTACGTCGCGTACTACGGCTGGTGGGAGATCCGCACTCTCCGCGGCGAGCCGACCGCCGACGACCCGATCATCACCGCGGCCGCCGCGATCCAGCACAGCCTTGCCAATGCCATCGGCCGCCTCGGAGTTCCCGGAGCCGCGGTCCTCGCCGTACTGGTCCTCGTCATCACGGGCATCCTGATCCGCCGCCGCCAGCACGGAAACCGCTGACGGGTTGCCCGGTCGGGACCAGCGCGGGGCGGATGATCACTCGGTCCAGCGGTCGGCTGGTGGGTCGACGTCATCAGATCGTAAAGAGCTTGTTCGCCCGTTCTCAATGCTGAATCACGAGGGTGGAGAGACGCCTGAGTCGGAAGGATCTTGATGGCTGAGAGCATTCACAGCTTGTCGACCTGCAAGATCCCGATCTCGGCGCTGACGCAGTACTATCGCCGCAACCTCGAGGTCGAACCTCCGCCCGGGCGACACCGTTCGAGTGCGATTGAACGGCGCCACGACGTACGTCTGACCGTGGGCGACATGCTGCGTGAATCTGTTGTGACGGTTGCGGAGTTCGCGGCACATGTGGCGTACCTGGAGCCCGTGACCGGGACCGGGTTGCTCGTGATGCCGCGCCCTGATGCCGACGTCGTGGTTCCGCCTGACTCCGGCTGGGTGGTGAGCCGGGGCGTGGACGGGCGCGTCGTTGGGCTCTCGTTGCACGCCGCGGATCGCGCCCACGCACTCGAACAACTGGACCTGGACGGCTGGCGGCTGCTCGACCACGAGCAGGGCCTGACCGACGCAGCTGGGTGGACGGCCGACGGACGCCTGGCTGTCTGCCTGTCTGCGGCTCGCAGGTCGGAGCGTCAACTGGTCCTCGCGGATTTCCAGTACGCGATCACAGCCCTTCACATCGCGGCTGATCTCCGGCACGACTGGTGAGTGGTCAGCCGCGGCTCGCACGTTGTTGCCTCTGGCACCGTCATCTGATCGTCAAGAGCACACGGCTCCGATCTCAAAGTTGGGGTCGCATGCTGGAGTCATGATGCTCGACGTCCAGAAAGGCCCGCGATGACCGACAGCCCGTTGCTGCCGCAGGCGATCGTGACGCTGTCCGAGGCGGACCTCGGTGGCGGGTTGACCGCGCTGCGCTGGCGGTTGCGCGGTCTGGTGATGGACGGGGCTTACCTGGTGATCATCGACGTGTCGGAGATCGAGCAGATCTCGTCGACGCTGCTCGCCGCGTTGCTCGACACGCACCGGGTGTGCCGGCGTCGCGGCGGTGGCGTGGTCATCCGCCATGCCAGCCGGAAGATGACCGACGAACTACGCCGGACCGGCCTCGACCGCGTGTTCGACGTCGAAGCAGCTTGATCGGTGTGTGCACCCGTACGGGCGCCGTTTGGAATCTGGCGGCGGTCGCGCCGAGCATGGCGAGTCCTAGTACGAAGTGCAGCCACGCGTCCGCCGTACCGGTTGGCACCAGGTCCGAGAACGCGGGGGTGTGATCGAGCCGGCCGTAAACGACGAGCGCGATTATTGACGTACCGGCGATCGCAAGTGCTGTCCGGCAGCGGCGTACGGACCCGGCGGCCATCACGAAGCCGACGCCGAGCAGCAGGTGTACGACGCTGCGTGGCAAGGACACGTGGAAGAGTCCGAACAACAGCATCTCGGAGTTCAACAAACCGAGTCCCCGGATTTTGTCCGGGAGCAGAGCAAGGAACCCGAAGCAGGACAAGGTGATCAAGGCGCCGGCGATCCACAGCGCCAGCACCTGGCCGGAGGATGGGCCGGGCGAGTCGTTCTCCATGAGCGGCTCCTCACTGGCGGCCTCCAGGAATCCAGTTCTGTGGATCCTGGAACGTTCGGGTGCTGGTGACGGTTCCCTCGATGTCGCCGTCACCAGCACCCGTGTCGGCCCGGTCGTCCGCCCCGAGTTCCCTGCGACCCGGGGTGGCGGCGAATCCGGACCCGAGCAGGACACCACCCACCCGAGAGCCACCCCGGTATACCTCGGCGGCGGGCCGCGAACGCGGTCGTCTCCAGCTCGGGTGGGGACACCTCCCGTCGGAGCCCTACGTCCGTCGGCGCCAGCCGGCCGACTGTTCCTGGCGGCGACTCTAGACCGCGTGTATCCGCCGCGTCGCCGGTCGGAGACCAACCGTCATCAACTCTCAAAGTGCGCTCAACGAGAACGCAGTGCCCGCGCCGCCGCGCCTCGGTACAAGGGGGGCTTGACAGCTTCGGTGGCGGGTCTTGCCTGATACGTCCTGATCGGTGCGACGGACCTCAAGCAGTCGCGCGAGCCACTGTGCGCGGAACTCGGCCCGAACGGTCAGCCCCAGCGGCGGGGGCTTGTGACGTAGCGGATGGGGATCTCCGATGGGCGGAGCGGGCGGTCGACGACGGGCCGGATGTTCTCGGGGGTGATGCGTTCGTCTTCGAGGTCCTGAGCCAGGATGTGGGCCAGGGTGAGGTTGCCTTCGTCGGCGAGGGCGTCGATGAGGCGGTCGATGAGGGCTTCGAGGCGGCTGTTCTCGGCCTCGGCTGCGGTCAGGCGTTCCTGGAGGGTGACGGCACGGTGGCCGCACCATTGACGCAGGAGTTCGTGGATCGGGCGGTGGCGTTTGCGGTACCACTCGTACTCCCACTCCGCGTCGGTGTCGTACTCGCCGACACGGCTGCCGTGCTTTGCCTTTTGGAGGAGCTTCTTCTCCTCCTCTATGACTGCGTCGAGGACGGGCATCGGGTTCTTCCGGCACGCGTACTCGGCGATCAGTAGGCTGCCTTCCGGTGAGAGCATTGTCTCGCCGTTGAGCTCGAAGGTTGCTACTCGCTGAGACAGCTCCGCCAGCGGTAGGCCCGTCAAGCGTTCGAGGGCGTCGGCTTCTTGTACTACCGTCACGTAGCGGATCGGGTTCCACAGCCGGTACGCCGTGTCGTGTTCTATCAAGAGGCTGTAGACGGTGCCGATGGCTGACTCCTCGGCCTCGGTGAGCTCAAAGTCGTCGAGGAGAAGCCAGCCGGCCATCAACTCGTCGTACGACGTGACGTCGTTCCAGGATCCGTGGAGTCTGGAGCCCGGCACGTTCTGGGTCGTACCGTCGCAGAACAGCACCTCGGCGCGGTAGCCGCGCTTGTTCTCGTGAACAGCGGTGATCTGTACCCGTTCCGAGGGCGAGGCGATGCGGGCGCGGTAGATCCACTCGCTGCCGACATCGGGTTTCTGGTCATCGCCGGGCCATTGCCACGTCATCTGAGGATCCTCGGTCTACACGCGCCACCAGCTGGACCGTTTCGGAGCACGCGGTGGGGCGTCTGGTGGTCGGTAGCGGTATTCCTTGCGTGGCTCATGTGGGCTCCAGTCTCCGAGGTACGGGCGGAGATCGTCAGGTCCTGGGACCCTGTCAAAGTCGACCTCGGCCAGGACACGAGGATTGATGGTCGGGTCCAAGCCATCCGCGGCAGCGCGTGCCCACGTGATCCACTGTTGTAGGTGGCGAGCTGGCTGCGGGTTCTCTGCGAGCGCTGCGCAGAAGGTCCGGATTTGCTCGGCAGCTGTCCAGCGGTCGTAGGCCTGGCGGAACGTCTGGCGCCGGATGTCCTCGATCGCGTACCGGCGGGCGGATGCTATTGCTCTGTGCCATTGCTCGCGCTGCTCGGCCTCTTCGCGCTCCCACTTCGCACGCTCTTCGTCAGCGAGCCGTTTGGCCTCGATTCGGGCCTGCTCGTCCTCGGCGAGTCCGCGTCGTACGTCGTCCATGATCGCTGCGAGACGCCGCTCGAGACGAGCACCCTTCTCGTCGGCCCAGGTGTGCTCTTCGTTCCAGCCGGCACGACTGATCCGAAGCGTCAGCCTCCCGGAAGCGACCGTGTCGAAGGCCGGCGGTGGCGTCCAGAATCGGCTGCGTAGCGCTCGGCGGTCCTCGTCCGTCGTCACGTGGCGGACCTTGTCGTACTCCTCCTCCAGGGTGAGCTCGCGCTGCAGATCGCCGGCTTGGAGGAAGAGCTTCGGTGTCTTCGGCTTCGTGTTGACCCCGATGCTGTAGCCCGCGGCGATCGCCGCCTTCGCCAAGATGCCGATGAGCTTGATAGCTCGTGGCAGGGATGTCTCAGTGACCTTCAGGCAGTGCGGCTTCTCCGTGATCGCGGCGACCAGTGCGCCTGGCTCGGTCGTCGTACGGCGTACGTTCAAGCGGATCCGGTTCCAGGCCGTGGCGTCGTCGTCGGTGCCTTGAGACAACCGGATGATCATGTCGCCCTGGTCCCGGCCAGTGTGCAACAGCTCTGCGCCGTCGGGTACCAGTCCCGCCTTCTTGCACAGGTGCAGAAGCCGCCTGTACGACGCTCGTTCCTCGGTGCTCGGGTTCGGCAATCGGAGCGTGCCGCCCTCGGACTCGAGCCGCTCAATCAGCAATCGTGCTTGCTTCTCATCAGCGGCAGCCGGTGCCTTGCGTTGTTGGTTCGCGTGGACGTTCTGTGCTTCGTCTGACGGCGGGCGGCCGGTGGCCGTTCCGGCTGCCGAGTGTTCGAGGAAGTACGTGCCCTCCGGAGCTGACCTTCAGGCAATGAGTAGTCACGAGACACACGACGAGTCATGCACTGCCCGCGCCCGGGCCACAAGGGATGAACAGAGTGGAAGGCGCGGGCAGCGATGGAACATCAGGTCGCACATGCCGCCTCGCCTGGAGCGAGACGAAGCCGACTGCCTCGCGACCTAGCGTTTCCGGGCCAGGCCGCCGTAGATGACGTCGCGGGCGTCGTGCGGCGGGTCCTCGTCGAGGCGGCCGCCCGGGACGTGCCACTCGGCCAGGCGTACGACGCCGGGCTTGATCAGCTCCATCCCGTCGAAGAGCGACGTGATCTGCTCGACCGAGCGGAATGCGAGCGTGGGGGTGGTGTCCTTGAGGTTCTCGCCGAGTTCGGTGACGAGCGCCTCGACCGGGCCGCCGTCCTGCGGGTTGCCGACGTGCGTGATCGCGAGATACGAACCCTGCGGCAGCGCGTCGACGTAGGTCCTGACGATCGCCCGGGTCTGCTCGAGGTCGTCGATGTGATGCAGCACCAGCCCCATGAGCAGCGCGACCGGCTCGCCCGCATCCAGCAGGTTCGCGATGGCCGGATGCGCCATTACCTGGTCCGGCTGCGTCAGGTCGGCCGCGACGAAGTGCGTGCGGTCGTTGTCGAGCAGCAGCGCTCGCCCGTGGGTGGCCACGGACGGGTCGTTGTCGACGTAGACCACCGAGGACTGCAGGTGCATGCGCTGCGCGATCTGGTGCGTGTTGTCCGCCGTCGGGAACCCGCAGCCGGCGTCGATGAACCGCCGTACCCTGGCCTCGCCGGCGAGCCAGGTGATCACTTCTTTGAGCCAGCGCCGGTTCGCCCGCGCCCACTCTCGGGCCTCCGGTGCGATCTTCACGATCTCCCGGCACAGCTCCCGGTCGGCCTCGTAGTTGTCCTTGCCGCCGAGTAAGTAGTCGTACACCCGGGCGCCGCTCGGGCGAGTGATATCGATACCGTGCGTGACCAAGCCCCCGGACATGGGCTGATCAGCCACACCGTCTCCTCGCGTCGTGGGGGCGCACGTTTCGGTCCGAGGGTAACGCACCGAGAGTAAGCGTTACACGCCGGTCTGTTCGAACTTCGTAAAGCCCAGTATCTACAAGCAGTTCAGCACATGCGCGCCGCCGCGTGGCGCGGTCAGCAAATCCGGCGTACGACATCCGATCCCGTCTGCGGCGGAATTGATCCACGGAGCTTGACTCCGTCATGTAGCTCAGTGATCATTGAGTCAATGGACGCTGAGCGGAATCATCTGGCTAAGCGGGCGCGCGTGCATGCGGCGCTCGGTGATCCGGCGCGGCTCGCGATCGTGGATGCGCTGGTGGCCGGTGATTCGGCGCCAGGGGAGCTGGGCGCGGCGCTGGAGTTGCCGACGAATCTGCTCGCTCATCACCTGAAGGTGCTGGAGGAGGCCGGGCTCGTCGTCCGGACCCGGTCCGAGGGTGATCGCCGCCGGACCTACGTTCGTCTCCGGACTGAGGCGCTGGCCGCCATGGCGATCCCTGCGCTGATCGCCGCGAAGCGGGTGGTGTTCGTGTGTACGCAGAACTCCGCTCGTTCGCAGTTGGCGGCGGCGATCTGGGCTCGGCGCAGTCACATCCCGGCTGCCTCGGCGGGTACGGAGCCTGCGGAGCGGATCCATCCACGTGCCCTCAAGGTTGCCCGCCGGCACGGTCTGAACCCGTCCGGTTGGCGTACTGCGCACCTTGCTGACGTCGTCCATGGTGACGACTTGCTCATCGCGGTCTGTGACAACGCCCACGAACATCTCGAGCATCAGCCTCGGCTGCACTGGTCGATCCCGGACCCCGCGCCGGCGGACACCGACGCGGCCTTCGAGGCCGCCTACACCGAACTCGCCGACCGGATCGACCGGTTGGCGCCTGCTCTGTCACCTGAGGGGAGCGCGCGATGACCGAACTCGACTGGCACCGCCGCGAAGACCTGTCCATCGACCAGCACGTCGCTCTGCGGACGGCGGCCGCGCGGCTGACCGACGAGTTCTCCGCCCTCTACGGCGCCGAGACGATCGAGCGGTTCCTGCACTCGAGCTACGACCAGTTCGCAACCGGGAGCACGATCCCCAACTTCCTGCCGTTGTTGGCCGAGAGGTTCGCGCGGCAGCGGCTCAGCGCGCTCGCGCGGGTCGAGGGGCACCACGATGACGGCAAGCCGGTCGTGCTGTTCCTGTGCGTGCACAACGCCGGCCGCTCGCAGATCGCGCTCGGCTTCTTCCAGCAACTGGCGGGGGACCGAGCGGTCGCGTGGTCTGGTGGCTCCGAGCCTGGCATCGAGGTCGATCCGGCCGCGGTGGCCGCGATGGCGGAGCGGGGGATCGACATCTCTGCGGAGTACCCGAAGCCGTGGACCGACGAGGTCGTGCGGGCGGCCGATGTGGTCGTGACGATGGGGTGCGGCGACGCGTGCCCGATCTTCCCGGGGACGCGGTACGAGAACTGGGACCTCGACGATCCGGCCGGCCTCGACGTGGTCGGCGTACGGCCGATTCGCGACGAGATCGAGCGCCGGGTCCGGGTGCTGCTCGGTGAGCTGGAGGTTGCGGTGAGCAACGGATGACCGGCATGCATTCCCTGTGGCGGCGCGCTCTCGCGGAGGCACTTGGGACCGGCCTGCTGGTGACGGTCGTTGTCGGCTCCGGCATCGCGGCGGCGAAGCTCTCGCCTGGCGACATCGGACTGCAGTTGCTGGAGAACTCGTTCGCGACCGCGCTTGGTCTGGCCGTGCTGATCCTGATGCTGGGACCCGTCTCGGGTGCGCACTTCAACCCCGTCGTGTCCGCAGCCGACTGGTGGCTCGGTCAGCGCGACGGGAGCGGCCTGAGCCTGCGCGAACTCGCGGCGTACGTCCCGGCCCAGATCTCCGGGGCGATCGCCGGCGCGATTCTGGCCAACCTGATGTACGGCGAAGCGGCGGTCTCGTGGTCGACGACGGATCGTACCGCCGGGCACTTGTGGATCGGTGAGACGGTCGCCACGGCTGGTCTGATCGTGCTGATCTTCTCGCTGGTGTGGTCCG
Organism: Kribbella sancticallisti; assembly: GCF_039530625.1. Taxonomy (NCBI): domain Bacteria; kingdom Bacillati; phylum Actinomycetota; class Actinomycetes; order Propionibacteriales; family Kribbellaceae; genus Kribbella; species Kribbella sancticallisti. Next base: position 367,328 of record NZ_BAAAOS010000020.1, on the reverse strand, counting down.
GCCGGGCGGCGCTCGCGCCCGCCGCGGTCGGCGCCTACATCGGGGCGGCGTACTGGTTCACGTCGTCGACATCGTTCGCCAATCCCGCCGTCACCATCGGCCGCGCGTTCAGCGATACCTTTGCCGGGATCGCCCCGTCCTCCGTGCCGGGATTCGTGTTCTTCCAGGTGTTCGGTGCGATCCTCGGCGCCGGGCTCGTGGTCGTCCTCTATCCCGGTCTCGGCAGCGCGGCGGACGTCGTCGTACCGCATACCGGCACCACCGAATCAGAATCCACCGACTCTGGAGTGAGCTCGTGAGCAAACCTGTCGTCTTGTTCGTCTGTGTGCACAACGCCGGCCGGTCCCAGATGGCCGCGGGCTGGATGCGGCACCTGGCTGGGGACACTGTGGAGGTTCGCTCGGCCGGATCCGCCCCGCGGGACCAGATCAACCCGACCGCGGTCGAGGCGATGCGTGAGGTCGGGATCGATATCACCGGCAACGTCCCGCAATTGCTTGCTACCGAGGATGTCCGCGCCAGCGACGCCGTCATCACCATGGGCTGCGGTGACGCCTGCCCGATCTTCCCCGGAAAGCGGTACGAGGACTGGGAGCTCACCGACCCCGCCGGTCAGCCGATCGAGGTCGTACGGCAGGTCCGCGACGAGATCCGCGGCCGGGTCGAGAAGCTCCTCGCCGAGCTGCAGGCCGCGTGACGGTTGCCCCTGAGTGTGGGGCAGCTCGAGGCCGAATTCGACCAGTCGATCTCGGACCACCTGCGACTGCTGTGTGAGGCGGACCTGTTGACGCGTGGGCGGTGGCACTCGATCAGCGACTACCGCCCATGTCACGCAGTCGCCGGGCGCTGCTGCCCGGCACTACCCTCCTGCAGAAGGAGTGGTAGCGGCGCCGGAGGGACGACATGGGTGGGTGGACTGCGGCGGACATCGGTGACCAGCGTGGGCGGACCGTGATCGTGACCGGCGCGAGCAGCGGACTTGGTGCTGAAACGGCGCGAGTGCTCGCTACGGCCGGGGCCAAGGTGATCATGGCGTGCCGCAATCCTGACAAGGCACAGGCAGTCGCCGACGCGATCGACGGCGACACGGTGGTACTCGACGTCGATTTGGCCGACCTGGCGTCCGTTCGGGCGTTTGCCGACGGCCTGTCGTACGACGTCGACGTGCTGGTCAACAACGCAGGCGTGATGGCGGTGCCCAAGGGGCTGACGGTGGACGGGTTCGAGCGGCGCAGCTCACCGGCGTTCACTACCCCCTCGCACCCATCTGAGGCTGTGCTGGGTAGGAGTTGAAAAGCCAGACGCGGCCGGTGTGGCGGAGGATCCGGCGGCCGGGACTGAGTGCAACGTCCGGTACACCACGACCGCGCTGCTGCGCGAGTAGCCCTCCATCTTCACCGCACTGGCCCTCACCACCGCCCACCAGCAAACGCTTGTCCCCCGACAGGGCTGCGGGGTCTTGGCAGCGCCGCCATGGCGGCGCACTGTTGGGGTGAGGGCTGGACGATCGTGATGACGCAGCAGTATGTCGCCGGTGAGTTGTCGTTGTTGCTCGCGCAGTTGTGGGCGGTGGCGACGACCGAGTCCGCCGGGCGTGAGATCGCCGGCCTTCGCCGTGAGGCCGAGACCATGCCGACGTCCGCCTTGGGCTCGGTCGTCGTTCGGGCGATGACGCTGGTGGATCAGATGTGCTGGGAGTCGCTGGAGCTGGGCGATTCCGGCGCGTTCAGCTGTCAGGCGAAGGCTGCTGCTCAGCTCCACGAGTTCGGTGTGTGCGCAAACCTGCTCGGAGGTTGGACCCATGACCACTCAACCTGAACTGTCCGAGGCTCAGATCGCGGTCCACTGGCGGGAAGAGGGGTACTACCCACCGACGCCGAAGTTCGTCGGCCAGGCGAACGCTTCCGAACCGGCGATCATCGAGCGGTTCGGCGAGGTGAATTTCCCGGAGTGCTTCAAGGAGTACGCCGACCTGCTGTCGTGGGACTCGTACTGGCACACGACGCTGGACACGAGTGATCCGCCGTTCTGGAAGTGGTTCGTGGGTGGTCGGCTGAATGCCTGCTACAACTGCGTCGACCGGCACCTGGAGAGCAGCCGCAACAAGGCAGCACTGATCTGGGTGCCGGAGCCCGAAGCCGCTCCAACCCAGGTGATCACCTATCAGGAGCTCTGCCGGCGGATCAACGAGTTCGCCGCGCTGCTGCAGGGTTTCTGCGGTGTCCGGACCGGCGACCGGGTCACGTTCCATCTGCCGATGGTTCCCGAGCTGCCGGTAGCGATGCTGGCCTGTGCACGGCTCGGCGCGATCCACTCGGAGGTGTTCGGCGGCTTCAGTGGTGCGGCGTGCGGCGGCCGGATCGCCGACTCGGGGAGCAACGTCCTGGTGACGATGGACAGCTACTACCGCAACGGCGAACTCGTGGACCACAAGGTGAAGGCGGACGAGGCCGTCGAGGCGGCTCGCGCATTGGGGCACGAGGTCGAGAAGGTCCTGGTATGGCGGCGGCACCCCGGCGAATATGCATCCGAGGCGCCGATGGTCGCCGGGCGGGACTTCTTCGTCGACGAAGTCCTGCGCGAGTACCGCGGCAAACTGGTCGAGCCGGTGTCGATGCCGGCCGAGGCACCGCTGTTCCTCATGTACACGAGCGGTACGACGGGACGCCCGAAGGGATGTCAGCACTCGACGGGCGGCTATCTCGCGTACGTCGCGGGGACGTCGAAGTACTACCAGGACATCCACCCCGAGGACACGTACTGGTGTGCCGCGGACATCGGCTGGATCACCGGGCACTCCTATATCGTCTACGGTCCGCTGGCGCTCGGTACGACGAGCGTGATGTACGAAGGCGTCCCGACGTACCCGGATGCCGGCCGTGTCTGGCGGATCGCCGAGCGGCTTGGCGTGAACATCTTCCACACCGCTCCGACGACGATCCGGATGCTGCGGAAACTCGGCCCGGACGAGCCGTCGAAGTACGGCTATCACTTCAAGCACATGACGACGGTGGGGGAGCCGATCGAGCCCGAGGTGTGGCGTTGGTACTACGACGTCGTCGGGAAGGGCGAGGCCGCGATCGTCGACACGTGGTGGCAGACGGAGACCGGGGGATTCCTGGGCAGCACCCTTCCGGCGTTGCAGCCGATGAAGCCGGGCAGTTGCGGCCCGGGCGTACTGGGCGTCTATCCGGTGATCTACGACGAGGACGGCGCGGTGATCGAGGCGGGCAGCGAGCGGGCCGGCAACATCTGCATCCGCAATCCGTGGCCGGGGATCTTCCAGACGATCTGGGGCCAGCCGGAGCGGTTCGTGCAGATCTACTACGCCAAGTACTGCCGCGACCGCCGCAGCCGGGATTGGCGCGACTGGCCGTACTTCGCCGGCGACGGCGCGGTCCAGGCGGCAGACGGATACTTCCGCATCCTCGGCCGGGTCGACGACGTCATCAACGTCGCCGGGCACCGGCTGGGAACGAAGGAGCTCGAGTCGGCCGCGCTGACGGTGTCCGAGGTAGCCGAGGCAGCCGCGGTACCGGTGATGGACGACGTCCGCGGCCGGGCCGTCGAGATGTACGTCGCGCTCAAGCCCGGGTTCGCTCCGGATGTGTCGCTCGAGGACAAGGTCAGTGCGGCGATCGTGCACGAGATCGGCAAGATCGCCCGGCCGAAGAATGTCTGGCTGGTCGCCGACATGCCCAAGACCCGCTCCGGCAAGATCATGCGTCGCGTGATCGCCGGCATCTCCAACTTCACCGACGTCGGCGACGTCTCGACCCTCGCCAACCCGGAGATCGTCGACGACATCCGCCACCGCGTCCAGAGCGAGAAGCTCAACCGCGGCGAAGTACCGCGCGAGCTCACTCCGGAAGAGGCCGCCGAGGTCAAGGCGTTCGGCCACTCCGAGTGATCCCGGTGGGTGTTGCGATCGAGGTGGTGGGGCTGGTCAAGCGGTACGGCGACAAGCCGGCGGTCGACGGGGTGTCGTTGTCGGTGGCCGAGGGGGAGGCGTTCGGGTACGTCGGGCCTAACGGTGCAGGTAAGACGACCACGATCAGGAGCATGCTCGGTCTGGTGCGACCGACCGCCGGGACGATCTGGATTCTCGGCCGTGATGTGGTGACGGATCTCAGGGCGGTGCTGGCGGAGGTCGGGCATCTGCCGGGGGAGTTTGGTCTGTGGCCGCAGCTGACTGGCCTGGAGTGCCTCGAGTACCTCGGTCAGCTGCAACAGCGCCCGCCGGTACGACGGCAGGAGCTGTGCGACCGGCTGGAACTGTCCCAGGGTGATCTGCGCCGTCAGGTCAGGCTCTACTCCCGCGGTATGCGCCAGAAGATCGGCCTCGTGCAGGCGTTCCAGCACGAACCGCGCGTACTGATCCTCGACGAGCCGACCGAGGGCCTCGACCCCGTCATGAAGGAGCGGTTCGTCGGGCTGCTCGACGAGCACCGACGGGCGGGCGGCACCATCTTCCTCTCCTCACACATCCTGTCCGAGGTCGAGCAGACCACCGAGCGGGTCGCGGTGATCAAGGCCGGCCGAATCGTGGCGACCGGGGCGACCCGCGACCTCACCGGTGAGCGTGTCCGCCATTGCACGCTGGTGCTCAAGAAGCCGGTCGCCTTCGGCGAGTTCGCGATCCCGGGCGTCTCGGCGCTGGAGAGCGACGGCCTGCTCCACCGGTTCGAGTTCCGCGGCGACATGGAGCCGTTGATGCGGCGGCTCGGCACGCTCGCCGTCCAGGAGTTCGTCTGTGAGCCGGAGCATCTCGCCGAGACGTTCTTCGACATCTATGGGGAGCCCTGATGAGTCTCGTCGTACTCCGCCAGACGCTGCGGCAGGTGCGCCGTACGATCGGCATCCTGAGCCTCGGTGTCGGCGCGTTCTTCTACCTTGTTCTCTTCGCGTCTTCGTCGTTCACCGAGGAGGCGCCGAACGTGCCGTTCCTGCAGTCGCCGCCCAAGGCGATGACGGCGTTCCTCGGCGGCTCGGCCGACTTCTTCCATGCCGAAGGATGGTTGAGCCTGGGCATGACGCACCCGGTCATCCTCGCCTTGCTGACGTCGTCGGCGCTGCTCGTGGCCGCGGGCTCCGTGGCCACCGAGATCGAGCGAGGCACGATCGACCTGGTGCTCGCCCGGCCCGTCGGCCGGGTGCGGTTCCTGGCCGCCAAGGCCGTCGCCTCGCTGGTGGCAGTAACCGCTGCGGAAGCCGGCGGACTGGCCGCGGTGGTGATCGCCCGGCGGACGATCGGTGAGGTGGCGGAGCTGTCGATCACGGCGGTACTGCGGGCCTTCGCCGGCTCGTGGCTGCTGTTCGTCGGCGTCGCGATGGTCGGGCTGCTCGTGTCAGCGGCGTCGAGTCTGCGCGGGCACGCGATCGGCATCACCGTGGGCATCGTCGTCGCCTGGTTCTTCCTGAACTTCATCGCACTACTCATCGACGCCATCAGCGGCCTGCGGTTCGCGTCACCCTTTCACTACTTCCGCCCTACCGACCTCGTCGCCGGTACCGCGCCTGCCGGAGACATCTGGGTACTCGCAGCCATCCCGCTGATCGCCGTCGTGTTGGCCGCGTGGAAGTTCACCCACCGCGACCTGACCCGCTGATCTCGGCAGTCTGGCTTTGACCGTGAATTGTGAAGTCGTTTGCCCGCGAAAGGCGGTGTCGGTCGGCCTTGCGGTGACCGTCGAGATCTCCACCAATTTTGATGTCGGTTTGCCGGGTTCACCACGAGGTTCGGTCGGCGTCGCGGTGGGCGATGGTCGCTGTTCGTCGAGTCGGCGCAGCCATCGGGCAGGGACGGTGAGGGTCTGCACCTCGGGCAGCCGGACGGAGTCGCCAGCGACCCCCAGGCTCGTGTGCCGGTTCTGCAGCCGCAGGACCTCGTGCAAAGCCTCCCGCAGCGCGGCCGGTGGTCCGGGGTCCTGACGGGGGCCGACCGGAGTACGCCGGAAACCGGCAATAGGCGCGACTGCGGGCGCGGGTGCAGAACGGTCGTGACCACCGGAGTACGTCATGCGGTGAACCCTAAGCAGAGTGACCGACAGAGCCGCATCATGCCGATTCTCGCTCGTACGCCGCGATGACGCGGTCGAGCCGGCCGCGGAGCTCGAGCAGCTCGGCCATGATGTCCACGTTCGGCTCCAGCGAGACGACCTAGGCCCCGGATCCTTGCTCGGTCCGGACCAGCCCCTCGCACACGAGGATCTGCTGCGCCTGCCAGATCGCGCCGAGGCTCGGGACGCTGTACTCCTCCTGCAGCGCGCTGATGCCGGGAAGACGATCGCCAACCTGGAACTCTTCGCCGCGCATGATCCGCACTAGGAGCAGATCGGTGCTCTTGGTATCTAGTGTCCTGTCTCATCCGATCTGACGCATGGAGGCGCTCTCAGCGGCGTTGCGTCAATTCTAGTGAGACGGCGACCCTGCGTTCGTCGCACCGAGCCTGGCGCAACTCTGCACTTCGGTCGGTGATGTATGCGTTGGTCTGGCTCTCAGGAGCATGTCGGGCGGTGCGAATGTTGGAGTGATCAGGCCCCAACGCTTGAGCGTTCTGACGGCCAGAGAGGATCAGACCGTACGGGCGTAGGTGAGAGCGCCCTGCAGGTCCATCGTGCGTCCTCGCGCCCAGGCGGTCTCGATCTGGTCCTCACTGAGGAACCGACGGGCGGTGTCTCGCGGGGGCTCGGTCTCCCAGCGAAAGGCCTGCACCGTGAGCCCGCCGGGGATGGACTCACGCAGATGGTCGGCCGCCCCGGCCAGCACCACCGCTCGTTCGGGCCGTCCGAGCGCTACCGCCGCCTGTCCCAACCGATCGAGGTCCATTGCCGCGCCGGCCAGGTCTCCCAACTCGGCGGCGATGTCGAGGCAGGCGACGAGTTCGGCTTCGGCTTGCTCAAAGCGTTCTTGGAGCAGCGAGGTGAGCGCAAGGGTCCGCAGGGTCTGGCTTTCGTACCAGCGCACCCCGAGGGCACGGGTTCCGGCGAGACATTGCTCACCGTAGGAGCGGCAGTCGTCAAGGTCTCCGGCGAACAGCCGCATCACCATCGAGGTTGCCAGGCCGAGACCGACCGCGAACGGTTCCGGGTGTTCGGCGATCAGGGCCTGGTACTGCTGCTCGAGGGGCGCCGCCGCCTGCAGGTCGCCACGATGGCAGGCGAGGGTGGCGACCAACCCGGTGAGGGCTTCCAGTTCCAGCCACCAGTCGTCGAGATCTTTGGCCATGTCCCGGGCCTGGCGGTATGCGGCCTCGGACGCGTCCAGGTCGAACTGCCAGTAGCAGATCCCGCCCAGACCGATCAGTGCCTTGGTACGAGGCACGCTCGCCGGCCCGTTGATGGCCAGCAGAGCCTCGAGCCATCGGCGGCCCTCGGTGAAATGGCCCCGTAGCTGCCAGAAGCGCCACATCCGTCCGGCCATGAGGAGCGCCAGCTCGGTGTCACCGGTCTGGTGAGCCCATTGCAGCGCAGCCCGGAGGTCAGCGTGCTCCGCGTCGAGGCGTTCCAGCCAGCTCGCCTGATTGGCCCCGGTGAGCTCCGGTTCGGCGTGCTCGAGGAGGTCGGCGAAGAAGCGGGCGTGGCGATCGAGAATCTCCTTGTCCTCGCCGGCTGCCCGCAACTGTTCACTCGCGTACTCGCGAACCGTTTCAAGCATGCGGAAGCGTGTCGCGTCGGGCTTCTGCTCCGGGCGGCCGAGCAGGCTCGCGTCGACCAGGGTGGAGATGCCGGCGACGACGTCCTCGACGGGTGACCCGGCGGCGACCGCCTCGGCGGCCTCAAGGGTGACACCGCCCCAGAAAGCTCCCAAGCGCCGGAATAGCGCCCGGTCCGCGGCGCTGAGCAGGTGGTCGCTCCAGGCGATGGCGTTCCTGAGGGTCCGCTGCCGCGCAGCGTGATCAACCGGTCCTCCGGACAGGAGCGGGACGGCCGGGTCGAGCCTGCGTCTAAGCTCCTCGAGAGGGAACACCCGCAGGCGAGCGGCGGCCAGCTCGATCGCCAGCGGCAGCCCGTCGAGGCGCGTCACAAGGTCAGCCACCGCCGGCGCGTTGTCGATGGCAAGGCTGAACCTGGGGTCGACTGCCGCGGCGCGGTCGGCGAACAGGATCAGCGCGTCGTTGTCCGTAAGCTCCGCGGCCGGTTCGTCGGCTGCCGGCAGGGGCAGCGGGTCCAACGGGTACTCCTGCTCCCCGGACAGTCGAAGCGGAGCTCGGCTGGTCGTCAGCACACTAAGCCCGGGAGCAGTGTCGAGGAGCTTCCCCACCGCCGGCGCCGCGGCGAGCACGTGCTCGAAGTTGTCCAACAGCAGGAGCAGCCGCCGGGACCGGAGATGCTCGACGAGCGCCTGGTCGGTCGGCCGGTCGGCCGTCTCGGAGACGCCGAGGGCGGCGCCGATAGCGGACGGGATCAGCTTCGGATCCATGATCTCGGCCAGCGAAACAAAACGCACCCCGTGAGAGAAGTCCTCCAGCAGGCTGCTGGCGACCTCGACGGCCAGGCGGGTCTTTCCTGAACCCGGAGGGCCGGTCACACACACCAGTCGGTGGGTCCGCAACAGGCCCTGTAGCTCGGCGAGCTCCCACCTCCGACCGACGAAAGTGCTCCGCTGGACGGGCAGATTGTGCTGAGGCCGCGGAGGCTTCGCCGGCTCGGGCCCATCGAGGGCGACATCCCGCAGCAGGATCTGTTCCTGACGGCGACACAGCCACGGGCTCGGCTCGATGCCCAGCTCCTCGTTAAACACGCGGCGGGCATGCCGGAAGGCCTCCAGGGCGTCCGCCGGCCGGCCGGATCGGTACAGCGCCAACATCAGCTGTCCCCACGGCCGCTCCCGGAACGGACGCCCGGCCAGCAACGACTCGAGCTCCCCGATCACGGCAGCGTGTCGACCCAGCGCCAGGTCGGCCTCGATCCGGTCCTCTAGCGCGGTCAGCCGCAACGCCTCCAGCCGGGCGCGTTCGGGTTCGATCGCGGCCACGTCGGCGAGATCCGCCATCAGTTCTCCCCGCCACAGCTCAAGCGCGGCAGCCAGCAGATCCGCTGCCGCTCGGGGATCGTCCCGGACCAGGGCCCTGCGACCCTCGTCGGCAAGGTGCTCGAAGCGCTGGGCGTCGAGCTCGCCCGCGGAGACCTTCAGCTGGTAGCCGGGTGGCCGGCTTTGCAGGCGCCACGCGTCCGCGCCCAGCACCTGGCGCAGTCGATGCGCGTACGCCTGGACGCTGTGCCGCGCGGTGTTCGGCGGTTCGCCGTCCCACAGGTCCTCGGCCAGACGGTCGAAGGAGACGACCTGCCCGGCTCGGATCAGCAGCAAGGCCAGCAGCGTCCGCTGGAGCGGGCTGCCGAGGCCGAGGGACTCGCCGCCGGCCACCACCTCGAGAGGTCCCAGAATCCGGAACTCCACCGATCCTCCTGAGTTTGACTCGAGCCTACGGCCCGACTTGCTCGTCGGCGGAGGTTTCGCGCTGCTCGGCCTCCAGGATGGTCTTGAGCCGGGCGAGATCAGCCTTGAAGTTGCGACGGACGATCCGCAAGGTCAATGGCGCTGCCAGTCGGCCGAAGATCCCGCCGGGCAGCCGATCGGGCTCGAACCAGACCGTCGTGCGGCATCCATCGCCAGCCCGCTCAGCGATGCAGCCGGAGTGGAACACCATCGGCTCGGACACGAACTGATGCGCCACGATTCGGCCGGGCTCGTACTCAGTGACTTCGTCGGTGAACTTCCTTCGTCCCATGGCGTTCATGACGAATCGTCCTCGGCGACCCAGCTGCGTGGTCGTGCCGGGATCCAGCCACTCGGATTCGAGCACCGTGCGCATCCACTTCGTGTCGTTGGTTCGGTTATCGAAGAACGCGAATACCTCCGCGGAGGAACGGTTGATGATGATGCTCTCTTCGACCCTCATGATGGCTTCCTTCGGTTGTGCCGTAGCGAACGCCCTCACGTTGCCGGCGCTCGATCGCAGCCTGATCGCAGATCCCTGCCCGCGGCGATACAGATGCGTTGTCGATCTGCGATCAGGCTGCGATCGTCCGCGCGCACGATCCCAACGAACGTTGACGAGTCAGGGGAGACAACCATGAGCCGGAGTTCGTACCCCCTAGCCGAGCAGGCCGGGGAACTAGAGCGGCTGCAGCTTCAGTCGCGGGTGTGGGAACCGAGTGGTCGACGCCTGCTGGACGAGATCGGTCCCGGTCAGGGAGCGCGAGTCCTGGACATCGGCTGCGGCGCCATGTGCTGGTTGCGCGTGCTCAGCGAATGGGTGGGGCCCGACGGGGAGGTCGTGGGAACCGACATCGACGAACAGATGCTCTCCGGTGCCGAGCAGTTCGTGACCGCGGAAGGCCTCGGAAACGTGACGCTGGTCAAGGACGACCTGTTCGCAAGCGAACTCGAGCCCTCGTCGTTCGACCTGGTGCACGCCCGGTTCCAGATTGCACCGCTCGGTCGTGGTCCTCAGCAGATGGCGACCCACCTCCGCCTAGTCCGTCCCGGCGGCACCGTGGTACTCGAGGAGCTCGATCCGCTCTCCTGGCACTTCATCCCCCCAGCGCCCGCGCTGGCAGTGCCGCTGAGCCGAGGTGTCGCGGTTCAGGGCCTGATTCCGCTGCTGGGCGACGCCTTCCGCAGAGCCGGCGGCGATCCCAACGCCGCAGTCACGGTACTGGAGCTGTTCCGTAGCGCGGGCATCGAACCGCAAGTCCGGGCCGAGGTCCAGGCACTGCCTCCGGGCCACCCCTACCTGCGCCTCCCGCTCCAGTTCGCCACCGCACTGGACGGGCGGTTGCGCTCGTTCGTCGACGACAACGAACTCGACCAGATCCTCGAAGAGGCCGAGCGCGAACTCCAGGATCCTGGCCGCTGGGGCCTCACGTTCACGCTAGTCCAATGCTGGGCGAGGCGTACGACCTGACACTCCACCCTCGGGAACCACCACGCGCGAAACAACTTCTTCTGACCAGTGAGGCGGGGGCCGAGCTGACGAGTCCGAGCGCCCCCGCGGCTCAGCAGTCGGTATCGGGTGACCACCACCGAGCCTTCGCCCCTGCCTCGTCAGTGCGCTGCCTGGGCAGAGGCGAAGGTGAACGGGATTTCAGCAACGCTAGACACGTAGGCGTAGCTTCGCCACCACGCGGGGTGTTCCGGAGCCCGAGATTCCACCTTTGAAGGGGCGGGCCAGGGATCGGCGGGACGGCTGCAGTTCAGCGGCGGGGTGGTCAGCGAGTACGCGGATCCGCGCAGGGTGAGCGAGCGTCTTGAAGAACTCTGCTTTCCGCTCGTGCAGGGCCTGTGCACCGGCCGCTCCTGACCCGCGACGCCTTCTCGGGCGATTCACCAGTTGCTAATCTTGGTAAGTTCGAAGAGGTAGAAGATGGCTGAACCCGTCGTCGGGGCAGTGATGACCCGGTCACCGGTCACGGTGCCTCCCGACGCCCCGCTGAAGCAGGTCGCGTGTGCGCTGCTGGTGGCAGACGCGTGCGCAGTACCGGTCGTGTCGGGCGCAGTGCCGATCGGGGTCGCGGTCCGTCGGCTGTCGGACCCCACGAGACCCGGGCTGTGCGTGGTCGACGACGGCCTCGAGTTGGTCGGGCTGCTGACCCGGCGAGACCTGCTCGCGGTGTACCGGCGCTCGGACGAGGAGATCGCTGCCGAGGTGCACCTGGCGGTAGAGCGTGATCGCTTCCGCCCGGCCCTGGAGGCGGCGACGCTGACTGTGGAAGTACGGGGTGGTGTCGTCACCCTCGAGGGTGAACTCGCCTATCACAGCCAGGTGGACCACGCCGGGTACGCCGCATCCCGAGTCGCCGGCGTCATCGCCGTACACAACAACCTCAGGTACGACGTCGACGACCTGCTCGTCACCGGCTTCTAGCGATGGGAGGTACATCGTGAGTGGTGTGATCGTTTGTGGTGTGGACGGATCGACTGCCGGACAGCGTGCGGTCGAGTGGGCGTACGACGAGGCGCATCGCCGGTCGTGCCGGTTGCGTGCGGTGACGGTCTGGACGTGGAACGGGCCGGACTACGGGCAGCCGGTCGGCAGCGCGGAGGAAGCTCGACAGCGTGCGGTCGACGTCCTGGAGGAGGTGCTGGCCAAGGTCGTCGGTGAGCAGCCGCCGGAGGTCGAGAAGGTGATCCGCGAAGGGCGTCCGAGCGAGCAGCTGTGCGAGGCGGCACATGATGCCGAGCTGATCGTGCTCGGCAGTCACGGCCACGGCGCATTCCACGACGCCTTGGTCGGATCGACCAGCGTGCACGTCATCCGCCACGCGCCCTGTCCGGTGGTGATCTTGCCCGATCCGACCAGAGCCGAGCGCGAGCGCAAGGCGTCGAAGTCACGCCACCACCTGCACGGTCCGGAGGGTGCCGTCCCGACCTTCTGATCACCAGTAGAGCCAAGATGGTGCGGTCGCTCCGCCGGCTTCCAGGCGCGCTTCCGGGGGCGCGCGGCCAGGGCGAGGAGGGCGCCCGATGTCGGTTGTCCGGATGGCGGTTGGGTGTTGTGCTGTGCCTGGGCTTGTGGTGGGGTGTTCGGCGGGTTCCCCGGCCGTCAAGGGGATGTTTCGGCTGTGAGGGGTTCCGGTCGGACCGTGGCCGGGGAACCCACCACAAGTGCCTTGAGCCCGCTCCGGTACAAGTGAACGTTCGCGTGTTCGTGACCTCGGGTATGTGATGGCGTCACACGGGCGCAGAAGGATCCGAGGCCGCCCGCGCTGTGGAGCGGCTGCCCTCACAGCACAGGAGACACCGGATGCGTCGCGCACGTTCTCTTCACCCGTCCACCGCCGGCCTCGCAGCGCTTGTCGCCGCGGCGGTCATCGGACAGGCCGTGGTTGTTTCGACCGCACGGGCTGCACTGGACTAGCCCGCCCGCAGTGCCTGCCACAACGTGGCCCGCGTGCCGGTGAGAACCGCTGCCGTGTTCAACGACCCGGTGTGGTCCAGGCGTCCGCTGAACTGGTTCGCCGACGTACGCCGGCATCAGGGGGAACGGCGTTCGGAGACAGGCTGCTCCGGCTCGAGGTTGGTAACCGCCTCGTCCTCCGCGTCGACGGCAAGACGATCTGGACCCAGTTCGTCACCGTCCCGAACAACCCGATCGGGACCGACGGCTACTTCAACCTCTACAACCACCTTGAAGGACAACCCAGTCCTCGTGCTCGCCGTCTAAGAAGTAGGGCGGTCAGCGCTACACCCGGTCCAGGTGCTGGCCGCCCCACTGTCATGCGGCCGTGGGCGTGAACCTGCACAGTGCGGCGATGGTGAACGTGGCCTCCTCGTCGGGAACGATGCGAACGTCGGCATCGGTCAAGAGGGCGGCCCGGATCGCGATGTCCTCGAGGGGCGCCTCACACGCAGCACCGGCTGCCCCGATCAGCGGATTCGGCTGCAGGGAGAGGTCGGTCGGGGCAGGCCCGAACCATGCTCGATCATCGCTGTCGGAGGTGGGGAGCAGCAGGGTACGGACACGCCCGGCGGCCAGCGCCGCGAAGGTTTCGTCGGTGCCTTGGACGGCCAGCCCGCCGGTGCCGACGTGTGCGGCGAACTCCGCGAGGAGCGCGGCGTTCTGCTCGGCGACGATCTGCCGGGTCTGGTCGACGAGTTGCTCGGACTGCCGTGCCGCGGAGCCGTCCTCACTGCGGCCGCCGCTGAGCCGACGGACTGTCACGCCGGTCTGGATCCAGCGCGGCAAGTGCTCCTCGAGGTACTGGAGCGCCCGGACGTCGCCGGCCAAGAACAGCACGTGAGCCCTGAAACGCTTCAGTAGCCGTGCGACGGTCTCCGCTACTGCGATGGAGTTGTGCTCCCAGGAGTCCTCGGCGCGGTTCTGGTACCGGCCCTGCGACCAGCCTCCCGGGGCGTTGCGCTCGATCTCGTCGTCCGGGCCGTTCACGGTCGCGGCCTGTGGTTCGCTGCTTCCGGCGGGGTAGACCGAGATGTCGGCGCCGGTGCGGTCGAGCGTCGCGACGATGCGGGCGGGATGTTCTTGTTCCCAGGCCAGGAGCGGTTTCAGGTGCGGTAGGGCGCCGTACCGGCCGATGTAGGCGGCGTCCGCTTCGGGGAGGGTGAGGGTAAGCGTCACTTTGTCACCTTGCGCGAACGCTGCCAGCTGTCCCGGACCTGGTACGGCGTCCAGCACGTGCTCGGCCAGTGCGTCGATCGTGTGTGTTGGTGCACCCTGCTCGGAGAGCAGGCGGGCGACGGTTCGCCAGCGCACCGGTACGTCGCCCGGCGGCCGCTGATCGAAGTACATCGAGGCGACCGGGGTGTCTCCGGCCAGCAGCTTCGTGAGTGGCGTGTCGTCGATACCGCTCAGGATCGTCATGGTTCTCACCCGCCTTCGGGACACAACTCATCCGGGCGGTGCGCTCGGACCCTTTCCATTCTGCGCCTGTGGGAGTAAGGGGTGAGATGAAGGAAGGAGCTGCCATGTCGATGCTGCAGCACAGGGACAGTCGGCGTCAGTTGGCGGACCTGTTCGACTGGGCGGAGAGCCTGCCGAGCATGTTCCCCTGGCAGGCCGCGGCGATGCGCGGCGTCCGGATCGAGGAGTTCGCCGAGAGCGACAGGTACGTCGTCCGCGCCGAACTGCCTGGCCTTGACCCGGACAAGGACATCAAGGTCGAGGTCGCGAACGGGATGCTGACCATCGCGGCCAGTCGTCAGCAGGAGGAGCACGAGGGCGGCCACTCGGAGTTCCACTACGGCGCACTCAACCGCCGGGTCATGCTGCCCGACGGCGCCGACGAGGCCGCCGTGAAGGCGACGTACGCGGCCGGCATCCTCGAGGTGACCGTGCCGATCTCACCGAAGTCGGTGGAAGGGCGCACCATCGCGATCGAGCGCAAGGAGTGAACCACGCGACCGACCCGGCCGGACACCACCGGCCGGGCCGGTGCACACGCCTTGGCGCCGAAGGAAGGGAGCAACGATGACTACAACGAGGCAATGGAACGTCGAGATCTACATCGACGAGCACGTGGACGAACGGATGACGAACGCTGAGGCTCGCCTGCACACCGGCGACAACAGGTACCTCGTCGGACGGGGAACCGCGCACCGGCACCCCGAGGACGCCGAGGTGGCGGCGATCGGGGACGAGCTCGCAGCCGCGCGAGCCCTCTCGAGCCTCGCCCACGAACTGATCCACACCGCCGCGACAGACATCGAACAGCTCACCGAGGAACACGTCCACCTGCGGAGCTGATGCAGACACGTGCTTCCGGGATCGCCTGGTCCTGAGTGTCGGGCGCGCTCTGAGCGGGAGCTCGCGGATCAGTCCCAGCCGGCCGGTTCAGGATCCGGGGAATGGGCGGGGAGACCCTTGTGGTGCCGGTCGTCCGGGAGGCATCGTCGAATGGTGGGTAAGCAGATCGTGGTCGGGGTCGACGTTGCCTGGCGGAGATCCGGAGCGCTCGACTGGGCGTTGCACGAAGCAGCGCTGCGGCAGATGCCGTTGCACGCGGTGCACGTCGTGGACGAGCGACCCGGGTACGCGTTTCCGTTGAGCGGTGACAGCCAGGTGGCTGTCGCGCTGGCGATCCCTGAACCTGACAGCGGATTCATCGACGAGCTCGAGCAGTACGTCGTCGCCGCGGGTCAGACGCTCGAGTTCGGGACCGACGTTCTGGTCGGTTCACCTCACCGGCGGCTGGTGGAGCTGAGTTCGGAGGCCGCGCTGACGGTTGCCGGCCGCCGCGGTGCCGGTGGGTTTGACCGGTTGCTGATCGGGTCGACCTCGGAGTTCGTCGCGAACCACGCTGAAGGCCCGGTTGTCGTCGTACCGGACGGCTGGAGACCGGATCGTGCCACGGAGGCACCGATCGTCGTGGGTGTGGATTTGGGCGAGCAGCACGATGCAGCGCTGGAGTTCGCCTTCGACACAGCGGCCCTCCATCACGTTCCGCTCTGGATGGTGCATGCCTGGGATGCCCAGTTGATCGTGCTCGGTGGCCACCGCGGGAAGTCCGGTCTGATGATCGGCTCGGTGGCGCGGGGCGTTCTGCAGTACGCCGGGGTTCCGGTCGCGGTGGTTCATGAGCGTGGGGCGAGTTCATGAGTCGGGACGTGTTGAACACTGATCTGTACGAGGTGAACATGGCGCTGGCCTACCTCGGTGAGGGGATGACCGCGCCGGCGACGTTCAGTCTGTTCGTGCGCGATCTGCCCGCCGATCGCGGGTTCCTGGTCGCCGCCGGGCTGGAGCGGGTCATCGACTACCTCGAACGCTTCCATGTCACTGCCGCGCACCTCGCCGTACTGAGTGATGCGCTCGGCCGGCCGGCGCTGGAACTGCGGAACCTGCGTTTCACCGGTGATGTGTGGGCGGTGCCCGAGGGACGTGTGGTGTACGCGGGGGAGCCGCTGCTGGAGGTGACGGCGCCGCTGCCGCAAGCGCAGTTCGTGGAGACGTTCTTGCTCAACCAGGTCACGTATGCGACGGCGCTGACGTCCAAGGCAGCCAGGTGCGTCCTCGCAGCCGCCGGCAAACCGGTCGTCGACTTCGGGCTGCGTCGTACGCACGGCGTCGAAGCCGGTCTGCAGGCGGCGCGTGCGGGCGCGATCGTCGGCTTCGCCGGGACAAGCAACGTCGCCGCCGCGGCACGATACGGGTTGCCGGCGGTGGGCACGATGGCGCACTCGTTCGTCGAGTCCTTCGCGGACGAGCGTACGGCGTTCCGCGCCTTCGTCCGGCGGTCGACGGGTCCCGCGATCCTGCTCGTCGACACGTACGACACCGAGCGCGGCGTGTGGATCGCTGCCGATGTTCTACGAACGGTTGCGCGAGAACGGCAGTTGGGTGTCCGACTCGACAGCGGCGACATCGACGTGCTGTCACGGCGGGCGCGGCGGATCCTGAACGACGCCGGTGTGCCAACTGCTCGCATCGTCGCGAACGGCAGCCTGGACGAGTACGCCGTCGAACGGTTGGTGGCCGTCGGGGCACCGGTCGACCTGTTCGCTGTCGGCACGAAGGTGGGTACGTCCGCCGATGCGCCGTACCTCGACTCGGCCTACAAGCTGGTCGAGTACGACGGCCACCCGGTCATGAAAAGGTCCACCGGCAAGGCGACTCTCCCTGGACCGAAGCAGGTCTTCCGCCGAGCGGGAGCCGTTGACCTGATCGCGTGTCGCGACGAGTTCGGGCCACCGGGAGCGGAGCCGCTGCTCGAACCGGCCATGCTTCAGGGCCGGCGAATCTCACCGGCAGAGCCGCCACAAGACGTTGTAGCGGCCGCCCACCGACACTTCCGCGCCGATCTGGCCGGCTTGTCCGAACCAGTACGCCGCATCCGTCGACCCGAGACGATGACTCCTGAGCTGACCCAGTCGCTACGACAGCTGACCACCGACCTCGACAAGCGGCTCGAGAGACATTAGGACTGGAACGGATTCCTCAGCGACTGTTGCCGAGACGATGCGCGACACCGAGGGTGTCCCAGATGGCTGCTGCGCCGTCTCCGTCCTCGCTAGCGGGACGTGGAGGTGCGGCTGTCAGGTGACGCGCTTCAGCACGGCGGACCCGCGGCGTCAGGAGGGGGTGGCGCTGAGTTTGAAGGTGATCCAGCCGTGCATACCGTTGGGGGCGTCGTGGCGGATGACGTCGTCGAACCGGGCGCCGCGGTCCTTCTTCGCCAGGGCGTGGTCGACTTTGGCGCCCTGGGCCACCAGGAACCCGGGGAAGTGGCTCCGGCATTCGTCCGCGGTCGCGTTGAAGTCGCCGGCCGCGACCACTGGCGCGTTCGGGTGGTTGGCGGCGTAGGCCTGCACGGCTTTGCGGGATTCGATCCAGGCGGCGCGGTTCTTGTAGTCGACGACCACGCCGCCCGACGGTCCGCCGGGCGGGAAGTGGACACCGACCACGTGCCAGGTCTTGCCGTTGACCCCGACGACGACAACCGGGTACCGGCGCGGGTCGCGCTTGCCGGATTTCCACCACCACGGCTCGGACATCTTCAGCAGGCTGCGGTCCTTGATGGTGACGCCGTTCTTGATCAGCAGCGCGATTCCCGGCGCCTCGGCGCCCTGATCGGGCCCGTACTGCCGCAGCCGGTACCCGTAGCGGTCGGCCACCTCGGACAGGTGCGCCCGCGCCCGGTACGCCTCGCTGATCACCATGATGTGCGGCTTCTGCGTATCCAGGATCACGCCGACCGGCGGCTTGGCCGCGCCGGCCACATTCGCGATCGAGATCTTCAGGCGGTCCCGCTCGGCCGCCGCGGCAGGTGCCGCGATGGCGACTCCGACTGCCAGCAGGGCAAGAACGACCAGTTGTACGACGCGCCGTCGTGCGTACTGCATCGGCGACCCTCCCGAACGTCTCGATGTGAACGGTCCACCAAGCTATCGACCCACAGGTCCATTCCCGCCGGCCAAGCCCTCTCGGCGGGCGAACTGCGCGAAAAGGTGCAGGTGCTGGAGCGCGAGGGCGGGCTTGTGGATGAGCTCCACCGCACGCTCCGCGACCAAGCTGGCGCCGGCTGTCCGGCCGCCGCCGAGGTTGCCGAGAAGCCGTCGCGGGGGAAACTTCCGGCGGCCCAACGGAGACTCGTCGCGGACGTCCGCCCGTTCGGACCCGACCCTTGCACGATCCACACCACGGCGGTCCGGGGTTCCGGGTGACTTCAAGTGTGTGATGCGGGTCACATTCAGAGGGTGGCGCAACCAACCTCCGTATGCCGAGAGTCGTCCGGTCAAGGGTTGGTTGCGTTCTGGGGGAGGTCGGCATGGAGAGCCTGCAAGATGTGTACGACGGCTGCTACCGCCGGCTGGTCGCGCAGCTGTACGCGTTCTGCGGGAGCCTCAGCGAGGCCGAGGACGCGGTTCAGGAGGCGTTCGTCCGCGCGGTGGAGAAGCCGCGCCGGTTCGCCCAGGTCGACAATCCCGAGGCTTGGCTGCGCACCGTCGCGCTGAACGTGGCCCGCAGCCGGTACCGAAGGGCAACCATCTTCCATGGCCTGATCAGTCGCGCCGTTCAACCGCAGGATGCCGTACCAGGCCTATCGCCAGATCATGTGGCTCTCGTCGACGCGCTCAACCAGCTCCCGTGGGAACAGCTTGAGGCGCTCGCCCTGTTCCACATCGTCGACCTCCCGATCCGCGACATCGCTCTCCAGCTGGGCATCCCCGAGGGCACCGTCAAGGCCCGTCTTTCCCGCGGTCGCGCCCACCTGGCACCCCTCGTCCGCGACTTCACCGAGGAGATCGACCATGTCTGAGCTCAAGGACCTGGCCTGGGCAGTGCAAGAAACGATCGACCCGCTGCCGTTCGAGCAGCTGGAGCGCCGCGGCGTACGGCGTCGCCGCCGGCGGCAGGCTCTGGTCGCCACCGGCGCTGCGGCCGCCGTCGTACTGGCTGCTGCCGTGCCATGGAGCACGCGGAACGACACCCAGCCGCCGATCGCGCCCTCGGTCCCGCCGCTGGTGAACGCTACCGACCCAGCTGGTGAGGCATTGGTGCGCGGCACGAACGCAGAGGTGACCTCCATAACGCTCGCCACGCCGAAGCGCTGGGGAGCGACCTGGAGCAACTGCAACAGCTGGTGCACCTACGCGGCCGTGCTGAGGCGGGAAGACGAGAAGGCGACGACACCAGTGGGCAGCTCGTACTGGGTGACTCTGCAGGTCGGCAACGAGATGGTCGCGCTGGGCACGCCGGGAGGCGAACGGCCGGCCGAGGACGACCCCGCGTCACCGAAGACCGTGATGTTCCGGCTGACCGATGAGGGTCCGAGGTCCACGGCCCTGCGGACCGTCGCGGCATCGACGACGTTCGACAAGGATGAGATCCTCAGCGACGAGATCATCCCCGGCAGACTCGCCGTGCTGAATCCCGAGGAGTCGACGGTGCGTCCGCTCCTGGTCGAAGGTCTGGGCATGGCCGCCGCGGCGGTACGCGACAGCACTGGGCGTTGGTGGGTCCTGGGGAATCAGGGCGGGGACGCGCCGCGCGCCGACATCTTCTGGACCGACGACGGCGGCAAAACCTGGGAGCAGACTCTTCTGGATCCCGATCATCCAGGCAACTCCCTGGAGGTCAGCCCGGGCGGCCACACCCTGATCGCGACCACCTCGACCAGCGAGGAGGTGATGCTCGTGCGGATGTCGACCGACCGAGGCGCCACCTGGCGGAAAGTCCCGTCACCGACCTGGACCAAGGGCACGCCGGCAGTACCGTTCAACGACCAGGCGGCTCTGCTCCTCGGCGCGCCACGAGCCAACCCGACGAACAAGCTCTACGCGATCTACGAGTTCCGGCCCATCCTGCTCGACGCCACACCGCCGCCGCTGACGGACCTCGCCCGCAGCGACGGCATGATCTACGGGCCAACGACGGACAAACGCATCGCCACCACCCTGGACCGCGGCACCACCTGGCGGTACTTCGAGCCGCGCTGAGAGTTCCGATCAGTTGTGCCTACAACTCCTCGAGCGGCACCCGACGCCGCACCGTCAGGGCCTAGGACCGCTTCCAACCTGCGGGGCGGGTGCGACCACTCATGACTAGCCAGTGACCTGTTCGCCAATGCGTCGGGCGCGCGGGTTGCACGGCTACCATGGCCTCGCCGGGAAACCTGGTGCCGCGATTCTGTGTATGCCGTCGGAGCGTGGCGATGCGCGGAGCCTGGCCGACGGCCGGTGCGCTGACGGCCTCCTCGACGTGGTTCGGGGCCTACCTGAGATGAGGGTAGACGGTGACTGCTCCGCCGGTTTCCACCTGCGACTGACTGCCGAGCGCGCTGGGCGTCTGGGCCCCGACGGAGCGTGTCGTGTTCGCGGAGGGGGTGACGCTGGCGAACCTGGAGGTCCGATCGACCTGGCTCCCGGTCCGGGTTGGTCTGTGATGTCGTCGGCTTGCAGGTGCTGGAACAAGCGCTCGGCTGGATCTGGTGTAACCGTGGCCTGACGTGCGTCAATTGGGTGGGAGGACGACTCGGCCGGTGGCCGGGTCGTGCTGCGTCCTCGAGTGAGGCCGAGGGGGCTGCGATGGCTTGGGAACAACTGAGTCAGGAGTATCGGAACCGGCTGACTGAGCTGCTCGGTGAGCCGGTGATGGTTGACGACCCGCTGATCACGACTGCGCAGGCTGCTGCGTTGCTCGGGTTGTCGCCGCGACGTGTGGCGCGGTTGGTGCGAGCGGGGCACCTGCCGGCCAGGGCGCGCTCGCACCGGCGCATCCTGTTGTCCGACGTCGTGCGGTCGGGGCTCGACCAGTGGATCTCGGTGGCGGAGGCGGCTGAGATCCACTGGCTCGGTGAGCGCGAGGTACGGCGATTGATATCGGTCGAGCTGCTGGCTGCGCATGGCAGGGAGCTTCCGCTGCGTCGCGGAGACGTTGAGGCGTTGGCGCAGATCCGCGAGAGTTGGTTGTCGATTCCGGACGCTGCCGCGCTGCTCGGGGTGCGTGTCGGTCAGGTGGAGCACATGCTGCGCAGCCGCGCGCTCACCCACACCGGCGACGACACACGACCGGTTCGCCGTCGCGAGATCGATCAACTTGCCGCCCGGCCCGCCCAACCCGCCCAACCCGCCCGGCCCGCCCGACCTGCCCGATCTGTCAGCGTGGCGGCGCGGTCGGCAGGCGCGGCGAACGGCTGACGGTGGATCGGGTGGCCGAGGCGCCCGGCATACCTGCCCTGGGGCAGGCTGACCATTGTTCGCCGTCCGGTGTCAGCGGGCCATCGTCCTCGGTCACCGGGACGTGACGAGCGCGGCGACACCGAGGAGGAGATGTACGACGTTCAGCGCCGGCGACAGGTGGAAGAGTCCGAAGAACAACGGCTCGGCGGCCGGGATCCACGCGGCCAGGCTGTCGACGTACTGCGCGAGCCTGGTCAGGAGGCCGAAGCAGGCAAGCGAAATGAGCGCTCCGGCGAGCCAGAGAGTCGCGATCTGCTGTGGTAGGGGTCCCGACCGGCTGCGTGCGTTGTCATACATGGGCGCTCTCCTCGGGTACGGCCGAACCCGGCGGGCGCCGGCAACGGCATCCCCTCGACAGCCATCAGCCGAGCGGAGCCGGTGAACCGTTGACAGAGGACCGTCCGCGGCCGAGGGTGAGTGTTGTTGACCCAAGGACGGACTGGGCAACGGATCGGCAGCGGCCGGGATTCTTGCTACCGCGCAGAGACAGATCAGCCGACACTGAGGACGAAGCCGGCCACGGAAGCCGTCTCGTAGCCTTGTGACGCACGGATGGCGAAGTCGATCGCGAACAGGACGAAGACCGTCAGATTCATGATCATGTGCATGACTCCGGTCCTGAAGGCAGGGGGTATGTCGCGGGATCGCAGGCAGGTCGGTGAGATCTCGCATCGCGGCGAGGATCGCCCCGACGATGCCGATGCCGATCAGCCAGTAGGCGGCCGTCGCGAGCTCGTGCGGCCGCGCGAGCCCCCGGCCCGGCCGGCCAGGTTACTGGTTCGCATGCCCTCATCGACAACCCTGGACCCAACTACAGGGCCAAGGCCCTCGACACGAACACCTCATCCCCGCATCCTGGCTCAGCCGGTGTGCCCTGGCACCACCTGGCAGGTCGGCTGCATCAGTGGCCGGTCTATGACCAGAACGGCGCCATTCCGATGGCTTCTGGCGGTCTGCTGGCTGTGTTCAGCGAGATCCGCTGCGGGGTTCGAGACTCCAGTACTTGCCCTTCGAGACGCCTGACCTTTCGGACCACACCCGCTCGCCGTTGACGAGGATCGAGAGCCCGTGGCCCCAGCGCAGGACCAGTTCGCCGATTCCGAGCTGTCCGGTCAGCCGCTTCGCGATCAGGAGGTCGCGGCGGTGTTCGTCGTTGCCGAATCGATCGAGCCAGGAGGCTGCTCCGGGACAGGTCAGGATGATTCTGCGTCCGTAGCCCTGCCAGTCGACGTGGGTGTAGCTGACTGCTTGAGCGATCCAGCCCGCGTAGGCGTTGAGGCCGGCGCCACGTCGGGGCAGCTTGAACTCGACGCCGAAGGCCACGTCAGGGTTGCGCCAGGTCGTTTGGGCGTCGCGGGGACGTAGGACCGCATCGATTCGGAGGTTCCTGCCCGAGCAGTGGGTACCGCGTACCTCGGTCTCGATCAGGAACCACGGGGCGAGCCGGTCAAGTACGCGCTGCGCGAGTTCGGCCTCCGAGCCGAACGTATCCAGTGGGAACTCCGCGACGGAGCGCATGCCATCGACAATCACGACGGATCGTTCGTCGAGCTGACCCGTCCGCGGGACATCGCGGAATGGATTCGGCTCGCCGACGAGCGGTCGGAACCGCGACGCGAGATCAGGTCGATCGATCGCACTCCAGTCGTCGTGGGTCACGCCTCCCAGTATTGCGAATTGTCGATCCCCCTCGTTGCAAACGGCGCGTCGATCGGCAGCTGATCGTGGTAATTGGGTCCTGCGCCGGACTGGGACCTTATGCCGAGGGCAACAAGTCTGGCGTCGGGTTCATGCGGGCGTCTGGTAGGCCGTACAGGATGTAGGCGAGTCCGAGGGGGTTGCCCATTCTGAGTAGCTCGAGCCGGCTTGTTCGCAGTGCCGAACCGAGGCTGTTCCCCGCCAGGACTGCGTCCAGGAAGGTGAGCGCGAAGCCGTAGGCGAGGCTGGTGAAGATGGTGATCTCGGTGCCGACGACCGCACCTGCGCCGTTGTAGGTGAAGCCCTTGACCAGGCTGATCGCCCTCTCCGGTTCGAGGGCTGCGGTGTCGCAGGCATTCATCACGACGAGCGGCTGGTGGCTGAGGGCAACCTTTTTCGCGGTGAGGTTGGATCGCGAGATGCCGGGCCGGCCGAGTCGGTCCAGCACCAGAACCGGACCGCCGCGTGGGCGGTCCTCGCCGTGACAGAGAAAGTAGAGAATCGGGTATGTCGCGGGTCTCGCGGCCTCGGTGAACCACGCGTTCCGGTCGGTGACGTGGATCGAACCAGGCAGCCGAGTCACGACGGCCTGGGCGTGTGCGGTCACGCCTGTCACGACCTGCTCGGGTACGGTACCGATCAGCGCGCCTCGAGACCCTCCAAGGCCAACGTCCAGACGGGGTTGGACATTCTCGTCTGTCGTATCGGACACCGGTACACCGATGTCGTGCCGAAGGCCCCAGAATCCGCTCGGGCACACGGTCTCGTCGTCGGCGTGCCGGCAGCCTTCAGGTCCGAAGCAGGTCGTGTCCGTGAGCGGGGTTCGCGAGCGCAGCGTGTCCTCGGCCTCGGGGCAGAAGGCGATGTCGATGTTGCGGTCTGTGTCGAGGTTCAGGTCGTACAGACCGGCCATCGGCGGTACGAACACCGAGTCGGCTCGCGGCGCGATGTCGACGATGCCTCCAGGCCGGCGCATTCGGCGCTGGAGAGTCTCCCGGTCCCGAGGCCCGCCGAGGCGGCTGGTGATGTCCTCCCACGCGTCGTACCCATTCCGGGCGAGCTCGACCAAGTCGTCGCGCAGTACGGAGAACGACGTACCGAAGGAGCCGTCCCGTTGCTGCCCGTATTTGTAGGCGCCTCGTCGTGGGGCGGCATCCTCGCCCCACGCGGCGGTCCGCAGGCTGCCGCGGATCATTCGCAGGAGGTTCTGCACCTCGAGGCCGTCGAAGCTGGCGGACAAGTTCGCGTCGGTCTCGCCATCGTCGGCGTGGAAGAAGAAGTCGTGCGTCCCGTCTCCTGTGGTGTTGGTGTAGATGCTCAGTCGTCTGTTCGCCAGTCGGCCGACCTCGGTGCTGGTCGGTGAGCCTGCGATCGCGTACGGAGTTCTGATCTCGAATCGTGCGGTTCTCTTTCCGATGTGCAGGATCAGATGGTGTACGCGCAGCAGCGTGCTGTGGTGATAGAGGCACAGTCGCAGGTGCATCTGTCCGGGTTGGTCCGGCGTACGAATGCGGAAGTAGAGGCGGGTCTGCTGAAGGTGCTCAGGTACGTCGACATCGTCGGCAGGCGCCCCGACGTGAAGCGGACGACCGCTTCCCAGGAGGAAGGTCCCGGTGGGCGGCTGATCGTTGCCATTGGCGCCGAACAGGACGACTTCGAGCGTGTCGCCTGCGACCATGCGGGACAGGTCGATGCCGGCCATCGGATCAGGTAACGCGTCGGGGTCTGGTGGGCCGATGCTGGTCCACACGAGGTAATCGCTGCTGGGGCGGACCGAACGCTGGGCCAACGGGACCATCGGTCTGGCCGCCTCGGCCAGGCCGACGTTGAGCTGATCCAGCCCGGTGGGCTCAGGCGTGAGGTCTCCGGCGAAGTCGGCCCGCTGGTCGATTTCGTCGTCGTACCGGGCGCCGGTCTTCTCGTCCGCGAACTCCCCGGCCTTGTCCAGGCCTTCGCCCACCTTGTCGCCGTAGCTGTCGACGAGTTCGGTGACTCGGTCCAGCATCCAGAATTGGCGGCTGTCGTCGGCGAGCAGGTTCATGACCGGCGCGAGTGCGATATACCCGAGCTTGCGGCGTACGTCCACCTGGGCCGGTTCATGGTCGAGGACGCCGTGCCTGACCCGCTGCTGGGTGTCCAGGTCCAGGCCCTTGGTTACGTCGCCTATGAGCGTTCGGATGCTGCGCTGTGCGGCGGCTGCCTGTTGGTCGACCCGGTCTGGGACCGACAACGGTTCGTCGTCTCCCGAGAGCATGGCGCGCACCACTTCAGTGAGCGTCCGAACATCCGTCGTACTCTCCTCTGCAGCTGTTGTGAGCGACTCGCCGAGGAGATCCCGAGTGGCTTGACTCGCGTCGCGGATGACCTTCTCGCTAAGCTGAAGCGACTGCCCGGAGATAGCCCGGAGTGCAGCATCGCGGCTGTGGAAGTCGTCATCTGTCGGCAACTCGTCCAGGGCATCCACGGCGGATGTCAACGCCGGAAGTGCCTCTGCCGGATCCGCGAGGGCACGAACGAGGAAGCTGCGCACTGCAATCGCAGGATCGTCGGTCAGTTCTGGTACTGCGTACTCGGGCACCCACAGGCACTGGCGAACAACCTCCAGGGCGTCAGTGTCCGCGCCTGTGCCGAGCCGCCGATTGGCCGATCTCGCCAGCTTGTACCAGGTCTGCTCGCGGTCGCGGCGCGTCGCTATCCGAGCCCTGGTCGTCAGGCCGGTCGCGATATCGAGCACAGCCGAGAGCGACGCGGAATCCCCCACCCTGATCACCATTCGAGCCCCCCTCAAACGGTTACACAGAGCGTACGCTGCTGGTAGGTCTTTGCACGAGGGGGAATCATGGGGATCGAGACCACAATCGAGTACCGCCTGCCGCTGACCAAAGTGAGGCTCCAGGCGACAGTTACGGAGACCGTGGACGAGATCGTCCAGCCGCGGACGCTGACGCGAACGGCCGAGCGCACTTTCACCTTGGTAACGATGGCCGATCCTGGCCGGCGCCGGGAACTGACGGTGAAGGGCGGACTGATCAACGACTACGCGTTCGAGATGGCGATGACCGAAGACGGGCGGCTGACCAGTGCGTCGATCGAGTCCACTGGGCATCTGGGGCAGGTTCTGACCGCGACCGCGACTCTCGCAGGGGCGGCAGTGGCGCTCGCGACGGGCAACGTGCCCCTGGCCGCAATGCTGGTCACGGCGGACGGCGGTGACCAGCCGCTTGGCGCAACCGAGAGCGTCGCCGAGGAGTTGACGGCGCAGCAACAAGTCTGGCGGGCCTATCGCGCGGCGCATCCATCGGAAGCGGATCGGCTGAAGGACCTCACCGCGGAACACAACGAGCTGGTCAACGCGCTCGATACAGCCCGGCAGCGGCTGAGGCGCGCAGTCGGTGACGCACTGAAGATGAGCAGAGAGCATCAAGCTGTCTCGACCCTCGAGGGTCTGATCTCGGACAACGAACGCGAGCTCGACCGGGCCAACCAGCGCTTCGCGGCCTGGAGGGCCGGTACCCTGAAGGTGACCAACTTCGTGCACGACGAGTTGGTGGACGTCGTTTCGCTGCCTCGTTTGGCAGACGGCGCGCTGCAGTTCGTCGACACCGATGAAGGAAAGCTGGTCCAGACCTTCTTCAACAACGCACTCGGGATCGTCGCCACAGACGAGGACCCGCCAAGCACGAACGCCACGCCTGACCCGGCCAATACGGTGACAGACCGCCTGCACCTACTGAAGCCCCGCCGCGTGACTCTGATCCACGTCGAAGGCAACGGAGAGAGTCCGACACGGGTCTCGACAGAACGAGTGCTGGTGATGGATCGCGCGTGCGAGGTGATGAGTATCCCGGTCCGCAAGTCCTGGAGCGGCAGGCGGCAAACTGGCGTGACGCTGTCCGAGTCGGGTGCGCTCACCAAGCTGACCTACGGCGGCACCGCCAGCGCCGACGCTGTCGCCCAGTCACTCGCAGGACTACCCGCCGCCTTCGGCGGAGCCCTCGAGTCGGTAGCGACCTCACGCGCCAAACTCGATGGGCTACGCGATGCGCCGCAGGAGCGTGAACTCGCTGCCCTCAAGCGTGCAGTCGACCTCGAGGAGCAGCGCCTCAGACAAGCCGGCCAGACGGCGACCACCACCGACTACGCCGAACTGCAGCGACTCAAGCAACAGAAGGAGATCGCAGAGCTACGCGCCGAACTGGCAAAGCTTCGCGCCGTCTGACCATCCGAGCTCCATTCACTGTCGTCCCGGGGTAGCGGTCTCTCAGCCGTCGCCGTTTCAGATGCGGCCGATGACCACCAGCCTCGGCACGGTGTCGGGTGACACCGGCTGGACACGCTAGGGCTGTCACACGCTCCAGGAGCCGTCAGCTGCGCGGCTGGTTGGCTCTGTTCATGTGATACCTGCGTTTCAAACGTCTTTCGCTCGGGGATCAATACATCGCAGGGCGGCAAACACGGGGATGTCACCGCGCTGATATTCCTGGTCGTGCCGTCGACGGGCGGGCTTGTCGTGCGACTGGGGAGCCGGCACGGCGGGTATCGAATGGTAGTGCGGCGACGGGAGGTCTTCCGGCGATTTGTTGGCGAGACCTACGTTCCGCTGGAGCGTGCTGCTGCGGTCGTCACCCACTCGACGAGCGGCGAAAGCGATCGCCCAAGAACTGCGGCGAGGCGAGCAAACCAGCCAGAGGGCAAAGTCGCCCCAAACCTGGTGGAGCTAACCCTTGTACTTGTGGTCATAGATCAGGCGATGTCGACTCGCGACGAACAGAGTTCGGACGTACGCGACTGGCCTGACATGATCGCCGTTCCTGGAGTACAGGACGCGGCCGTGGTCAAGAAGCGGGGATCTTGCGTCCAGCGCAAGTGCGGACGCCTCCTCCCTGCTTGCTTGACGGGCCACGACGGTATCGATCCAGCCGACGCGCCTGTAGCCGGCGGCCTCGAGGAGCGTCCGTGCGTCGACGGCAGGGTCCGCCGACGGCATGACGTCGTACGGGTAGTAGGCGTGCTCTAGTGCGACCGGTCCGTCGTTGGCGCATCTGACAACCTGTCGGTGAACGATCGGCGTCCGTACGGCGATCTCGAGCTGGTCGGCGACCTCAAGGGATGCCTGTTCGATCCTTGTCTCGGATCGGTTGGCGGCTGCGAGCCCCAACCGCTGAGCCTCGTCCAGGAATGTCTCGTCCCGGGTGAGTTCGGGCTTGGCCGAACCGGCGGGGGTGGACATGAACTGGGCCAGCATCGGTGACTCGCTGACAACGGCGCCACGCTCACCCTGCAGGACGATCAGGCCATCGGATTGAAGACGTACGAGGGCCAGCCGCACATCCTCTGATGAGCCGAAGCGTTCTGCGAGCTCCGCGAGCGAGAGGACGGCACCTGCGGCGCCCAGCTCACCCCGTGCGATGCTGCGCCGGATTAGCTCGGCGATCAGCCGGTGTCTTGGAGGCATCTGCGGCTCCTCTTCGCCTACTCAACCTGCTCGCACCACAGTCTGAGCCGTGAGCTTCGTCGGCTACGGCACACGCGGTTTCTCGACCGTCACCCATGTCGGATTTGCGGCGTCCGACCCTTGCGAATCGGGTGACCAGTGGCCCGCAACGGCGAGGGGAACGGGATTCATCGGGTCGGGCAGGACCATGGTGAGACCGTTGCCGCGAGCTTCGAGCTCGGCGGCGTAGGTGGGGTCGACGCGGTCAATCGTGATCATGATGAGTCCGGACGCCGGGTGTCGCCCCGTCGACGTGACCTTTGTCGGCAGGTTGAGATCCTCCTGCCTGCGCATCAGACCGAGCACCCATTGCAGTGTCCACTCGGCCTCCTGCTCGCCTGGCTGCCAACGTCTGAAGCGCAACAGTTCCGGGAACCGTACGAGTGGTGGAATCTCGAGCCGCGCCCGGACCATCTCCTCATGAGCCGGGACATTGACGACCAGGACCACTCGACCACCGCCGTGCTCTACAGTCTCCGTTAGCCTGGCCTCCGTGCGCGGATTGCGCTCGACCCACTGGCGAACGACCGGCAGATCTGGCGAGGCCGTCGCACGTTCCTCCCGATAGCGCATACCTTCCACCTCCAGCCGACGCCTCCAGCAAAGCACGCTCGTCAACGTGCGGAAACGCGGGCGGACAAGCGAGGCTGGTGGCCGGGTGCGGCTGCGATGGATTTCGAGCACTCGCCGGTCCGTGCTGCCGGTTGACCTCGACCGCTCGGCATTCGTCGGCGGCGACAGGGGAGGATCGGACAGCGTCTCGACCCACGGCCAGATCCGCGGTCGGCGGCGCACCGGCCGACCTCGGCTCGCCCGCCCGTGGCAGCGCAGTTCGCGATCGCTCGGGCTCACCTGCAGGTCCGTCGGTCATGCGACCATCCGGGACACCGCCGGTAGCCGTCGTGCCGATGCGAGTGATGAGACGGAGGTAGGTTGGGTGATGAACGTGGGCGGCGATGGCCATCGTCGGACGGGGTGATGTGCCCAACCGTGCGACTCCAAAGGATCCAGCTATGGCCAGGTACCGCGCGCCAGACGCCGACTCGGGACCAGGGATCGACCCGGCGCTCTGCCCGACATGGGCGGAGAAGGCCGGATGCAAGCTGGGGGAGTGGATTGCCGAGCATCCTGACCACGGTGGAGCCGGCGGTGTGCGGGTCCTGAAGGATCGCAAGACTGTTCTGGTGTATTGGAAGGGGTCTGTGCCCGCCGGTCTCCGGTCGTTGGCCGCCCGACTGCCGGTCCAGGTGACCTTCGAACGGGCCGCATACTCGCGCGCCGAACTGACGGCAGCCGTGCTCGCCGTGATGGACCACAACCCAGATGTGTCCGCCGCCGGAAGTGAACCCGACTACTCCGGCATCAGCGTCGTACTGAGCTCCAAGGCCAAAGCGGACGCCTTCGCCCACGTCAAGGCGACCAGCAGCGTCCCCGTCGCCCTCCGCTGGATCGGCGACCCCACACCACTTCGCAACACTGCGGATATGGCCGGCGACAGCAGTTGCAGTTGATCCGTTCCACGGAGGTCGCGGTGGCCATCGGCTGCGACCGCTGGGCGGGCGCTGGTGTTCTGGAATGCTGATCATCCTGATCACGGATTCGCCGGTCACGATACGTCGCCTGACGGTGCGGTGAAGGTGTCGCCATCGGTGCTGATGGTGAGTGAAGCCGCGGGAGGTCCAGCCACGGCACCGTCTGCGCTGGCCATCCGCCTGTAGCGCCGTATGGCGTGGCCGTGTTCAGCCGGCCAGCGTGGATGGTCAACCCCAATGGGCAGCCGCTCTACTCCGCTTTCAGGTCGAGGCCGATGCCTGACGGGGCCAGGAGGGTCAGCTGGTTGTGGTCGATGGTGTAGGTGACTGCGGGCCCGAGGGTGGCCAGGATTGCGGTCTGCAGCGTGGCGGTTTCGGCTGTGCAGTCGCGGTTGGTGGTGACGAGGTCGCTGAAGTTCAGTTCTGTGTTGTTGCGGGTGAAGGTTCCGGAGAGTTCGTTGCATCCGGTCCAGCCGGTGAGGCGCTCGTCGTGGAAGCTGATCCACGCTTGCTCGGCGTGATGGTGGTACTGGCGCAGGTCGGCGTTGGTGATGGTGGTGAGGACCTTCCACCTGGTCCCGTCGAGCGGGAAGTCTGGTTCGGCGATCTTCCGGTCCAGCAGCGTGATCGTCGTACCGCCTGAGGCGAGGGTGAGCTCGTCACCGCTCAGCCGCCATGAGGGTTTGCTCGTCAGGAACGTCTTCAACCATTCCTCCTGGTCCCGAAGCGGCGGTCTGCAGCCGACCTGGGTGCCGCCGAGTCCGGGTATCCACAGACTGCCGCCGGTCAGCAGCTCGCCGGCTGCGACCGCTGTCCCCATGCGGTTACAACCGGCGTGTGTGCGCACGACGTCGTACACCCGTGGCCCGTCCGAGTTCTTGTTGGGCACTCGCGCGAACCCGAGCCGAATCCGCGTCTTCGGCACCAACTGCTTCGGTTCGCCGTCCTCGGTGACTGCGGTGGACAGGTAGGTCTTGCCCAGCGGCGTCCTGGTCGATCCGTCCAGGACCGCGATCGCCGATCTGAACTCGCGTAGTCGCTCCAGGAGTGCGTCGGCTCCGCCCGAAGCTTGGTCCTGAACACCCGATCGATGCAGCGTGAGCCGTCTGTCCGGCTCGGCGCGGATGATCGTGCTGGCTCCGTAGGCGGTGGCCGGCGTGCGGAGGTGGTCGGCGTCGATGATCACAGTGTCGGCCGGCAACCGCGCACGAGCTTCGGTAGCGGAGACGACCGGAGCTTCGCCGGATCGGTTGGCGCTGCTTCCGTACAGGAAGGGAAAGGTCAGCCAAAGCAGGGCAAGTGGACCCCAGCATCCGTCGAAGAACAGCACCCAGCCGTCCTGGATGGCCGGCGCCACCCACTCAGGCATCGTCGGGTCTGACCGGATCGGCGCCAGTACGGAGATTCGCTCGGCGAGCGCGAAGTCGATCGCGGCGAGGGTATCCGTTTGGAGGTCGAGATATTGGAACAGCTGATCGTGCGCGGCTTCCGAGTGGACCGAGATCCCGACCGGCTGTTCGACGGGTCGACCCTTCAGGAAATTCACCGCACGGGCATCACGCGCCACCACGCCATACGTCAACGGACTGGGACTGGTCACGACAACAGCCCCACCGCCACGCAGTACCTCGATCGCGTGCAGTTGCGCGCGATCGAACTCAGGCAGATCCAAGACCGACACTCCCCAAGTATCGGCCGGATGACGGCTGGCTGTTCTCGCGGCAGGGCATCAGATCAGGGGGAAGATGCCGCTTGCGAGCTATGGGGTCTTGACCGGACGATTGATCCG
Organism: Kribbella sancticallisti; assembly: GCF_039530625.1. NCBI lineage: Bacteria > Bacillati > Actinomycetota > Actinomycetes > Propionibacteriales > Kribbellaceae > Kribbella > Kribbella sancticallisti. Next base: position 335,176 of record NZ_BAAAOS010000020.1, on the reverse strand, counting down.
CCTCGCGCGGGAGGCCGCCCGCCTGGGTGCTCTGAAGGCGCCATGTTGCAGGCGAGTGCGAGTCAGCGGGGTTGTACCGGCGTCGTGTGCACTAGCGTCACGAGCTCGGTGATCCTCGCAGCTTGGAGACGCGGCGTTGGGCCTGGACGAGATCCTGAAGGTGGCGTGCTGGTGGCACCGGACGCGCTGTGGGGAGCCGCCGCACAGCACGCCGCGATGGTCAGCCGCCTGGCCACGCTGGCCTCTGAGCGTGCGCCCTCATCGCCTACGCGATCAGTAGTTCTGGGGGAACGGGACTTCGAGTGGCAGGTCGATGTCGAGGCGGGTGCCTTTGCCTGGTGGGCTCTGGACGGCGATGGTGCCGCCGGCGGCTTCGACGCGGTCGCTGAGGCCGACCAGGCCGGAGCCATGGGCCGGGTTCGCTCCGCCGACGCCGTCGTCGATGACCGAGAGGCGCAAGGTCCGGTCATGGATCTGGACGGACGCGCGGATCACCGACGCGTTCGCGTGCTTGGCGGCGTTCGCGAGGGCTTCGGACAGGACGTAGTACGCCGTCACCTCGATGCGTTCCGGTAGGCGCTCATAGGTCGCGACATCCAGCAGAACCGGGACAGGCGAACGGCGTGCGAGCGCCTTCAGGGCGCTGGCGAGTCCGCTCTCGGCGAGGATCGTCGGGTGGATGCCGCGGGCCATTTCCCTGAGGTCGTCGAGCGCAGTCGTCAACTCGTCGGCTATGACGTCGAGGTCGGCGGAGAGTTCGCCGAGCTCGGCCGGGACCGAGGCCTGAGCCGCCCGCAACCGCAGGGTGAGGGAGACGAGGCGCTGCTGCGCGCCGTCGTGGAGATCCCGCTCGATCCGTCGTCTGGTCTCGTCGGCGCTGGCCACGATCCGCGCACGGGATGCCTTCAGTTCGGCTTGTGCCTCGGTGTTGGCGATCGCGGTCGCCACGAGTTCGGTGAAGTTCGACAGCCGCGTTTCGGTGTCGGGAGGCGGTGGTTTGTCGCCGGCCGATCCGACGGCGATCGCACCCCACAGGTTGCCCTGGACAAAGATCGGGACGCCGACCGCGGAGCGAATCCGCAGTGGAAGCGCCGTGGTGACCGGCGGACTTTCGGTGCCGTACTCGACGCGTACCGGCAGGCGTGTCTGGTGGATGAGGGCGGTGAGCTTCCGGCCCGCGGGAGACGTCGGTTCGGTGGCGGGGATCGGCTCGCCGCTCGCAGTCCATGCTGCCAGCGTCACGGTTTCGCTTGGAAGGTAGCGGGTCAGTTCAGTGAAGTCGGCGCCGACGAGGCGGCCGACGTCGGCCGTGACCGCCTCGAAGACGGCGTTCGGCGCGGCCCCGCGTGCGACGAGTGTTGCGATGTGTCGCAGCGCTGCCTGTTCTTGCGCGAGTCGCTCGATCTCCTCGCGGGCGGCTCGCTCATCGTCCAGGACGCTGAGCATGCGCATCGTGATTGCGGCTACCCGAGCCATCCCGCGCAGCAAGCCCAGTTCCTCGCGGCTCAGGACCCGCAGGCGCGCGACAACCAACATTGCTGCGGGCGGATGCTCGAGCACGGCTGAGGCGGCGACGCACCGACCGACGCCAGGTACGTCGAGTGAGTCCGCGGCGCCGGAGCCGACTGCGTCGAGGTCGTCGACAGGTACGGCATTCTCCGGGTAGCCGACAGCGGCGACGAGTTCACCAGCGCATTCGATCGCGGCGACATCGGCGTCCAGCGCCTCAGCGGCACGCTCGACCGCGACCTGAGCCGCTTCGTTCTCGGTCCGGGCGGTCGACATCACCGCGACGAACTCGGCCAGTTGCTGGGTGGACCACGAAGCGGACCACGGTCTGGGCTGGGACGATGTGCTCACGTCAGCCGACCGAGAGAACGACCAGGGTCTGGTTGTGGAAGCCGCGCAGGCCATGGGTCCGCGCGATCTCGCCGTACGTGTAGAAGCCCGCGATCGGAGCGCCGGGAGTGACCGCGGCGATCCGGTCGATCTCGGTACGGATCCCGTCGTCGCCGAGGACGCCGCGGCGGGCGATGCAGTCGAACGCGATCATGCCGAGGGGTCGCCGCCCGCCGAGCGCGGCGAGGGAATCGCCGCAGGCCGCGTCGGTGGCGTCGAGCACGGACGCAGCATCGCCTTCCATGATCCAGGCCAGCGCGCCCTGGGGAATCTCGGCGATGCAGGACAGCGATCGCGCCTCGAAGTCCCCGCCGCTGATGAAGCGCACCTGGTCCTCGCCACTCGGGTGGCCGAGGCCGAGCGGGTGGGTGAGGGCCAGCCGGGCGAGCCACTCCTGGTCCCGCACGGCGGGTTCCTCGGCTCCCAGGTGCTTGAGGTAGACGTCGAGGGCCGGCTGGTCGTCGAGTGTGTGGACGCGGTTCCCGGCACTTGAGGTGACCAGCATCGGTTCGCCGACGCGACGCCAGCCGTGGCGCACACCGATCCCGAACGGGGCGTCCGACGCGATCCCGGCGGCGACGACCGCGTCGGTGAGGACCTGGTCGCCGTACAGCTGATGAGTCCGGGCCATGCGCAGGTCGTCGCCCGCACAACCGCCGACGAGCGGCACGGATGCGCCGAGCACGCTGTAGGCGCCACGCACGATCTCCTGCTGGTCGCCTGCCAGGCCGTCGCTGAGGACGACGAGGACCTTGTACGGGAGGTCCGCTCGGACTGGCATGCAGCGGGAGACATGGGCTCCGGCGCCCCGCAGGTCTCGTGACGCTTCGGTGGCGACACAGGTGTCGACGGCGAACCCATCGCCTCCGAGCGCAGTGACGACCACGCTGGCCTCGCTCGGTCCGGTCGTCGCGATCTCGCCGGCCGTCGTGCAGCCGATGAGTGGTACGTCGGGTGCCGATCGACGGATCGCGGCGAGCAACGTGGGGAGATCATGTGATTGCGAGCAGAAGACGATCAGCAGTTTCGGGTCGTCTCGAGCCAGTGCTTCGCCGACCGCCCGGGTCCCGGCGTCGGCGTCGAGACCGTGGGCGGATCCAACCGAGAACCACCGCGCAGGTCGCATGTCGATCCTCAAGAGCACCCGACACCTTCGACGCTACAAGGGGCGGTGTCACCGCTCAATGACACGCAACGAGAGTCTCGAACGGTAACCGGACCAGTGCTCGAGGTAGCCGGCAAGAGGTCGGGTTAGCTGCAATGCGCGCCGGGCGATCCCCGGGGATGCTAAGTGCCATGGCTCTGCGCTGTTTCATCGTCGACGACAACGCCACCTTCCTGACTGCTGCCCGAACCCTTCTCGAACGCGACGGATGTACCGTCGTCGGTCTGGCGTCGACCACAGCCGAGGCGCTGCGGGCGGTGGACGACCTCGAGCCGGACGTCGTGCTGGTCGATGTCGATCTGGGCGGTGAGAGCGGTTTCGACCTGGTACGGCGGTTTCAGCGCGAGACGACCGTGGACGGGTCCAGGGTGATCCTCATCTCGACCCATGCCGAGGAAGATCTCGGTGACCTGCTCGCGACGGCGCCGGCCAGGGCCTTCCTGTCCAAGTCGGACCTGTCGGGCGGCGCGATCCGCCAGATCCTCGACGGCACCGCCCGGCCCGGCTAGGTAGGCCGTTCTTCCTGCCAGCAGGTATGTCGAATTCCGGGCAGCGAGGCTGATCGACCGGGCTCGGTCGACCGATCCTGACAGTGTGCAGCCCGTTGACGATCTGAGGTCCCGCTTCGAAGCCGAGGCGCTGCCACTCTTGCCTCGGCTCCGTGTCGCGGCTCGGCGGCTGGCCGGGAATCCGGTCGACGCAGAGGACCTGTTGCAGGAGACGCTCCTGCGCGCGTATCGCGGTTTCGCGGGCTTCGAGGCCGGTACGAACCTGTCGGGCTGGCTGCACCGGATTCTCCGGAACACGTTCATCAACGGCTACCGCAAGAGGTTGCACGAGCCGAAGACCGTTCCGTACGACTGGGCGTCCACGCCCGAGGGCGCCGGGGGAGGAGTCGCGACGTCCGCCGAGGCCGTCGTACTCGACGCGATCGTGGACGAGCGGCTGCACGCGGCGCTGTCGTCGCTGGACGAGCGGTACCGGCGGGTGATCCTGCTCTACGACGTCGAAGGCTTCAGTTACCTCGAGATCGCCGGGATGGTCGGCGTACCGCGGGGAACTGTGATGTCGCGGTTGCACCGTGGCCGGAAGACGCTTCGGGAGCGGATCGAACTGGCTGCCTGAGTCCCGGGGTGGGGTGATACTCGGTGGTATGACGATCAAGTCGTCAGGTGAGCCTGCGAGCGGCCAGGACGCTGCGGCCGGTACCCGTGTCCTGCTGGCGGAGGACGACGTGCTGCTTCGCGAGGGGCTCGCGAGCCTGCTTGAGCGGTCGGGGCTCGAGGTGGTGGGGCAGACCGGTAGCAGCGAGTGGATCCTTCCGCTGGTGCGCCAGCTCGAGCCCGACCTGGTGGTGCTGGACATCCGGATGCCGCCGACGAACACCACGGAAGGACTGGATGCTGCCCGGGAGATCCGTCAGGAGTTCCCGTCGATCGCGATCCTGGTGCTGTCGGCGCATGCCGAGGTCGAGCACGCGATGGAGCTACTCGCCACCGGCCAGCGGATCGGCTATCTCCTGAAGAGCCGCGTGACGAATGTCGGTGACTTCGTGGAGACGCTGGAGCGGATCGTCCGTGGTGGCTCGGTGATGGATCCCGCCCTGGTGCAGGAGTTGGTGACTGCCCGTCGGCACAACGACCCGCTCGCCGAGCTCAGCCCGCGCGAGCACGAGGTGCTCGCTCTGATGGCGGAGGGCCGGTCGAATGCCGGCATCGCCCGCCGCTTATGGGTGACCGAAGGCACGGTGGAGAAGCACGTCCGGCACATTCTGACCAAGCTGGACCTGCCCGAGACCGATGACGACCATCGGCGGGTGCTTGCCGTGGTCACCTATCTCGAGTCGCGGTGAATTCCTGCTGGCAGGTACCGGCAGTGGACGCTGGCGGTGCAGACGCGGCCTGGTCCGGCGGGGGACGGTTGCCACAGGCCCACCGGACGGCGGGCGGCCAAGGGACTGATCGCGATGCTCACCACTGCAAACCCGAACTGGTGGCGCAGCGCGGTCATCTACCAGGTCTACCTGCGCAGCTTCCAGGATTCCGACGGTGACGGCATCGGCGATCTGGACGGCGTCCGCGCGCGGCTTCCTTATCTTCGGAGCCTCGGCGTCGACGGCATCTGGCTGAACCCGTTCTACCCTTCACCGCAGCACGACCACGGGTACGACGTCAGCGACTATCTCGACGTACATCCGGAGTACGGCACGCTGGCGTCCTTCGACTGCTTGGTGGCCGAGGCGCATCGCCTCGACATCAAGGTCCTCATCGACATCGTCCCGAACCATTGCTCGGCCGAACATCCGTGGTTCGTCGAGGCTCTCACCGCCGGTCCGGGCAGCCCAGCACGCGATCGGTTCCATTTCGCGGACGGGAACGGCGAACTGCCGCCGAACAACTGGCGGTCGATCTTCGGTGGCTCCGCCTGGCAGCAGGTCGCGGACGGGCAGTGGTACCTGCACACCTTCGCGCCCGAGCAGGTCGACCTCAACTGGCGCCACCCGGACGTCACGGCGTACTTCGAACACGTGCTGCGATTCTGGCTCGACCGCGGTGTGGACGGTGTCCGGATCGACGTTGCCCACGGGCTGCACAAGGCGCCTGGCCTGCCTGATCACGTGGATGCGATGGACGACGAGCTGACCGGCGACCCGCTGAATCCGTACGCATGGAACCAGCCTGAGGTACACGACGTTTGGCGCAGCTGGCGCCGCATCACGAACGAGTACAGCCTCCGGACCGGCCACGAACGGGTGCTGATCGGCGAGGTCGGCGTCCTCGACGCTCGACAGCTCGCGCTGTACCAGCGCCCGGACGAACTGCACCAGACCTTCTACTTCGAGTTCCTCCGTGCCCAGTGGGACGACCAGATCCTGTACGACGTCGTGGACCGCGGACTCGGCACGATCGCCGGCTCGAACTCCTCGGTCGCTTGGGTACTGAACAACCACGACATGCCCCGGTCGGTGACCCGGTACGCCGGCGGCGCTCCTGGTATCGATGCGGGTGATGTCGACCTCGGCACCACCCGGGCTCGGGCGAGCGCGTTGCTGATGCTGGCGCTGCCGGGAGCGGCGTACGTCTATCAAGGCGAGGAACTCGGCCTGCCCGAGGTGACCGACCTGCCCGTCGAGGTCTTGACCGACCCGATGTTCCACCGCACTGACGGCGCGCGCCGCGGCCGGGACGGCTGCCGGGTCCCGCTGCCGTGGATTAGCGATGAGCCCGGTTTCGGGTTCACCTCCGCCGACCCCTGGCTACCCCAGCCCGAATGGTTCGCCGATCACTCGGTCGACCGGCAGGAGAACTCGGGCGAGTCGATGCTCCAGCTGTACCGCGCGGCACTCAGGCTGCGGCGGCACTTACCCGCCTTGGCCTCTGAAGAGTTCCGCTGGTTGCCGACTGAGCCCGGGGTCCTCGCGTTCACCCGCGGCGACGGCTTCAGCTGCGTGGTCAACTGCTCCTCCCGAACGGTCACGGCGCCGGTCGACGGCCGACTCCTGCTCGCCAGCCACTACGAAGCCGGCGACAAACTCCCACCGAACAGCGTTGCGTGGTACCAGTCCGACACTGCGACCGACACTGCGGCCGAGTGGGCAGGTGTCGCAGCATGATCACCCGTGTCTGCGTCCAGCCCGTGTCCGCGATGACCCCTTCAAGCCGGTGGACCTGGCGTCTTGAGTTCCCCTCACTCGGCGCCAGGTCTGCCGTTCCACCACGCCGTACGAAGGAGGTGTGAGATGCGACAGGTGCAGGTGACGAAGAAGCGCCGGACGAGGACCCAGCGCCGTGACACCCTCCTGGAGGCGCTTCCCCTCGACCCCAGGGACCCCGACATCGTCAAGGCCAAACAACGCCGACGCGAGCCCACCCCCCACCGACGGCCAGTAGCGCAGCCTGACAACAAACCCAGAATCATGAGTCCGTCGAGCATGATGTGGGCTCTGGGATTCGGCGGCGGCCGGATCTCCTCCGGCCACGGCTGGCCTAAGACTTGCGCTCGGAGTACTGCTGACGCCAGGTGTCGATCATCGGGATCAGTTGGTCGCTCATGTACGTGTAGAAGTCGCGCATCTCATGCAGACGCCGTCCGGTGGTGCTGTCCTCGCCGGCGATGTCGATGCCTTCCTGGGCAGCGTCTCCCATCAGAGACAGCATCGCGTTCTGCTGTGACATCAAGGATGCCCAGGCGCCGTGCCGGAAGCGGTAGTGGTCGCGGCGGCTGCCGGGCGCGGGAACGCGTTCGATCAATCCGATCGGGATCAACTGCTTGACCGCGGTGGAGACGGCCCCTGAGCTGATGGACAGTTCCGCGCACAGGTCCGCGGCCGTCATCGATTCCTGCCCGGAGTACAGCAGCGCGGTCATCACACGGGCGGTGGTCTTCTGCATGCCGCCCTGCGCCAAGGTCAGGGCGAGCCTCTCGGCGGCTTCCCGAAGCCGCTCATCAGCATCCATGGGTGGATGATATCAGCCGTCTCTGAGTATTCATGCTGTTTACAGATCTCTGAAAGTTCTATAGATTGTGGGAACTGGCAGTCACAAACGAGGAGATGATGTCGATGAAGGCCACCGATGTTGTGGCGGGTGCACACGGTATGACCGACGACGCTTGGCGGCGGCACGCGAACCCTTGGAGCGTGTGGACCAGGTTTGCGGCGATCCCTGCGTTCGAGCTCGCGGCCTGGAGTCGGGACTGGATCGGGTGGTGGTCCCTGACGGGTGTCGGCGTGGTGCTGATCTGGTTGTTCTGGCTGAACGTACGCATCTTCGGCCCGGTCGAGCCGACGAGTTGGGCCGCCAAAGGGATCTATGGGGAGAAGCTGCACGTCGATGGCAAGGCGCCGGCTGCTCACAAGGTCGTGCTGAACGTGCTGATCGCCGTCGGGCTCGTGGGTTTCGTCCTCATCGCCTGGGGGCTGGTCGCGCTGGCGGTCTGGCAGGTCCTGCTCGGCACCGTCATGGTCGTGATGGCCCAGCTGTGGCGCATCGACCGCTACGGCCTGCTGTTCGAGCAGCAGCGCCTACTCGATTGAAGTCGGCACTCCCAAGCGATCACGAGACCTCGCACAGCTGTCGGTGAGTATTGCCATTGGCAACGGCTCGGGCTGAGGCGTCCGAGGGCGGGACCTGTCGGGCGACACTATGCTGCATGATGCCGGCCGGGCGGCCGGCGCTTCGTCATCCGGGATGTGTATGTGAGCGAGACAACGAGCGGCGGGCTCCGGCGCAGGGCTTCTGCGTCGTCGTCAAGGTTCCGGCATCCGACGCAGGTGGTTGCCTCCGGGTTCGGGTCGGCCATTCTGATCGGCACAGCGGTACTGTCGCTGCCGATCGCGACCGAGAGTGGTGAGCGGGCGCCGTTCGTCGATGCGCTGTTCACCGCGACTTCGGCGGTGTGTGTGACGGGGCTGGTCACGGTGGACACCGGGCAGTACTGGTCGACGTTCGGTGAAGTCGTGATACTCGCACTGATCCAGGTCGGTGGTCTGGGGATCATGACGCTGGCCACTCTGTTCGCGATCCTGGTGTCGGGCCGGTTGGGGCTGCGCACCCAGTTGATCGCGCAGGCGGAGACGAAGACGGCTCGGCTGCGGGACGTTCCGCATCTGGTGCGCAACGTCGTGCTCTTCAACGTCGGCTCCGAAGTGGTGATCGCGACGATTCTGAGCGTCCGCTTCTTCACCGGTTATGACATGCCGCTGGGCGAGGCGGTGTACGACGGCGTGTTCCACGCCATCTCGGCGTTCAACAATGCCGGGTTCTCGGTGTACTCCGACAGCCTGATGGGGTTCGTTTCCGATCCCTGGATCACACTGACTGTGGCAATCGCGTTCATCGTGGGCGGCATCGGCTTCCCGGTGGCCTTCGAACTCGCCCGGTCGTGGCGCCGCCCGCGCACCTGGTCGGTCCTGACCAGGATCACGCTCGCGGTGACCGTGCCGTTGCTGGTGATCGGTACCGTGGTCATCGGCCTGACCGAGTTCTCCAATCCGGGGACACTGGGGCCGCTCGACGATCAAGGCAAGTTCCTGGCGGCCTTCTTCGCGTCCGCGACAGCGCGAACCGCGGGCTTCAACTCGATCGACGTCGCCGCCATGCATCCCGAGAGTTGGTTGTTCACCGATCTCCTGATGTTCATCGGCGGGGGGAGCGCCGGAACTGCCGGTGGCATCAAGGTGACTACGCTGGGATTGTTGGCGCTGGTCATCTGGGCGGAGTTGCGGGGTGAGTCCAAGGTGAACGTGGCCCGCCGTCGAGTGCCGGAGAGCACTCAACGGCAGGCGTTGGCTATCGGCTTGCTGAGTGTGGGGCTGGTGGCAGTGGTGACGATGGTGTTGATGCACCTGTCTCCGCATCGCCTGGATCAGGTGATGTTCGAGGTGGTGTCGGCGTTCGGGACGGTTGGGTTGTCGACTGGCATCACGGCGGATTTGCCGCGCAGCGGCCATGTGCTGATCATCGTATTGATGTTCGTTGGGCGCATAGGGCCGTTGACTCTGTTCTCCGCTCTCGCTCTGCGTGAGCGGGCACGGTTGTTCGAATATCCTGAGGAGAGGACGATCGTTGGCTAATCCGAAAGGCGACCCGGTGCTGGTAGTCGGCCTGGGGCGCTATGGAAGCGCAGTGGCGCTGGAGTTGACGCGCCGCGGCACGGAGGTGCTTGCCATCGACAGCCGGCCGAAGCTTGTGGAGTCCCTGGCCGGCCAACTGGCCCATGTGGTCACCGCCGACGCCACGGATCCGGAGACGTTGCAGCAGCTCAACGCGCAGGATTTCTATCGTGCGGTGGTCGCGATCGGGACCAACGTGGAGGCCAGCGTGCTGGTGACGTCACTGTTGGTCGATCTCGGTGTCGATACGATCTGGGCGAAGGCGGTCACTCCTCAACACGGGCGCATCCTGTCTCGTGTCGGGGCGCATCATGTGGTCTTTCCGGAGCACGACATGGGCGAGCGGACGGCACATCTGGTCTCCGGACGCATGCTCGACTACGTCGAGATCGACGAGAACTTCGCGATGATCAAGACGACCCCTGCCAGGGACTTCGTCGGCATACCGCTCGGTGAGTCGCGCCTGCGCTCGAAGTTCGGAGTCACGGTGGTGGCGGTGAAGTCCAGTGGCGAGCAGTTCACCTACGCGACCGCCGAGACGGTGCTGACCTACGACGACACCATCACGGTCGTCGGCACGATCGACGACATCGAACGCTTCACGAACTGGCTGTGACGGGCCTACCCAGATCGATCATGACGCGGCGTCGCCCCGGGACGGTTCAGCCGACTGCTCGGGCGGCTCTTCTGCCTGCGGCTGTTCCGCCTGCGGCTGTATCGCCCCGGCGCCCAGTTGCCATGGCACGCTCGTGACCATCACACCGGAACTGAAGAGCAACCTTGCCTTGAGCCGCAGTGCGCTCTGATTGTGCAGAAGCTGTTCCCACCAGTGGTCGACGACGTACTCGGGCACGAACACCGAGACGAGATCCCGGGGGCTTCGGCGCCGGATCCTGCTGACGTAGGCGAGCACCGGGCTGGTGACATCGCGGTACGGGGAGTCCAGGACGGTGAGCGGAATCGAGATACCCCTTTGGCTCCACTCGGCCATCAAGGCGTCGGTCTCCTCCTTCTTGATCTGTACCGTCAACGCAGTCAGCGTTGTGGGTCGCGTCGCGCGGGCGTAGGCCAACGCGCGCAGCGTCGGCGCATGGAGCCTGGACACGAGCAGGATCGCGTGGACGCGGCTCGGCAGGGTCACGGGCTCAGGTGCTGGACGGATCCGCTCCTCGACGTCGTCGTAATGGCGGCGAATGGCCTTCATCGTGGCGTACACCAGCGGCAAGGCGATCACGACGATCCAGCCACCACGTGTGAATTTGCTGATCAGGATCACGAGGAGCACGAGCGCCGTGAGGCATGCCCCGACCTGGTTGATGAGCCGCGACCGTCGCATCGTACGGCGCCGGACCACGTCACGCTCGTGCCGGAGATGCCTGGTCCAGTGCCGCACCATGCCGAACTGACTGAACGTGAATGAGAGGAACACGCCGATGATGTAGAGCTGGATCAGCTGATGTGCGTCTGCGTCGAACGACCAGATCAGCGCGATGGCGAGCAGGCCGAGCAGCACGATCCCGTTGCTGAAGACCAGCCGGTCGCCCCGGCGCCCGAACTGCCGCGGGAGGAACCCGTCCTGACCCAGGACCGACGCCAGGACTGGGAAACCGTTGAACGCCGAGTTCGCGGCGAGGACCAGGATGGCGGCCGTGAAGGTGGCGAGCAGGAAGAAGAGGGCCGAGTTGTTGCCGAAGACCGCTGCAGCCACCTGTGTGATCACCGTACGCTGCTCATAGCCTTCCGGCGCTCCGATCAGTTGGTCTTCACGTTCGGCGACGCGGACGCCTGTCGCGACGGCCAGCCACGTGATACCCGCCAGCATCGTCACGGTGATCGCACCCATGATCGCCAGCGTCCTGGCGGCGTTGTCCGCCTGGGGTTTCCGGAAGTGGGGTACGCCGTTGCTCACCACTTCCATGCCGGTCAGCGCCGTACTGCCCTGGGAGAAGGCCCGGAGCACGATCGCCACCGCTAGCAGACCGGTCGTCTGTGAGGTGGCCTCGACATCGAACGTGGCCGACTCCGCGACGGGGTCACGACCGACGAGTATTCGTGCGGCGCCCGCCAGGATCATCAGGAACACGATCGCGATGAACCCGTACACGGGTATGGCGAACGCCCTTCCGGACTGTCGCAGGCCACGCAGGTTGATCAAGGTCAACACAGCGACCAACCCGACCGAGAGGTGGATGACGTAGGGGGTCAGCCATTGGACGGCCGAGGCAATGTTCGCAACCCCTGCTGTGACCGAAACCGCCACCGTGAGCACGTAGTCGACCACCAGGGCGCTGCCCGCGACAAGCGAAGCGTTGGTCCCGAGGTTGTCGCGGCTGATCGAGTACGCCCCGCCACCACTGGGGTAGGCCCGGCAGATCTGACGATACGAGCCGATCACCACGACCAGCAGCACGATGACCGCTCCAACGATCCAGGGCGCCGCATGGGTCAGGGCCAGTCCGCCGATGGCCAGGCCGAGAAGGATCTGCTCAGGCGCGTAAGCGTTGGAGGACAGCGGGTCGCTGCAGAAGACCGGCAAGGCCAGTCGCTTCGGAAGCAGCGTCTCCCTCAACTGTGCGCTTCGAAGCGGCCTGCCCAGCAGCAGCCGCTTGGAGGCGTCGAACAGCAGATTCGTCATAGGGTCAGCAAAGCATCATCCGGGGACCGTGTCGCATCCGGATCAGGAGAGCTCAGGGTGAGTTGCGAGCGCGGCGCCGACCTGGTCGGCGAGTACGACGGCGACTTGCCGCTGCGCGTCGGACGGGCAAGCGAGCCGGGTGGATGCGACGAGCAGGAACCGGCCTCGGGTGATGCCGTCGTGCTGAACGCGCAGCTCGATCTCGCAATCGGTCGGGAGTCCGAACCGCTCGACGTCGAGATCGCGGCCCCCGCGGACGACCGTGCCGTCGCGGACGACGGCGGCCGGCGCGACGTCCTCCGTCCGGCTGTCGAAATGGCAGTCGTCGATACCCAAGAGGTCGACGAGTTGGTCGGCGACGTGCTCGATCAGGTCCTCGGTCCGTGAGCTTCCCGCCGCGACGATGCCGGCGGTCTGCACAACCCCGCTCAGGTAGCCCTGCTGCCGACTGGCGCGGGCCTGCTGACGGCGTCCCCACAGAGCGACCTCGGTGACCGCGACACCGACGATCGTGAGCAGCACGGCGGTCTCGACATCCGCACGATCGGTAATGCTGAACCGCTGGTACGGCTGAGTGAGGAAGAAGTCGAACCACACCGTGCTCGCCAACGCCGCGGCGATGCCCGCCCAGCGCACCCCGGTCGCCGCCGCGCCGACCACGACCAGGACCAGCACCAGAGCCGCATTCGTGTTCTCGATCTGCGCGCGGAACGGCACGATCGCCGCACAGACCACAGCCGGTACGACAGCGGCCACCACGACCACCGCCGTACGGGCGCGCTCGATGACATGAACTCGCATGCCACCATCATGAAGCCTTCCGGCGGAGTCGTGCCGGCTTGGGGTCGTGGATGATGCGGTGATGGTGCGTCTCGTCGTGGCGGAGGACTCCTACCTTATCCGGGCAGGGCTCGAGCTGCTGGTCGCGACGGGGGAACTCGGGGTTCGGTCTGCCCTCCGCAGGGGGTACCGAGGAGCAGTCGGTGGCGGCGAGTTCAACCGGCTGCGGCGGGAGCTTGCGCGCGGGCCTTCCCGCGGCATCCACGCGAACGTGCCGCGGGTGAGGTCGAGTGGCGTCGTCGAATCCGATCCGGGACGGCGCGATCGCCCGGGCTCGCGACGCCGGCCTTCGTCCTTCAGCTCCAGAACTCGTTGACGGCCCGTTGGTCCCACCAACACTCCCATGCCTCGACCACCAGGCCGCGGTCCACCGCGAAGACGATCGCGTATTCCTCGGACAAGGCGCGGTCCCCGCGCTGCGCGTCGGCGTGCAACAGAGCGACGATGCGCGTATCGCTGGTGAGCACGTCACGTACAACCGGCCTGTAGGTGCCCGCTGAGAGGTCGAACTCGCGCTCGAACGAGGCGATGGTGTCGGCTCTACCGCGATAGGTGCCGGAGAGCTGGTTCGACCCAGCTGTGTGCCAGACGATGTCGGGGTCGAAATGGGTGGCGAGCCTCTCCATGTCACCGGCGGTGAACGCCTCGTACATGTTCGCGAACAGAGTGCGGTTCGGGGGTACCTCAGGGGCTCCTCCCGGGGCACCGAGCTGGCCCAGCAGACTGAGCTGATCGATGACCGTCCAGTGTTCGATGAGCTTCCCTTGCTCGACCCGCGTGAACTGCATCGCCGTCAGGTCGATGTCCGCACCCGTGGCCGGAATGCCGTGGAACTCGCCGCGATGTGTGCCGCGCATTCGGACGTGACTCGCGACCGTGCCCCCAGAGGCGACCTGGTGTAGGAACGTGTGATGGAGGTCCGGAAACGCGCGGTAGAACGCCTCAGCGAAGCCGCGCAGTCCGTTCCGGTCGAGCGGCCCGGGGACTCCCGCCGCGTGCAATTGGAAGTCGTCGGAGGTCAACTCGTCGATGACGGCCAGGTTGCCGGCGTCCTGTTCGGTGAAGAAGCGGCGGACGACGCGGCAGCTCTCGTTCTTGTGCGGGGTGTCGTGGTCCATGGCGGACTCCTCTTGTTAGTGGCGCCATCATGGCGCTGCGATCGTCCCCAAGGCATAGGACTGGTGGTGCCGATTTCGTTGGGCGCCGTGGCCGGGCGCCGAGGCGGGTCCTGCCTCCCGGGCCCGCTCGCCCGGCGGTCGTGCTCCGAAGCGTGTTAGGCCGGACGTTCACTCACCTGACGGTCACCGGGGGCGCTGGCGACGACCTCGCTGGTCGTCGGCACTCGGCGTGCCGCACTGACGCCGGCGGCGATGAACCACAGCCACGACAAGGCCATCGGCAGGAATGCCAGTTCCTGGCCGCCGACAACGAGCACGAAGCCGGCGAGCAGCAGCGTCGCCAGCACGGCACCGGTGCGCGCGACGGCCCGGCCGACGACCTCTCCGTGCCAGCCCGCCACCGCCACGGCGGCCACCAACATCGCGATCGGCAGCATCGCGAGCAGGAAGGAGACTTGCTGCTCCATGAGCATCACCAGGAATCCGGATCGGCGCCTGCGCCTTCGTGCTTCACCAGGGTCAGCTGCGGCACCGCCGCCTGCATCAGCAGGGCGCCGGCGAGCACGCCGCCGCCCGCAGCGAGAGGCGGCCAGATGCTCCCAGGTCCGCGACGCGCACGCAGCCGCGAGGCGACGTATGCAGCGAACACGACCAGGCAGAGCACCGAGAGCAGTCCGATACCGCGTCCGTAGAAGTACGCCGGCGACGCCTTGGCCGCGATTGCCGCTGCGACCTGCTCCGGCGTACCCGCGTTGGGCGCGACTTCGTCGCCCGCGGCGATCACGTCGTCCCCCACGATCAGCAGCAGGGGGTACAGCGCCCCGCACACGGCCGCCGCCCGCAGCCAGGTTGTCGTTGTCATGTCGTCCTCCACATGGTCGTACCGATCCTTGTCCTCAAGGACGCTAGGGACGCAGGTCGGGTGGCGACATGGTGCCTGGGTCAGAGCACCCTCCGGTTCTCTGCAGTTCTGGATTGTGGTGAACCGCGGTGCGCGCGGCCCTCCCGCGCGGGATGATGACCATGTGCGTAGCCCGGTCCTGGATCTCGGTGTCCGCACGGCGCTCGCGCTTGGGGGCGCCGGCGCCGGTGGGCTGCTGCTCTCGCTAGCCCTGTGGCGTCCTGCGAGCTGGCAGGTCGCGGCCTGGTCGCTGGTGTTCGTCCTGCCGCTGTACGGCGTGGGGCTGCTCGCGTGGTCGCTGCGCCCGGATCTGCCGATGGCGCGGCTGCTCGCGGTCGGCACGTCCGGCGGGTCCCTGTTCTCGGGCTCCGTTGCGGTGGCCTACGACCTCTGGCCTGACCTCGGCGGCGCCGGGCAGCAAGTCGCTGCGGTGACGGTCTCCGTCCTCGAGTTCCTGGCCGCCGCGCTCATCCTGACCGTGTTTCTGCTCTTCCCGGCCGGCCGTCCCGAGGGCCGGATCGACCGGGCACTCCTGGGCCTGGTCTGGACTATGGCCGGTGTCGGCCTGGTGGCGCACATCGGCGGCACCGAACAACTTCGCGTCGACCCCGAGTTCGCGCGTGAGGAGATCGCGAACCCGTTGCGGGTCCCGGCCGCCGCAGGTCTGCTGTCTGACGTCGACCGGCTGCTCGATTCCCTGCTCGACTGGGCCCTCCTGCTTGTACTCGTCGTGCTCGGCGTGCGGTACCTGCGCGCGGATCACGAGCGGCGGGCTCAGATGCGGTGGCTGTTCCTGATCCCGCTGACCGCGCTCGGCCTCGCCGGCCTCGGCACCCTACTCACCTGGGCCGATGTCGAGCGCGCGTGGTTCTGGGCCAGCACCCTGGGCCAGTACCTCACGCTGGGCATGATCCCGGCGGTGCTGCTGGTCGCGATCGTGCGCCATCGGCTGCTCGACGTGCGCGTGGTCATCCGCAAGTCGCTGGTGTACGGCGTCCTCTGGGCGCTGATCGCGGCTGCCTACGCCGGGGTGGCCACGGCTGTCGGCGTCGCCGGAAGCCAGCGACTGCCGGTGGCGGCCGCTGTGGTGGCCACGGTGCTCGTGACCGTCGCCTTCAACCCCGCGCGAGCGCGGCTCGAACGGCTCGCAGACCGCCTTGTCTTCGGCCGCCGTGTCGGCGGCCATGAGCTGATCGCCCGCCTCGGCCGAGCGCTGGAGGGCACCGTCGACCAGCAGGAGCTGCTCGAGCGCCTGGCCGAGACAGTGCGCACCGGCCTGCGTGCGGAATGGGCCGGGGTACGGCTCGCGACCGGGCAGCTGGCGACGTCGGGACGACGCCAACCGGAGCACGAACCAGGACTCACCGCAGCACTTGTGCTGCGGGGCCAGGAGCTCGGCGTGATCGAGGCGGGCGCCCAGGCCGGCGCGGTTTTCGGCGACGACGACGCACGCGTGCTCGACACCCTCGCACACCAGGTCTCACTGGCCGTGCACAACGCCAGCCTCACCCGCCAGCTTGCGGGCCAGCTCGCGCTGGCCGAGGCGCAGGCCGCGGAGGTCGCGGCCTCGCGGGCGCGCATCGTGTCGGCCGGCGACGCCGAGCGGCGGCGCATCGAGCGCGACCTCCACGACGGCGCGCAACAGCGGGTGGTGGCGCTGATGGCCGGCCTGCGACTGGCCGTCAACCAGCTCGGCCGTGCTCCCGGCGAGGTGGCGAACACGCTGTCGCAGCTGGAGCAGGCGGCACGCGAGCTTCTCATCGAGCTGGTGGAGATCGCACGGGGCATCCGGCCGCCGGTGCTCACCGACCACGGCCTGCCGGAAGCGATCCGCAGCCGGACCGCCAAGCTGCCCATCGATGTCGAGTTGGCCGTCGACCCGGGCGCGGACGCGCGGCTACCCGACGAGATCGAGGGAGCTGCGTATTTCGTGTGCACCGAGGCCCTGACCAACGTGCTCAAGCACGCGCACGCCGACCGAGCCGAGGTCCGCCTCGCGCTGGTGGACGGCACGCTGCGACTCGATGTTCGGGACGCGGGGTGCGGCTTCGACGACGGCCGCGGTCGCGGCAGCGGGCTGGCCAACATGGAGGACCGGGTCACCGCGCTCGGCGGCCGGCTGACGATCGACAGCCGTCCGGGCTCCGGCACCCGGGTACGTGCCGACCTGCCCGTGCCATCGTCCGGTCCCCGTGAGGGGATGGATCGATGACGACGACGCTGCGAGTGGTGATGGCCGAGGACCACTACCTGGTACGCGAGGGAACCCGCCGGCTGCTCGAGGACACCAGAGAGATCGAGGTTGTCGACGCCGTCGACAACGCCGCCGAGCTGCTCGACGCGGTTGCGGAACACAACCCCGATGCCGTGGTCACCGACATCCGGATGCCACCGAACCACCGACTGGAGGGAATCGAGGCAGCGCACGAGATCCGGCGGAGGCACGCAGGCATCGGGGTAGTCGTCCTCTCGCAGCACGCAGAGGCCAGCTACGCGCTGAGCCTCCTTGAGCACGGCAGCGACGGCCTTGCCTACCTGCTCAAGAGCCGCGTCGCGGACGTCGAGCACCTGGTGTTCGCTCTGCGCGAGGTAGTGGCCGGGAGGTCCGTCATCGATGCGATGGTGGTCGACGAACTGCTGGCGGCACGACGCCGTACCGAGCGCTCGCGGTTGCACGCACTGACGGAGCGGGAGACCGACGTGCTGCAGAGGCTCGCCGAGGGCATGAGCAACCGCGGCATCGCCGACTCGCTGCACCTCTCCGTCTCCTCCGTGGAGAAGTATGTCGCCTCGGTCTTCTCGAAACTCGAGCTCGGACCGGCCGAGCACCACGACCGCCGGGTGCTCGCCGTCCTCACCTGGCTCCGGGAATCCTGAGCTGCTGCCACGTCCACAGCCGGCGGCCATATGCGGGACACCGGCTGCATCGCCGGGATGTGGGCGTATACATCCTGTCCGTGGGCGTTGTTTCGTGGGCGGTTTGAGGCTTGGTGCGACGCTGGAGGTAGCACAAGGTTGGCCCTGATGTCCGTCGGGGCAAGGGTATCTGGGGAACGCGATGGGACGTCAATCGCAACGGCGTACCGCTGTGCAACGCCGCTCTGAGCAGGCGATTCATCGCGGCCATTGGTGGCGGTGGCGACTGGTTGTGCTGGCGGTGACGGCGTTGGCGCTCGTCTGGACCGGACACGTACTGACCTGGGCCTGGTTGGCTGAGCGCCTCGCAGCGGCCGTCATTGTCGCGGGCGCGGTCCTGCCGGGCGTGCCCTTGAAGCCAGGCGGACGGACGCGGCTCGTTGCTGCCGGTCTCGTGATCGCGCTGGCAGTCCTTGCCCTCCGATGAGACCCCGGGCCGTCTGGCCGGAGGATGCCCGACGTCTCGTCGGGAGGCAGAATGGGGGAGAGGGATCGGCCTGGAGGTTGTGGTCGGGATGGGCGTTCGGCGATGGATGCGTGGGCTCGGGTTCGGGAGGAACCCGTTGTGGCGCCGTGTCGATCGGATCGAGTCGTGATCGTGCTCGGCGCCGTACTGATTGGCCTGCTGATGATTCCGGCCGGAGTCGCGGTGGGGACGGCAGTGCGCGACGCGAGCGAGGATGCGGCGGCGCGGCGGCGGGCGCTGCTGACCGAGATGACGGCGCTGACACTCGAGGACAGTGCGTCGATACCGACCGGAGCTGGGCAGGTCCTGTCTCGGGTCAGGGTCGCCTGGACAGATCCCGGTGGCGTGCCCCGCGAGGGGTGGACGCTGGTGACGATCGGGGTGAAGCGTGGCAGCGAGGTGGCGATCTGGGTCGATCAGCAGGGCGTTGTCGTTCCGCCGCCGCGCACCGCTGCCGACAGCGCGGCGCTCGGCAGCGCGGCCGGGGTGACCGCAGTGCTGGCGGGCTGGATGCTGATGCCGTTCGTGACCCGGCTGGCGTTGGTGCCGCTCAATCGACGGCGGGCGCGGGACTGGGAACGCGAATGGCAACAGTTGGACCGGCGCTGGCGGCACCCGCAGGATTGACTCCGCACGCTTGGACGGTGCGTTGACCTTCTCAGCCGGCAGCCCGGTATCGGTCCAGAATTTCGGCTCGCGCCCGGGCCGTGGAAACGCCGAGCCGCGAGAAGATGCGTGGAGCCATCCCTTCCGTCATCACGGTCAAGGCAAGAGCGATGTGTTCGACGCCGACTACGGCGTCGTGGCGGACCGTCATCTCACGCAGCGCGTCCGCCAGGCACTTTTTCGCCCATGGAGTGAAGGGGATTCCCCCGATCGGCGGGCCTGATTCGCAGCGCCGTCGCCGCCACCCGCGCCGCCGGCCGCTCGGACTTACCGGACGGGTCAACGCTCCCGGCCCGAACGCAGCCTCGACTCGTTCCTGTACGGCGTCCAGATCGATCCCGAATGCAGCCAGAGCGTCTCGGTCCAACACTGGCTGGCCGCCGGACAGGATGCCCACCGCGGCCGATTCGACCGCCTCGGGAGTGACCCCGAGCTCACGGAGTGCCTTTCCGGCTTCGCTGTCGGTCGAGGCCACGGACAGCAGTAGGTGCTCGCATCCGATGTACCCGTGGCCCAGCCGCCGCGCCTGGGCTTGCGCCTGCACGATCACCTCGCGCGCCTGATCGGTGAATCGTTCGAACATCACCGGCTCCCCACACGCCGACCGTGCTTGCGATGCACGGTTTGCTTCGTGACCCCAAGCCGCGTCGCGATGTCCTGCCACGACCAGCCCAGGGCGCGAGCGTTGTCGACCTGCAGATGCTCCAGCTGCTCGGTCAGCGCTCGCAACGCTGCCACCGCGCGCAATCCGACCTCCGGGTCGTTGCTCGCGGCACCTTCGGCAATCTCCACCGTCGTCTCCATAGCCGTCAGCATATGCTGACGACCAAGTTGTGTCAACATATGCTGACGTCCTGTTCGAGGGGGCCGGCCCGCGACGGCCTGCTCGTCGGTCAGGCCGGCCGACGTTGTCGCAGGGGTTTTCGACGACCACGACACCTTGCACGCTGCGACCGTCAACACCGCGGCCGTGGCTGCCTGGATGCGCATCGCCACCCCGCCGGGATTCCATCCGCAGCGGCTGCCGGTGAACGACGGTAGGAGACATGGGCAGCAAAAACCTGCGAGACGTTTTCCCTTCGCCGGCATTGTCCGGATCAGGTATCTGGGGGTCGCCCTATGGTCCGAAGATCGTCAGGCCTCTCAGCCTTTCGGCTCCCTCGCCCGCCTCGCAGGCAATTCCAGGTTTGCGCTGGACACCGTTCGTGTCAACAGCGAACGAGCCCCAAATTCATCGCGCTGCACGGAGCCGTACCGCGGCCTGGTGACAAGGTGTTCGGTGGTGACGGTCCGCGACGGCGCGGGCCTGATGCGGCCCGGGCACGGCATCAGAGGCGCATGTGGGGTGTGTGATCGGTCCGGTGCTCCCAGCGCGGCTCGCTGGAGCCGAAGCCTGCCGCATGGACGCCGTCGTGGCCGAGCGCGCGCCGGCAGAAATAATGCGGCGAGTAGAGGTCGCGGCAGGAGTCCTGGTAGGTCCCGTAGGCGAACTCGAGGTCCAGCCGTTGGTCGCTGCTCATGGAAATTCGCTCTCGTGACGGCGTTACCTTCCTTCGCAGGCGACAGCTGCAGCCACGATGGTGGGGTTCGGCTGCTCATCTGGGGGTGTTGCCGCTCGAGCTTCTGGGTGCTCGGGTGGTTTGGGAGTTGTGCGTGGTGGCCGTCGTGGCGCGGATTGCGACCAGCTGCAGGGTGCGTCATGACGGGACTCTTACGGGCTGCCGCCAACCCTATGTATGTGACGGTCCGGCGAGTGACACTCCGGGAATCAGACAGGTCCCGGTCGATTGACGGCAGGTCCGCTGGGGGTTCCGTGATTGGCCGGGGGAAACGGGAGGGGCATCATGAAACGCGTACTTCTACTCTCGCAGCTTGCCGCTGCGCTCGCGCTGACGGCCGTCTTGGCACCGACCGCGAACAGCGCCCCGGCCCAGCACAGCATCAGCGCCCTGTGGCGGTTCTCCGACGGCTCAGTCGTCGAGGGCGCCTCCTCACAGCTGACGCGGACCGACAGCGGGATCTCGCTGTCCCAGCAGACATCGGCTCCCGCCGGTCATGCCGTCACCGTGTGGTGGGTCATCTTCAACAACCCGGAGAACTGCGCCGGTGCACCGGGGGTTCCCACACGGTGTGCCGAGCCTGACTTGTTCAACCCCGCGGTAGAGGCGTCGGTGCAGTACGCCGCCGGGCACGTCGTAGGTGCTGCCGGCGCGCACCGCGTCGGTTCCTACCTCTCGGAGGGCGACACCACGAACTGCCCGTTCGAGGCCTTCGGCGAGGGCTTCCTGTGCGCCGGCCTCATCGACGCGCGGAAGGCCGACGTACACCTCGTGGTCCGGACGCACGGACCGAAACTGACCGCGTTCATGCCCGGCCAGATCAAGTCGTTCGAGGTTGCCTGCACTCCCGAGAGCTCGCTGGGACTGGGCGACGGACCCAATACCTGCGTCGACATACAGTTCGCCGCGCACGAGACGGCCTAGCGTCCTGCGCGGCAGGCCACCAGGGAACCACGCCTGGCCGGCGAGCGCGGTCGATCGCCGGTGGCCCAGCGCTCGCGGCTCGGGAGACGTCGGCCAATCATCGGACCATGAGCGAGAGAAGCCCATCGCCGCTACTGCAGCGAGCCGAGATGTACGGTGCGCGGCTGGGGTCCGCTTCTCCGTACCTTTGTGCCTGGCTTCTCTCGCCCAGCCCGATTCTACCTCGCCGCCCCGTTCCGGATCAGGGAAGCGGCCAGTGCTTCCGGGCGGAGGCCGATCGCGACGAGCCGGCCGAACAGTCCGGAGAAGACCGGTAGGCGGTTGATCGCACGCATCAGCAGCGGCATGCGCAGTGGTTCCGGATTCCCGCTGAGCGAGGCACTGATGAAGTGGCGCTGCGCAGATTGTTGCAAGGCCTGGGTGACCATGGTCGGCAGTGTCCGGCGTTTCTGCACCGCCCGCAGGTCCCGGGTCGTCAGTGTCCCGCCGCGTAGAGCCGGTGCCAGCATGCGTGCGGTCGCCACGGCGTCCTGGATGGCGAGGTTGATGCCGACGCCCGCGATCGGGGACATCGCGTGCGCCGCGTCGCCGATGCAGAGCGCGCCGGGTGCCCACCAGCGCCGGAGTCGCTCGAGCTTCACCTCGAGGGTGGCGACACTGCTCGCGTCGAGTTCCGCGGCCGCATCGGCCAGGAACGGGGCCAGTTCGGTGATCGTCCGGCGTAGCTGCCCGGCGTCGTCGGCGAGCGCCGCGCGCGCGGCACCCTTGGGGATGAGGATCCCTGCCTGCCAGTAGTCGCCGCGGTTGATCAGGACCAGGCCGCCGATCGCCGAGAACCGGACGATGCTGTTCGGCTGATCCGACGCGTCCCGCGGCAGCCGTACGTAGAGGCAGTCGAACGGTGCTCCGATGGACTTCAGCGGCATGCCGAGAGCCGACCGGACCTTGGAGTGGCGGCCGTCGCAGCCCACGACCAGATCCGCGGTCAGGTCGTGTCGCTCGCCGGTGTCCCGGTCGAGGTAACGCACGCCCGTCACGGTTCCACTCTGGTCGATCAGTTCCTCGACCTCTGCCGACATGACCAGATCGAAATGCGGTGACTCTCGCCCAGCATCGGCCAGCAGGCCGAGAAAGTCCCACTGCGGGACCAGTGCGATGTGTTGATGGCGACCGGGGAGCCGATCGAAGTCCTGCGCGAGACTGCCCTCGTCGAAGACGATCTCGACCCGCTTCTCGAGCTGGTGTGGGAGCTGGGCGAACTGCTCGCCAAGTCCGAGTTCGTCGAGGAGCGTGAGGGTGGACGCGTGCACGGTGTCGCCACGGAAGTCGCGGAGGAAGTCCGCATGCTTCTCCAGTACGACAACGTCGATCCCGGCCCGGGCAAGCAGTAACCCGAGCATCATGCCGGCCGGTCCACCGCCGACGACAACGCAGCGGGCCGAGTCCGAGCGAGCCTTGGCCATCACTGGAACCCCTCTCATCTAAGTGGGGATCAAATCCCCAGTTAACCAGAACGCTAGCATAACCGGGGAGAGATCATTCACTTGTCCGGGAGGACGTCGATGCAGCTGAGGGCGGACGCACAGCGGAACAGGGACCTGATCCTGGCCGCCGCTGACGCCGTGTTCCTCGAGCTCGGACCGGGTGCGCCGTTGGACCAGATCGCGGAACGGGCCGGTGTCGGGAACGCGACGCTGTATCGACGGTTCCCGACCCGGGAGGACCTGCTCAAGCAGGTGGCGATGGACAACATGCGTCAGGTCGACGAGGAGGCCCGTGCCGCGCTGGCTGAGGAGCCCGATGCATGGTCGGCGTTGGTTCGTTTCTGCCATGCGGTGGTCGAGCGGCGGATCGTGGCGTTGCTGCCGATCATCGGCAGTCATGTGCCGATCGACAAGGAGTTCAAGAGGGTACGTCGTCAGGTCGTGGACGGCTTGGGCGAGCTACTCGCAGCCGGCCGTCGAGAAGGCGTACTGCGGGCCGATGTGGAGGTGGGCGACCTTGTGTTGGTACTGGCCACGGTCGCCCGGCCGCTGCCCGCCGTACCGGAAGAAGTGGCGGCGGCGGTCCGGCCGCGGCATCTCGGGTTGGTCCTGGACGGCCTCCGGGCGGACTCGGCGACACAGCTGGCCGGAGAACCGATCGGTGCCGAGGAGGTCGCCGGTCGGTTCAGGCGCTGAGCAGTCGGCGAAGGGGCGCCGGTGTCACAGCCACGCCGGCAGGGTCGAGACAAGTTCGGCGCAGGCGGCACCGTTCGGAGGGGCGAGAGTCAGAGGTTTCCACCTGCCACGCGCGGGGCGGTGGGGTCGTTGGTGCTGACGCCGACGTGTTCGCGGGCGAGGAAGTGCTCGAGGTGGAAGAGGTCGTCGCCGGCGCGCTTTGCGACGTTGAGCAGGGTGTTCATCTCCGCGACTTCCTCGACCTGTTCCTTGAGGAACCACTGCATGAACTGCTCGCCGATGTAGTCACCCTCGTCGCGCGCGGTCCGCGCCAGCGTCTCGATCTGCTCGGTGACGGTCATCTCCTGCGCCACGGCGAGCTCGAGCGGCTCCAGCGTCGACTTGAAGTCCGACTCGACCTCGCCGACGGACGGGATGTGTGGCCGGGTGTCCTTGTCCAGCAGGTACTGGACCATCATCATCGCGTGGTTGCGCTCTTCCAGCGACTGCTTGTAGAAGTGCGCGGCCAGCCGCGGGAGATCCTGCTCGTCGTACCAGACAGCGACTGCCACGTATTGCTGGGACGCCGTGAACTCGTTACGGATCTGATCCTGGAGAAGCCCTTCAAACGTATTCATCTTGTCAATCCAACGGCGCGTGGATCCGAGCGGAATTGCTCGAGTCCGGGTCGCGCCGCAGGATGGGTGCGAGCGTCGAACCGGGGGAGCGTCGGCTATTGGACGCTGCGGTAGCCCGCCTGCGCCAACCATTCCCGTGCGCGGCCGAGTCGGCGCTCGTCGCCGAACAATGTCCAGTTCGTGAGTTGATCTCGATACGCATCGTCGTCCAGCGCGTTGCGGAAGCGGCGGAACGCGCCACGACCGTCGAGCGCAGGGAGCAGCCGATCGCGCAGTTCGCCCTCCGGTAGATTCACGGCGAAGTCGCACATGTCGCGGTAGCCTTCGCCGCTCTCGGGCTGAAAGTGCAGCCACCGATCCGGGTCGAACGAGTCGCTGTTCTCATCGAGTTCCTCAGGGCGGTCCCAGTCCAGGACGCCCGGAGGATAGACGTCGCCGGTGAGGAGGTCGACGACGCCATTGCCTTGCAGCGGATCGCCGTCGAGGAAGTCGGCCAGCATCTCGAGGTCGACCGGTACCGCGGTCAATGGCCACGGCACCTGCTCGTTGGTGATCGGCTGTCCGAGTGCGGCCAGGAGTTCCACAGCCAGTACGTCGTCGCCCGCATCATCTCGCTCGCCGAGCGCGGTGACGCAGCGCCGTACAAGGTTCTCGTTGCCCGCAAGGTCTCGTCCGAGCAGAGCTTGGCCGACGTGCTGCAAGACCGGCGCGAGGGGACGAGTGGCCAGTACGCCGATATCGCCGGCGCGCAACCGCTGCAACGCCTCGCGATCCCACCCGACGTCGCCAATGCTTGTCACAGTTCAGCAGTCTAGGGTCGCGCGCCGCAGTTGCGGATCTTGGCAGGGCCGCGTCGTGGTGGTGGACTGTTGGATGGAAGGGACATCCGGTGACCGGACCGGATGGAGGCTGGAGCGCAGCTGAGGGGCATGCTGCTCCGGCCGGTCGGTGCCGTGCGGCAAACCTCACGCCGCACGGCACACCACGTCGGCGTCCCTGGCGCCAGCCCTGCGACATCGGCTCATCGCAGCCAACGCCGACTGTCGGAACGAGGCGGCATCCTTGGGACATGACGAGCGACGATGAGCACGACAGGGCGATCACCGGAGAGACCGGGGCCCGTGGTCCGCTCTGGGTCCCGGCGGCTGAGGCAAGCGCGCCGACGGACCAGTTGAGCGCCGAGGCTGAAGCAGAGGACACTGCCGCGCTGCGTGAGTGGGACGCTTTGAACGCGGCCGGGCAGGCGTTCACCGTCCCGCACAAGGAGGTTCGCCGGCGGCTCGGTCTCGACTGACCGCGGTCCCGAGCCACGTGGCGCGGGTCGTCGACCGTGAGTTGGAGCTGATGCACCACTCGGCGACGTGGACAGCGTCGGGCGGCTATCCAGTCATCGGCTGCGAAGGCAACTACCTCGAGACGAATGGTTCGGCAACTTTCGCCGCCGGCTGTCCCCTGGGACCGGCTGTCCCCTGGGACCGGCTGTGCTCGTCGGATATGTGACGGTTGGATCCGAGCCCTGAGGAGATCCCATGCCGTGCGCATTGCTGATCAACAAGTTGCCCGGTGCGTTCGAGGCGCTCGACGCGGAGGAGCAGGATGCGGTGTCCGCGGAGTACATCGCGATCAGGTCGGACCCGCGGGTATTCGGCGGAGCCCATCTCGGGCCGGCACACCACCACGCCCCGCGTCGCACTGCCCTCGGCGACTGCAAGAAAGTGCGACGGCTTTGCGAAGGCAGCTCGAGCACAGGGCTCAGCGCGCGACTTCGGGCTGGACGTCGACGCCGTTCTCGACCGCGATGTGGAAGAGGCTGTCGAGCTCTCCGGCGTACACCCGTTCCGCATCGAGATCCTCGGCCGCCTGTGCCGCGCGGAGGAACTCGCGTGCGGCGGTGATCCTACGGTTCAGCTCGATGGCGAACTCGGTCATGGTCTCCCATTTCACGACGTGCGGGGCAATTCATGATTGCACGATGCGGGGCTGCAACAAGCTGCAGATGCACTGGACCTGGTTTCCATCAGCCGCTCACGGTGGCAATGTGGCGAGCGGATTGCACGGATCTTGACGAAAGGGCGTGGCGCCGGCGCGTACCGTTCGGTCACGTCGCCGACGAGGTCGTGTTGCGAGAGATCAGGCGTGCCGACTGGGTGAAGTCCACGTTCGCGAGCCGTCGACCTCCACGCCACCGGTTTTTGAGCGGGCCAACTCGCGAGTGGACTCTGATCAGCTACGGGAGCCGTTACCACGAGCCGGCGAGGGGCGGACGCTGCCTTGCGACCTGCCGCCACCTCGCCGCCCGTGCCCCCACGTCGCTGAGAGAACCCGACGTGAGCAGGACCGGTGTACCCGTTGATCCGTGTTTCATGCGCGGTTCGACCTCGTGTCAGCTTGTGGACGTTCGGGTGGCAATCGCCTCGTCGACTTCGGCCTCGCTCTTCGGTACGCCGCGTTCGGACTCATCCGGATCACCTTCGGCGAACAGGTATCTTGCGTACTCCGGTATCTACGGGAGACCGGGCACGAAGCAGGGTTCGAAGTTGCGCGTAATGGGTCTGGGACTTGATCTCGGCGATCGACAGTCGGCGCGGTCCCGACCTACAAACGTGCCGGAGGTCGACCAAGCCACGCGATCTCGAGTCCTGAGGCGTGTCAATCACCGCGCCTGGCTCCGGTCCAGGTGGTGGCCAGTGGGCCACGGAGGTCGAGTGTTGAGGCGAGTACGGCCGCGCGGGGCGGTCGGGTCGGGTCCGATATGCGGTCGAGGAGGAATTGTGCCGCCGTGCGGCCGAGGCGGTGGCCGGGGCGTTTGGCGACGCTGAGGAACGGAGCGAAGATCGTCGTCCATGGAGCCGAATCGCAGGCGAAGAGGGCAGGCCCCGACGCCGGGTCGATGCCACGCGATCCCAGGGCCTCGACGGCGCCGATCGCGTGGGCGGTGCTCGCGAGGAGGATTGCATCGAGCGGGTCACCGTCGAGAAGTCGGCAGGTGGCCGCACGGGCTGCGGACGGCTGAGATGGGCAGTGGCGGACGAGATCGGCGGGCGGATCCAGTCCGGCGTCGGTGAAAGCTTGTCGATAGCCGGTGAGCCGCTGGACGTCGAGCGGGTCTTGCCTAGTACCGGGCAGGCACGCGATGCGTCGATGTCCAGCCTCGAGTAGGGTCGCGGTCGCGCGTCGGGCAGTATCAAAGGTGTCGTCGATCACCTGGTCGTTGGCGGTTCGCGCGGGGCGCAGTACGGCGACGACCGGGACGCTCAGCTGCGACAGGTCCGGCTCCGGCGTTCCTGGTACGACGATCAGACCCGCTGGGCGCGCCATTTCCGCGGTGTCGAGACTGGCTCGCTCCCGGCTCGTGCTGCCCCCGGTTATGGTCACCGCGACCTGGTGGCCGCTCGCCTGTGCTGTCTCGGTGACACCGTGGGCGATACCGGCGAGGACTGGGTCCTCGAGTGTCGGGATGAGCAGTGTCCAGGTGTCGGAGCGCCGTTGCCGCAAGCTGCGGGCGACGCTGTTGGGGACGTAGCGCAGTTCCGAGGCGACGGCCAGCACGCGGCTTCGGGTCTCCTCGGTCACTCGCACGGGCCGGTCGTTCAGGATCCGGGACACGATCGAAGCCGAGACCTTCGCCTCCGCGGCGACTTGATAGATGGTGACCATCACGACGCTGCCGGCGGTTCGGCGATCGCGTCCGTCCGGGCACCGTTCGTGTATGCGCCGTCCAGGAAGTGGGTGAGTCGATCGAGCGCGTCGTCGTTCGGTACGTCGAGTGCCATCCGGCTGGAGCCGGTGGGTAGATCGCGCAGAGCAAGCGCCTCCTTGAGGAGCGCGATGCTCGGGCCGATGGCCGCGACGGCCTGATCAGCTTCTTCCTGGGCCTCTTGTTCTGCTTGTGTGTTGCCTTCGGCAACCGCAGCGGCGAGGGCGAGGAACGGTTCGGGTACGGCGCTCGCGACTCCTGAAACGACGCCCAGTCCGCCGGCGCGGACGACGGGCGCGAGTTCGGCGTCAGAGCCCGACAGCAGCTCGAAGCCGGGCGGTACCGCCGCTGCGTAGGCGGCGATCGGCGCGGCGCCGCTCATACTGACTTTGGCACCGATCAGCCCGGGCAGAGCCGCGAGCTCGGCGAGCTGGTCCGGCCGGACCGTGGTGTTCGTCAGGTCCGGGTAGATGTAGGCATAGACGGGGAGACCGTCGGCGGCGTCGCACACCTGCGCGTAGTACTCACGCAGGGCACGCGGGCCTGCCGGCAAGAAGTACGGCGTCACGGCGGCAAGGCGCCGTGCACCGAGGGAACGGACCCGCTTTGTGAGTCGTGCGGCTTGCCATCCGCTGGCCGCGCCGACGTGGGCGATCACGCGGCTCGCCGGCGCGGCGTCCAACGCCGCCCGGACGAGATCAGCGCGTTCGCGTTCGTCGAGCGAGGGGAACTCCGCGGTGGTTCCGCCGACGAACAACGCGTCGACGCCCGACTCGGCGATGTGGCGGTAGAGCCGCGTGCTGCGGTGGAGATCGAGGCTGCCGTCAGCAGCGAAAAGTGTTGGGGCAGCTGCGACAACGACTGGGCGCTGGACCGTCACACGGTGCTCCCGGTGGCCACGGCGACCGATTCCTGCGGCGACGCTGGGAGTGCGCGGGAGCCCCGGCACCCATTGGAAGGTGAGAAAGTCCGCGGTGTGGTGGTTGTGCGCCTGCGCCTCGCTGGGGCCATGGCACGGGACGGAGACTGCAGGTGGCCGTCTTCGGTCAGCCGGTCCAGGAACTGGTATCCGTGGAGCCCGTTGTCGGGGTGCCGGCGCGTCCACTGGCGAAGGTCGGCTGAGGACACGAGGGACCGCCTGTTGCGGGCAGGCATGCCTCGGTGCACCGACGAATCCGTAGCGCCGAGTGGCGTTTGCGCTTCCTGTACGCCGGTCGCGGCGCACGACCCAACCTTCATGGCGATTCCTTGTCTGCGGCGGGACAGCGGCAGCTGTCGAGACGGGGCCATTGCCGCACCGGCCCGATCCACGCCAGCTGCTCAACAACCGGGTAGGTAGGTCCTCGGTGGGTCCGAGCTAGCGTTGTGTGCTGTACTCCTCACGTGCCGAGCGGATCCGGTTTCGCGCTCCGAAGAGGTGCTCGCTCAGCAACGAGGCCGCTTCCTCGACGGTGCCGGATCGGAACACTCGGAGCAGGTCGGCATGCGCCTCCGCCGAGGGATGCAGATCGACGTCCTGCGCGTTGGATGCCTCAAGCAACACATGGAAGATCGGCCGGTGCTGGGCCCAGTTGCTCTGCAGCCGGCGATGACCGGAGAGGACGTAGAGCCTGGAGTGGAACTCCAGGTCAGCCGCCGCGAACGCCGCTGCGGACCCCTCGTCGGCGGCTGAGCGAAGGTCACCCAGAGGCTCCTCGAGGATCGACCAGTCCACGCTCTCGCGCCTCATGCTCTCCCGCAGGGCAAGCGTCTCGAGCGCCTCGCGCAGCGAGTACAGCTCGTCGACATCGGTCGACGTCAGCCCGGCGACGGCGACGCCACGACGCTGCGCCACCACGAGCCCTTCGTTCTCAAGCAGGCGGAGCGCGTCACGTATTGGCCCGCGGCTCACGTCGAACTGTGCGGACAGACCGTCTTCGACGAGACGGGCGCCGGGTGGCATCTGTCCTGTCACGATCATCACCCGCAGCTCATGCGCGATCTGCTCACCCAGGGGCACCTGCCGCACAGGTTTGAATACGCTCATCCGATCCTCACCGTCAATCGAAAACCGTTAACGGTCAACGATCGGATCGTCGCGGGACCCAACGGTCTTTGTCAAGAGCCCCGCGACCCGGCCTGGACGCAACCGCCACGGGTCGCCACCTTCCAGCGACGGGTCCCTTCTGAGCTCTTGACGTGCGCTGATCCGATCCCGCATAGTCCCGGCTGTCGACGGTTAACCGTAGACCGTTTCCAAGGAGTTCCGCATGCGCACCTTCTCGAGACCGGTGCCGGCCGCTGTTTTGGCGGCCGCTCAGACGACCCCCATCACGCCCGCCGCCGCGGCGCCGCGCCGGACATGGCCACGCTCCAGCGGCTCGAATTCAACAATCCGGAATCACCACTGATCTGGCGATCGGCAGCGGTGGCCCGTGCCGCTGGGCGCCGATCCAGACGGCGATTTCGGCGCCAGCATGAGGCCGTTGGCCGGCGCTTCCCCGGTCAATCGGCGCTCTGTCGCCTGAGCAAAGGCCTTCGCTGACGGAAGGCTCCGTGATCTCAAATTGGTCTGCGCAGCTGCGCGGACCCTCAGCCAGAGGAGTATCTCGTGGAAGACAACTTCGGGACGATCTCGCGTCGTGTTGCGTTGGTCGGTGGTTTCGCCGCGGCGGCCGGTCTCGTGAACCTGTCCGCCGCACAGGCCGGCAACGTACCGGGCGCGCGTCTGACGACTGGCGTCACACCGACTGCTGCGGATGCAGCCGGGCCAGTGGAGGTGACCGGCTCGAACTACTACGACTCGCTCGTGGCCGAGATCGACTTCTCGCCCGCGAGCGGCGGGATCTTCCTCGGCAGCCCCAGCATCGCGAAGCTGCCGGACGGCACGCTGGTCGCGAGCCGTGATGAATTCGGACCCAACGTCACCGACCAGACGAACGTCTACCGTTCGACGGACGGCGGGAAGAGCTGGAGCTTCGCGAGCCGGACCACGGCGTTCTGGGCCAAGCTGTTCGTGCACCGAGGTGTCCTCTACATGCTCGGGGACGATGCGGATCACGGCAACGTGATCATCAAGCGCAGCGATGACGGCGGCCTCAGTTGGCGGGACTCGCTGCTGCTCGATGGAACCGCGATGCACACCTGGCCCCTCGAGCCTTGGGGCTATCACATGGCGCCGACTCCGGTACTGAGGGCGGGCGGGCGTCTCTACAAGGGCATCGAGCTCGCGTATCGCGGTCCGTTCCCGTCGACGCAGGCCCTGATGATCTCCGCTGACGAGAACGCCGACCTGCTCGATCCCGCGAGCTGGACAGTGAGCACACCAATCGACAGCGTGACCTACCTGGAGGGCAACGCCGTCCAGGCGCCCAACGGGGAGATCTGGAACATCATGCGACGTGTCGGTGTGCGGCGTGCGGGGGTCGCGCGACTCTCTCCGGACGGCACGCGGCTCGACTACGTCCGCGACATCGACTTTCCCGGCGGCGACGTCAAGTTCCATATCCAGCAGGATCCGGCGTCCGGTCGTTACGCCGCTATCGCCAACCTGCGCACGGACCTCTCGCGGCACCACCGCAACGTGCTGGGACTCGTGTGGTCCGAGGACCTGATCGACTGGCACGTCGGGAAGATCGTCATCCAGGAGGACGACGACCAGTCCTGGGCAGACGCGACGCGACTGTACGGGTTTCAGTACCCGGACTGGATCTTCGACGGCGACGATATCCTCATCGTGTCTCGAACCTCCTACGAAGGCGCCGACAACTTCCATAACGCCAACCGGCTCACCTTCCATCGTCTGCAGCAGTACCGCAGGTATCTCGACCCGCAGGACCTGGTGCTCCATTACACCTTCGATACACCGGGCCGTCCGAACAACTCCCTGGTCGTCGACGCTTCGCTGGAAGGCAACCACGCGACCGCGTCAGGAGGGCTGCTGTCCGTCGGCCGCCGAGGCCGCGGCCTCGAGCTCAACGGAACCCAGTCGTGGATCGATCCGCACTTCGCCCTCGGAAACGAGATGGCCGTCAGCAAGGCGGTGACGTTCGCCGCCTGGGTTCGCAAGGAGCCCGGCGCCTCGCGGGACCAATGGGTCATGAGCACCCAGATCTCCCAGGTCCGCGGCTTCGAGGTCGTCCTCACGGCGTCGGGCGCGATGCGCGTCGGGGCGCGCAGTACGGCTCAGGAACCGCTACGAACCCGAGCCGTCGGATACCCCGACGACGGCCACTGGCACCACATCGCGGCCGTCCTCGACTTCTCAGGGCAGACGATGCGCTTGTTCATCGACGGTGCCGAACAGGACTCCGCCGGCGCGTCCGTGCCCTTCTCCAGCCCGACCTATCAACGCCTCGGCCCTGCCTTCGAGGACCGGATCGGCGAGCCGTCCGGCGGCAGCGGCACCTTCGCAGGGACCCTCGACGACATCCGCCTTTACGTACGTGCTCTCACGCCCGAAGAGATCCGCGGCCTGGCGACACATTAGCCCCGGGTTAGCTGTCCAAGCAGAACCGACAACTGGCCGACGTACTGCCGCGTCATCTCCATCGCCTTCTCGCTTGAGCATAGGCCGGAGCAGCCATTTCGGCATCGGGGTCAACCGATCCTTGGCGAGCAGTGCTGCCACGCGGCGAGATGCGCGTCGCGGGTTCGGGCGTACTCGGCAGAGGGCCTGCGCCGCCTGGCAGCGATTCCGGCGCGTCGCGGCTGCTCGGTCACGTACCGTCGGTGATCATCCGTTCATGCGGTCGATTTCTGGGGCGAGGCGGAAGTAGAGCGGGTCGCTGAACTGGAGCGGTACTTTGCCGAGGCCCTGGATCGGGGTCGCTGCTCCGTTGTGGTGGCCGACGGCGTACAGGTAGCCGGTCTTGGTGTCGCGGTCGATGCCGAGGAGCAGCGTGCTCGCGCGACCGCACGGCGTGGCGATCATTTGCTCGAAGACCTGCCAGGTTCGCGTGCGTACGGCGGTGGCGCGGACGCCCTGCGGGAACTTGTCGGGGATCACCGAGAGCGTGTAGAGGCCACCGTTGCGATTGTTGACGAGGAACGTGTCCTGCGTGGCGGTGCGGTTGATCAGCGCGAACGACTTCATCGTCGACAACCCGCCGATGCCGCCGTACGCGCCGCGCCAGCCGCTGCCGGACTTGATCCAGCGGTCGAACCATCCGTTGGTGCGCTGCGCATACAGGGTCGTGCGGCCAGGCTGGCTCGGGTCGGCGGGAATGTAGGTGGACTGCTCTACCCACCGCATCGCTCCCCAGCCACCGCCGATCCGCCGGAAGGTCGGCGGAGCTGTCGGGTCCAGCTCGCCGTTGAAGTCGGTCTGGTAGCCGGCGTCGTAGAGCGCGTCGCCACTGATGACCTTGCCCCACCGCTGGAATCGATCACCGTTGACGGCATTGGTGAACGTCGTGCTCGACGTGATCGCGTACGGCGGCTTGAACGCCCCGCTCGTTGTCTTCGGCGGACTGACGGTGACCGGTGAGGTCGCCGTGATCGTCCGCGTCGTGTGGGACGTGGAGTCCGCACTCAGTGAGCCGAGCGCGAGCGAGCACCGTCCGGCCGTGCGGTCCGTCGTCGCCTGCGACGGACCAGGTGCAATACCGAGGCTCAGCCCCAGAATCGCCGCCGTTCCGATTGCTTTCCGGTACCTCATGCCGCCCCTCCCCAGGATGCGATGTGAGTCACTCCTGTAGATGCGGGGGTTGGCCCGAAAGTTCGCCGGTGGACGGTTCAGGGATGGGGGCGCCCTCGGGGTGTAGGTGGCGAGTTCGACTTGGTAGCCGTCGGGGTCTTCCAGGGTGAGTGCCTGCGCCGGCGGGGTCGCGGTGGTGCGTGGATGGGTGGAGCCGTGGACGGCGTGCAGTTGTTCGGCGCGTTCGTACAGGTCTTGGATCGAGGCGTCGGCGATCAGGCAGACGCTGACCGATCCGCGTTCCACGGGTTCGCCAAATGGCTGTCGTTCGGCCACGACGGCATCCTGGCCGGCAACGACCCCGACCACCTCGAGAAGATCGTCAAGTTCAACGAGCTCCTCGCCAACTGCGCGATCTACTCCACCACGCTGGATATCACCGCGGCCGCCAACGACCTCATCGCCGCCGGCCGCGAGATCGACCCTGAAGACCTGGCCACCATCACCCCCTACATCACCAGCAAGATCCGGCGATTCGGGGACTGGAAACTTGACCTCACCCCGCCACCGCCCGCTGTCGCAGGCGGGCTTGACCTGGCACGGATGGACTGATGATGCGACCTCACACCTATCGGCCCTACGGATCCAGGTGCCACCGATTCCCCTTGGAGTATGTGCATGCATGCGCATGCAACTCGACCGCCGCGGCGCTGAACTCCTCTTCCAGGTTCCTCACCGAGCGCAAGGAGAGAACTCTGTCGCCATTGCGAGCAACCAGATGAGTGGCTGACCATGATGAGCGACGCGCTACTCGCCCAGTCCACCGTCGACCGGTTCACTCCGGCGCGCACACACTCGTCATCGAGGGGCCCTCCTACCGACAACGCCACCCCCACCGGCGCGTCACGGTTGACCACGAGACCAAGACCGGTAGTGCTCACTTACGGCTCCAGGTGGTGCCATGCTCCTGCAACGAGGTGGTCCCATCACGCTGGCAAGCGACTTGCTTCTCGGTGCACCAACGAGCCTGTCCATGCGGGGTCTGATCGAAATGAGGCGCGTGGCGGACACAGGGCCAGAACAGGCGCTGCGGACCCACAGGCAAGCACCGAGGTACTGGCCTCAACCTCGACGACATCGCCCTGTCCGCCCACAAAGGACTCATCACCGTCCGGACAGGCAAAGGCGAGCGCTACCGCGAAGTACCCATCCACCTCGGGCTACGCCCCGACCTCGCCCTCTGGATCAACGACGAACGACCCAACTGGCCCGGGCCACGCCCGCCTCGACCAAACCCGCCGGTACAGCCTCCCCACCCATGCCGACCGCGAACGAGCCATCAACAGCCTCCCCACCGACCGCTGACCAGGCGAACTCATTGCCTATTGCCGGTTTCCGGCGTACTCCGGTCGGCCCCTCCTCCGTCCAACCACCACCCGTCCAGCCCGGAGTCAGGGGCGCAGGAGCGCAATCTGATCGGTGGGGGGCTCACTCGCGTGAGTTGAAGACTTCTGCGCCGCGTTCCCAGGAGCGGAGCCAGTTGACTCGGGCCGCCTCGCCGGCGGCTGTGGCGTCGCCGGCTCGTAGCGCGTCGAGCAGGGTGCGGTGTTCCTCGTGCGCCTCTTTCTGGATTCGCCGATAGCCCCAGCTGTGGCGCTCGATCCGGCGGAGCTGTTCGTCGATCGACTCGAGCAGTTCGATGAGCACGGGGTTCCCCGCCCGCCGGTAGTAGACGAGGTGGAATTCCTCGTCCAGTGCGCTGAGCCGCTCCGGCGCGGTGGTCTGTCCCAGCGACTCGTGCAGGCTCTCCATCAGCTGCAGGTCTGCCTCGGTCATCTTCGGTGCGGCCAGTTCGGCGGCCATCGCGTCGAGGGTCGCGCCGACCTGAAAGAGGTGCGGAGCCCGGTCGAGGGGGAGTCCGGCAACGCGCGTCATCCGGCTCGCGCTCGCCTCGACCAGGCCCTCCTGGCCGAGGCGGATGAGTGCCTCCCGTACCGGCGTCCGGCTGACTCCGAGCAACTCGGCGATCTCGACGTCGCGGACCACCTCGTGCGGTTCGAGCGGGCCGTTCAGGATCCAGTGCCGCAGCTCTTCGTAGGCGAACTGCTGCGCGCTGGCGTACCGCCGGTTGGTCTTCATTCGAGGAAGAGGCACACCTGAAATATATCGGTAAGCACCGGCAGAAGCGATCGTCGCCGCGGTGGAGACAAGGTGTTGCCAGGATGAGGCGCACCGATATACTGCATATCTACTCGCTCGGGCGGACAGGAAAGGCGGGACGGTGCACCCTCGCAAGCAGCTCACCGCAGTGGCGCTGGTCGGCGCCATGGTCGCCGGATGTTCCGGCGCAACGGGCGACAGGCCCACCAGTACAGGGAATTCGAGCGCGGTTCTGAAGATCGGGACGACATTCACCTGCAACTCGACCAATCCGTTCGCGTCCACCGGGACGACGTGCGCGATGATCTTCCGGTACAACTATCCGTTTCTTCTCCAGTACACCGGTTCGGGCGAGGTGGAGGGTGATCTGGCGACGAAGTGGACCACCAGCGACGACAAGCTGACGTGGACCTTCGACCTGCACCCGGACGCGAAGTGGTCCGACGGCAAGCCGCTGACTGCCGCCGACGCGGCGTTCACCATCAACACCATCGTCAAGTTCCGTGAGGGCCCGACGGCTTCCGAAGCGGCGTCGGTGAAGAACGTGAAGAGCGCGGTGGCGAAAACACCGACGCAACTGGTGGTCACCTACGACAAGCCGACCGCCAACGTGCTCGGCCGCCTGTTGAAGGTTCCGGTGCTTCCGCAGCATGTCTGGGCGCAGTACGCGACCGGCAACGGTCTGCAGTTGAAGCAGACGCCGAACCCGGCGCCGCTCGTCGCAGGCGGCCCGTTCCGGCTGGCGAAGTACGCCAAGGACCAGATCGCGCTACTCGAGACGAATCCGAACTTCTACGGTGACAAGCCCAAGCCGGCGGGCTTCGGGCTGCAGTTCTTCACCAGCCCGGACGCGATGGTGAACGCGTTGAAGAACAATCAGATCGACTATGCGGCACCGCTGCCGATCACGGCGGCCGAACCTGTCGAGAAGGCCGGCTTCACCGTGGCGCGGCGGCCCGGCTTCCGGTTCCACGACCTGATCATCAACCAGAGCACCTATCAGCAGGCTCATCCGGAGTTGCGGGATGCCAGGGTGCGCGAGGCCTTCGAGCTTGCGGTCGATCGGCAGAAGATCATCGACACCGCGTATCTCGGCTACGGTACGCCCGGCAGTTCGATCGTTCCGCCGGTCAGCGGGGACTGGTACAACCCCGCGGTCAAACCGGCCGGATTCGACCTGGCGAAGGCGGCTGCCTTGCTGGACGAGGCCGGCTACAAGCCCGGGCC
The DNA here is from genome assembly GCF_039530625.1 of Kribbella sancticallisti. Lineage (NCBI taxonomy): Bacteria > Bacillati > Actinomycetota > Actinomycetes > Propionibacteriales > Kribbellaceae > Kribbella > Kribbella sancticallisti. Next base: position 297,976 of record NZ_BAAAOS010000020.1, on the reverse strand, counting down.
GGACGGCATCCGCGTCGCCGAGGGCAAGCCGATGGCGTACGACGTGATCATCCCCGACGTCGAGGGTGGCGAAGGCGAACGGGCCCTGCAGATCGTCACCGAGGACTTCAAGAAGATCGGCGTACAGCTGAAATCGCGTCCGGCCGACAACGCGACCGCGTTCGACCAGTTGACCGGCTCGGACAAGAAGTACGACCAGTTCACGCTGTCGCAGTGGGGCTGGATCGCCCAGCGCGACCCGGACTTCCTGCTCAACGGGATGACCTGCGCCCAGTGGGGCAGTTGGAACGACAGCGGCTACTGCGACAAGGCTTACGACAAGTTGTACGACGAGCAGGCCGCGGCCACCGACGACGCGACCCGCAAGCAGATCGTCTGGCAGATGCAGAAGATGATCTACGACGCCCGGCCGTACATCGTGACCCACTATGACGACGTGGTCGAGGGCCACGGCAAGAAGTGGACCGGCTTTGGCGAGTCACCGCTCGGCATCCTCGACTCGCAGTCCCGGCAGGGGCTGCTGTCGGCGACGACCACTTCCTGAGGATGCCTGTGTCTCGCAGCGGCCATCTGGCCAGACGGCTCCTGGCGACAGCCGTAACGATCTACGTTGTGGTGACGCTGAACTTCCTGCTGTTCCGGGTACTGCCCGGGGACGCGGTGTCGAACCTGTCCCGTGTCCCCGGCGGCTCGCCGGAGCTGAGCGCCGCGCTGCGCAAGCAGTTCGGACTCGATCAGCCACTCTGGTCGCAGTACTGGATCTATCTCGGCCGGCTCCTTCGCGGTGATCTAGGTGTCTCGTTCGCCACGCAGGAACCGGTAGGTGACCGTCTGACAGTGGCGTTCGGCAACACCTTGCCGCTGGTCGCTGCCGGGCTGGTGCTGGCGTTGCTGCTGGGTCTGGTCTCGGGTGCGTTGTCGGCCTGGTTCCGCGGCAGCTGGGTTGATCGGCTGAGCACGAACACGGCGATCGCGTTCTATTCGGTACCGACGCACTTCCTGGGGCTGCTGCTGATCCTGTGGCTGGGCAACTATCTTCCGGCCCAGGGGATGCACGACGACTTCCTGATCGATCCGACTGGTGCGGAGCGCCTGGCCGACCTGGTCCGGCACATGATCTTGCCGGGCCTGACGATCGCGCTGATCGTGTTCGGCCAGTACACGCTGGTCGTCCGGTCGGCCATGCTGGAGACCCTCGGTGACGACCATGTGCTGACCGCACGGGCGCTCGGCGCGGGCCCGGTTCGGACACTCGCGAAGCACGTGCTGCCGAACGCGATGCTGCCGATCACGAATCTGGTCGCGCTGTCACTGGGCGGTCTGATCGGCGGGTCGATCCTGGTCGAGACGGTGTTCTCCTGGCCTGGCGTCGGGCGGGCCATGTACGAGTCGGTGGTGCAGCGCGACTATCCGATGCTGCAGGGGGTCTTCCTGGTGCTGACCGTCTCGGTCGTCACGTTGAACCTGATCGCCGACCTGCTCGCCGTACGACTCGACCCGAGGGTGGCAGCAGGATGATCCGTTCGAATCCACGCGCGGCCGCCGGGCTCGGCGTACTCGGACTCTTGGTACTGATCGCCGTCACCGCCGGGTGGCTGGCGCCGTACGATCCGCGCGCTCAGGTCGGGCCGGTGTTCGGCGCGCCGAGTGGCTCGCATCCGCTCGGACTCGACGACGGCGGACATGATGTGTTGAGCCTGCTGCTGTACGGGACGAGGCCGACGCTGTTCATCGGATCTGCGGCGGCCGTTGTCGCCGTACTCGTCGGCGGGTGTGTCGGCATCGTCGCCGGGTACTTCGGGGGCTGGGTCGACGGCGTGCTGATGCGGATCACCGACTACGCGATCGTCGTTCCGGCGCTGCCGCTGGGCATCGTGATCGCGGCGGTGTGGGGGACCAGCCTCGGCCACCTCGTACTGGTGATCGCCGTGCTGCTCTGGACGTCGACCGCGCGGGTCGTCCGGGCCGAGACCGCCTCGTTGAAGAACAGGCCGTACATCCGGCGGATCCGGGGCCTCGGCGCGAGCCATCTCCGGGTGATCGTGAGGCACTTGGTCCCACAACTGGCGCCGTTGCTCAGCGCGATGGGCGCGCTGACGATCGCGCTGGCGATCTTCACCGAGACCGCGTTGACGTTCCTCGGCCTCGGCGATCCGTCGACGATCACCTGGGGAACGATGATCCGCTTCGCCTTCCAGCGCACCGCGATGGCCCAGGGTGCGTGGTGGGCGTTCGCGCCGCCTGGTATCGCTGTCTCGATGGTGGTGATGTGCTGCTATTGGGTGTCGCAGTCGCTCGAGGACACCCTCAACCCACGGCTTCGGCGCGCGCACCTGGCTCGCCGCTACTTCGAGGTGCGGAACGGATGAGTCTGATCAGCGTGCGGGACCTGGTTGTCGGCTTCGACGCGCCGGCTGGGGAGGTGCGCGCGGTGCGGTCGGTCAGCTTCGACCTCGCGCCGGGTGAGCGGATGGCGCTGGTGGGTGAGTCGGGCTGCGGCAAGACCACGACGATGCTCGCGATGATGGGGCTGCTCCCAGCCGGCGCGCACGTGTCCGGCCAGGTGCTGCTGGACGGCGTGGACATCCTGGCCGGCGGCGAGGCGTCGATGCGCCGGCACCGCTGGACCGATGTCGCGATGGTCTTCCAGGGCGCGATGAACGCTCTCAATCCGGTACGGCGGGTCGGCAGCCAGATCGTCGAAGCCGTGCGGATCCACGGAGGCAGCCGGCGTGCCGGACGGGACCGGACCCGGGAGTTGTTCGAGCTTGTCGGCCTGGCGCCCGAGCTCGCGCAGCGGTTCCCGCACGAACTGTCCGGTGGCCAGCGGCAACGAGCCGTGATCGCGCTCGCCCTCGCCTGTGAGCCGCGCGTACTACTCGCCGACGAGCCGACCACCGCGCTCGACGTCATCGTGCAGCACCAGATCGTGCAGTTACTCAGAAATCTGAGCGAGTCGCTCGGCCTCGCCGTCGTCCTGGTCACCCACGATCTCGCCCTGGTCCCGCAGCTGTGCGACCGTGCCGCTGTCATGTACGCCGGCTCGATCGTCGAGAACGCGTCCTGCCGCGACCTCGTCGGCAGCCCGGCGCATCCCTACGCTCGCCGCCTGGTCGAGGCCACGCCCGATCTGGCTGGTCGCCGCCGGCTCGCTTCGATTCCCGGCGTGCCGCCGCGACTCGACCAGCCACTGTTCGGTTGCCCGTTCCAGCCGCGCTGCGCCGAAGCAGTCGACCGCTGCGCGACCGAGGCGCCGTCGCTGCTCGATCTCGACCCGGATCGTTCCTGCGCTTGTCACTTGGTGGGGGTGGTCGTGTGAGTCTCGTCGCCGAAGATGTTGTCGTTCGGTACGGCGTACGACGGACGCTGCCGTGGCGCCGCCCCGAGACGCGGCCGGCTGTGGACGGCGTACGCCTGACTGTCGAGAAGGGAGAGGTCGTCGCACTGGTCGGCGAGTCGGGCTCCGGGAAGAGCTCGCTGGCGCGATGTCTGGTCGGGATGCAGAAGCTCACCGGCGGACGCGTCGTCGCTGACAGCGTCGACCTCGCTCGTTTGCGCGGGCCGGAGCTGAAGGCGTTCCGGCGGCGGGTGCAGATGATCTTCCAGGATCCGTACGAGTCGCTGAGTCCGCGCCAACGGGTCCGCGACGTCGTTGCCGAGGGCCTGGCGATCCACGGGGCTGACCGCCAGACGCGTGACGAGCGGGTGCGCGATGCGTTGGAGTCGGTGGGGCTCACGCCCGTAGAGGCGTTCCTGGACCGGCGGCCGTTCGAACTGTCGGGCGGTCAGCGGCAGCGAGTGGCGATCGCCGGCAGCCTGGTCCTCGACCCCGAGTACCTGATCGCCGACGAGCCAGTGTCGATGCTGGACGTGTCGGTGCGCGCCGGCGTGCTGACACTGCTGCAAGAGTTGCGTACGACGCGCGATCTCGGCGTACTGCTGATCACGCACGATCTGGCGACGGCCGTGCATGTCGCAGACCGGATTGCGGTGATGCAACGCGGGCGAATCGTCGAGCAGGGTCCGGCCGCGCACGTCACCGCAGAGCCCGCTCACTCGTACACGAAGGCGTTGCTGGCGGCGACACCCACCCTCGACAGGAGCGCGACATGATGCGAGTCGCTGTGGTTCAGCTGTCGTCGGGGCCGGACCGGGATGCGAACCTGACACATATCGAAGGCGTCATCGAGCGCGCAGCTGCCGCTGGTGCCGCGTTGGTCTTGCTGCCGGAGGCATGCTCCTATCGTGGTGAACTTGCCCCCGACCTGGTCGAGGATCGCAATGGACCGACACTGACCCGGATCGGCGCAGCCGCTCGGCGCAATGAAGTCGCCGTACTCGTAGGTGGGCTATGGCTGGACTCGGGGGATCCTGCGCGGCCTTACAACGCGTCGGTCTTCATCGACCCGGCTGGCAAGGTCGTTGCTGAGTACAACAAGGTTCATCTGTTCCGGTTGCAATCGGTTGACGTGAGTGAGGATGAAGGCAGCTACACGACTGCCGGCGATCAGCTGGTCATCGTGGAGTTCAACGGGATCTCGTTCGGTCTGTCGATCTGTTACGACCTGAGGTTCCCGGAGCTGTACCGGGCGCTGAGCGGCGCCGACGTGCTGTGCGTGCCGTCGAACTTCTCCGCGGTCACTGGCACAGCGCATTGGGAGCCGCTGCTGCGAGCTCGGGCGATCGAGAACCTCTGCTACGTGCTCGCTCCCGCGCAGGAGGGCGTCAGCGAGGACGGGTTCGTCACCCACGGACACTCGCTCGCTGTCGACCCCTGGGGGCGGGTGCTCGCCGACGTCGACGGCACCGAGATGGCGATCGTCGAACTGGATCCCGCGGTCCTGGCCGAGGCACGTGCGGCACTCAACTCGCCCGCCGAGGTGGCGCCGCACGTCTACTCGCGGGACGTGCTCCGGGTGGTGGCGGGTGGCTGACGCCGGGACGGCCATCCAGGTTTCCAGAGCGCTCCATGGATTCGCGTACGACGGCACGGTCGATCCTGTCGTGGAGGTGGGGAGCGGAAGCACAGTCGTGTTCGAGACGCTCGACTGCTTCTCCAACCACATCACGTCCAATGACCAGCGCTTCGCCGAAGAACGCGAGCTTCTGGACCTGATCGGGGCGTTCAACCCGGTCGCCGGTCCGGTGGCGATCCATGGCGCGCGGCCCGGGGACGCCTTGGCGGTGACCGTCCGCGAGATCGAGCTCGGCCCGGTCGCGCCGTACGCGGTCACGCTGATCCACGCCGACGCCGCGCTCGAATCGCCGTACGGCGACACCCGCCTGTGCCCGATCGACGGGGACACGGTCTGGTTCCCGAGCTCGCGGGGAACGCTGGCGTTGCCGGTCCGCGCGATGGTCGGATCACTCGGGGTCGCTCCGGCCGGCGAGCGGTATCCATCGTTGCTCTCGCACGCGCGGTGCGGAGGAAACATGGACTGTCAGGCGCTGCGGGCCGGAAGCACGCTCGTACTGCCGGTCGAGGTCGACGGCGGCCTGCTGTCGCTGGGCGACGTACATGCGCTGATGGGCGACGCCGAGATCACCGGCACGGCGCTGGAGACGAACGCGAACGTGACCGTCACCGTGGAACTACTGCCCGGTGCCGGCGCGACGATGGCTGGTCCGTATCTCGACGACGCGGAGACGATCGGCACCGTAGGCTGCGGATATGGAGTCGAGGTCTCGGAGAACCTCCGGTCGGCGATGAGCGAGCTACGCCGTCGACTGGTCGCGGAGTGCGGTTTCCGGCCGGTCGAGGCGCATCAGTTGCTCGGTGCTGTTGCGGAGGTCACGGTGAACCAATGCGTGCATGGCGGATGGTCGTCGGTGCGGGCCGCGATACCGCGAGGGCTGTGGTGATGACGTCGTACGACGATCGGTTCTCGTACAGCCTGTACGTGCCGCGGGTCTACAGCACGCTCGCGGTGGTTGTTCACGGGACGGACCGTGACGTTCTCGGGTACCGCGATGCGTTCGCGGGATTCGCCGAGGAGAACGACTGCATGATCCTTGCGCCGCTGTTCCCTGCCGACGTCCCGGACCCCGACGGCTACAAGTACCTCTGCCGTGGCCAGATCCGGTACGACGAGATCCTGCTGGGAATGGTCGACGAGGTGGCGGGACGTTACGACATCGCCACCGAGCGCTTTCTGCTGTTCGGGTTCTCCGGTGGCGGCCACTTCACGCACCGCTTCCTGTACCTGCATCCAGACAGGTTGCTGGCGGCATCGATCGGTGCACCCGGCGCGGTGACACTTCTCGACGGCGCCAGGCCCTGGCCCGCAGGAATCGCCGACACAGCGGACTGCCTTGGCCACAAGATCGACCCCGCCGCGGTGGCAGCGATCGCGGTGCAACTGGTGGTCGGTGAGAAGGACCTCTCCACCGACGGGATCGCTACGGACGCTCGGCATCCAGCGTGGATCGCGGGAGTGAACGATGCCGGCGTACCGCGTCCCGCGCGGCTGCACGCACTACGCGAGAGCCTCGAGCACCACGGGGCCCAGGTCAGGTACGACCTGGTACCGGAAGCGGCTCACGATGCTCCCGCCATCTTCCCAGTCGTCCAAGCGTTCTTCTCAGACATCCTCAGCTGAACCCCGGCCAGTCGCTGGAACCCCAGACACCAGATGTTCAAGGTCCCCTGACGGTGCCTTAGGACGACCGACTCCTGACTAGCAAGCAGTGCCTGGATCCAGATGGCATGGCGATCGAACGCACCGGCATCAGAACGATTGCTCTGGTGACGCGACGCCATGGCCCTTTGCGTGATCGGCCTGCTCGGCGAAGGCGCGGTCGAGTTCTTGTTCCGCCCATGCACGGTCGCTTTTCGTGGTGGCGCCGCGGTCGGCTTTCCACTCGGCGAAGAGGACATCCATGGCGATGCGTGGAGCCAGGTGAGAGGCGATGTAGGAGGAAACCGACTGCGCCTCACCGCGCTCGACGGCGGCTTCGATCCTGTCGATCAGATCTTCCGGCAGCGTGATGGAAATCTGCCGAGTCCTGCTCATGATTGCATCGTAGTTGACCTTCCGTCGCGCCCGCAGCCAGGGACTCGCCTCCTTCACGTCTGCGATCGATCAGATCATGTGCGCGCTCGGGATGGTCCGACCTTCCGCTGGGTGCCCCGTCGCTCACGCGGAGCGAGTCTTGTCGTGTGTGGTGGTGAGAGCTTCCATCTGCTTGCTTGAAACGGCAGTACAGAGGGCGTCGGTTCTGCCGGTTGTGGTGGGCGTGTCCTCGGTGTCCCGGGCCAACCTAGCCGCCCCCACGCGGCACCGGGCGCCGGGGCGCGCGTGAGGTCGATCGGGAGTCAGCGGAGATCGCCGAGGTCGAGGTCGTCCGCGCCGATCGCGACGTACCTGCCCACGGTCAGTAGATCGGTGGGCGGAGGCGGGACAGCTGTTATCGGCTCTTCCTTGTATCCGCTCATTCGGCACCATGTTTCCAGGTGACGATGTGAGACTTCACACCGCGGTCGTGAGAGATTGGGCGGGTGGCGAGCTGGCGGGATGTCGAGCGGATCGCCGGGGGACTGGCCGGCGCGAAGCCGGGGTATGCGCACGAGGGGTCGCCGACGTTCGATGTCGGCCGTCATCCGTTCGCCAGGTTGCGCTGGGACGATGACGGGCGCGAGATTCTCCAGTTCTGGAGCCTGGACCTCGACACGCGGCAGGCACTCGCGGATCGGTCCGACGTGTTCTTCGCCGTCCAGACGTTCAAGGTCAAGGTGTCTGTGTGGGCGTGGCTCGACCGGTTGGACGAGGACGAACTCAGCGAGATTCTGACCGATTCCTGGCGAGCCCGCCGCGGCGTCCGGAGCTGATTGCGCGCTGTCCCCTCTCGCGCAGCCCGCCGCCGGCGCACCCGAGCCGGTGTTGATCGCGGCCTCGAGCGACGGCGGTCTGACCTCGCGGACCCTGCAGCTGTCGCCCGGCGGGACAACGTTCGAGCGGTGTGACGACCAGTCCCGCGAGCACGATCGATATGCGCTGCCATCGCGGATGGTCGAACGGCGCGGGGCCGAGTTCGAGCCGGCTCCGCAGCAGGGCTGGTCCGCGTACTGATCCTGCAGCCTTGCCAGCCGGGCTTCGAGCTCGGTACGGGCGTCTGCGTAGCCGGGATCGTCGGCGACGTTCTTCAGCTCGGCCGGGTCGGTGACCAGGTCGAAGAGCTCCCATTCCGGCGGGTAGACCGTGTCCGCCGCGCCGTCGGTTCCCAGATCGTCGTTGTAGAAGTAGAGCAGCTTGTGGGTCTTGGTACGGATGCCGTAGTGCGCCCAGGCGTGATGGTGAGGATCGTCGTGCTACCAGTACCGGTAGTACATCGCCTGTTGCCAGTCGTCTGGTACATCGCCGTGACCGATGATGCCGACGGTGTAATGCGATTTCGGGTCGGTCATCCGGGCACCGCCGCGCGCATCGTGCGCAGTTCCTGGCCGGCTGGACCGCCCGTTCGCGGCCGTCGACAGACCCGGCGTGCATCTTCACCGTCAGGAATCCTTGGTACCCCGTCCCGGCGAGCGCGGCCAGGTACGCCGGAGCAGCGGGTCCTGGTCATTCGCTGCCTTCAGGTCGAGGACGATCGATTCCTTGCCGCGGTTGGCCGATAGGAGTAGGTCGATTCCCTGGTTGATTCGTTGCCGATGAAAGGCGGTCCCCAGCTGCGGGTGTCGTCGCCGTGAGGCGCTTCGCCCTTGATCACCCGGGCGCCGAGGTCGGCCGGCATCATCGTCGCGTGCGGGCAGGCCAGCGCTCGGGACAAGTCGATGACCAGCACGCCGTCGAGTGGTCTGCTCATGAATTGGCTTCTCCCACGTTTACCCGCGGACGGACCTTGCCGTACCCAGTCGCCTGCTCGAACGCGTGACCCACTTGAAGAACCCGCAGGTCCTGGCGATGGGGTCCGACGATCTGCAATCCCACCGGAAGTCCCCCGGAGGTGAACCCGCCGGGCACCGACAGCGCCGGACAGCCAGTGACGGAGATGACGTACGCCGAACGCATCCAGTCGAGGTAGGTCGCCTGCGGCTGCCCGTCGATCTCGGCGGGGAACTCCAGCTCTACCGGGAACGGCGGGACCTGGCTGACTGGGCACACCAGTATGTCGACACCCGCGAAGAATTCTCGAACCCGGTGATACAGCCGTGCCCGCAGCTGTTCGGCTCGTGCGATGTCGTCCGCGTCCATGGCCAGGCCTTGCTCGATGTTCCATACCAGGGACGGCTTGAGGTCGAGGCGATGGTCGCGCAGCAGTTCGCCGAAGGACAGCGCGAATTGCCAGGCGCGCAGTGTCCGGAACGCCTCGTCTGCACCGGACAGGTCGGGGCTGGCGTCGATCACCTCGCAGCCGAGGTCGGCGAAGGCGAACACACTCCTGCCCAGCACTGCGCGCACTTCGGGATCGACAGCCACGTCGGCGCCGAGGTCGGGCGCCCACGCAACCCTTACACCGGTCAGGTCTGCGTCCAGCGGACGGGCGAACGCCGATGGGTTGTCGGTGAGGGCGATCGGAGACCGGGGGTCGTCACCGGCCATCACCGATAGCAGAAAGGCGACGTCGCTGACCGACCGCGCCATCGGGCCCTGGACGGACAGGGTCGACCATGGCCACATCGACGGGTAGGAGGGGACCCTGCCCGGTGACGGGCGCAGACCAACGACATTGCAGAACGAAGCGGGGTTGCGCAGCGAGCCGCCCATGTCGCTGCCGTCCGCGATCGGCTGCAGCCCGGCCGCGAGCGCGGCAGCAGCGCCGCCACTGCTGCCTCCGGCGGACCGGCCGAGCGCATAGGGGTTCGCAGTGGTGCCAAAGATCCGGTTGAACGTGTGTGAGCCAGCGGCGAACTCGGGCACGTTGGTCTTGCCGAACGTGATGGCGTCCGCCTGCCGGATCCGGCTCACAGCAAGTTCGTCGGAGTCTGGGAAGTGCTCGGCGTAAAGGCCAGAGCCGTAGGTGGTACGGATTCCCTCGGTCTCGTGGGTGTCCTTATGTGCGATAGGCAGACCGGCCAGCGGCCCGACCGGTTCGCCGCGGGCTGCACGGTCATCGAGCCGCCTGGCCTGCCCGAGTGCCTGGTCGGCGACGACAGTGACGATCGCATTCAGCGCGGGGTTCACCCGCTCGACCCGGTCCAGATGGGCGTGCAGCACCTCGGTTGCAGACAGGCGCCGCGCAGCCACGTCGTTGGCCAGCTCTCGAGCGGAACGGAAGCACAGCTCGTCAGCCTCTCGCTCAGCCCTCTCGTGCAGCACGGGCTTGCTCGCGTCGGCCGATGCGCGATGCGAAGCGCCGGCACCGGTAGGTTGGGTCGTCACGACGGCAGAGCCCGGCAGGAGTCCGGATCGTCGCACCCGGCCGGCTGGCGAATCCCGCCGCGGGCCTCGAGTGCGCGAGAACTGCGGACGTCTCGCAGCGGGATTGCCTGAAGCATCGTCGTCATGAGGCCGACCGGTTGATCGCGAGCCAGTCCCGCATCAGCTGCGCGAGCCGGCGGTTCGCGTGCACTGGATCGCGGTCCAGCGCATCGACAACCCGCTCGACCACCGCGGCCGGCTTGTCCTGGCTGAGCTTGCCTTTGCTGGCCACGCGCGTGGGACGGAGCCGGAAACCGACAGCGTACGGCGCGATCGAGTGCGCGAAATCGTCGACCGAGTCCAGACGCCATGGCGTCTCCCGAGCAGATTCGAAGTGCTCGACGGTCAACTCCAGGACGCGATAGGTATCGGTGTCTCCGAACACCTCCGGACGGCCGTGCAGATGTGCTACCGCGTAGTTCCACGTCGGCACGTAGGGCCCGTCCTGGTACCAGCTCGGCGAGATGTAGTTGTTCGGCCCTTCGACGACGATCACCACATCCCGTTCGCCGAGCCGATGCAGGTCCGCGTCCGCGCGCGGAAGGTGGCCGAGCACGGTGGCGTCGGACTCGTCAGGATCGAGCAGCACCGGCAGGTGCGAGATGACCGGCGGCTCCGATCCGTTGGCGCTGGCGAGCAACGCCCACGCATTGGCGTGCACGAGATTGCGTACTGCGGCCGGCGGGCCGAGCGCATAGACCGGCTGTTCGAGCATGGGAACTCCAGGTACAAGAATGGTGGAGACGCTGCCTTCAGACGCTAGATGGCAGGCGAGCACCGCAGCATCGTGGAGACCGTGCAAAAGGGCGCCGTGGCGTTGTGTCCGCCGACAGCGTCGGGTCCGGCGCGGCTACTGCGGCGGGCCGAACTGGCACATACGCAACCGCAACCAGGTGACGAGGCGGGTGTCCGGATCGTCCAGGTCGAGCGCGAACAGTTCTTGTATTCGTCGAATGCGATAGCGCAGCGTGTTCTCGTGCACGGCGAGCTCGCTGGACGCACGAGCGGCCTCACCGAACGCGTCCAGGAACACCAGCAACGATTGAGCGTAGGCCGTGTCATGCTGCTGATCGTGCTCGATGATCCTCGCGACCGGGTCGGGCGGCAGGTCGATCGTCGCGACTCCGCGTTCGGCCAGCGCCAGCAGTAGCACCCGGCTGCGAACCTCGTCCACCGTCGCGACCCGGATCTGGTCCACGTCCGCGGCGAGTGCGCGCAGCACGCGGTCCGCGCTGCGACGCCCGGCCGGGACCTCGTCCAACCGCAGGGACGGCGTGCCGATACCGACGTGCAGAACCAGCCCGGCCGTGCGGTGCACCGTCGTGGCCACGTCCTCGGCGAACTTCGTCACTCGCTGGTGTGCGCGCGGGTCGGTTCGGGTGGGGATCAGTGCGTACACCAGGTCGCCCGCCGTTGTGCACAGCGCCTGTGGGTGCCACGCCTCGCAGTACAGGCTCACCAGATCGACGATGCGGGCGCTGCGCAGCCCGGACGACTCGCCGTCGGGGGTATGGGCGATCGCCAGCACGCACGTTGGGGTGTCGACGGCGATGCCCAGTTGGGTGGCCGCGATCCGCCCAGTGGTGCCGCCGTCCAGCAGCGACGCCAATGCCTCGACCCGGCTCCAGCGATCCGGGTTGCGGTGCGCGCGAGCCCGTAGCAGGTGCAGCGCGGTGACCTTTGCTGCCTCTTCCAGGGCCTCCGCGGCGCCCTCACCCAATGGCGGCGTGCCGTCGATTGCCCACAGCGTGCCCAGGACCTGAGGTCCCGCGCGTACCGCAGTCGCCAGGCGAGGGCTGTGCTCCGGGTCTGGGTTCTTGAAGCGCACCGGCCCGTCCGCTCGACACACCCGCTGGTAGTGCGCGTCGTTGGTGGGACGGTCCGGCGTCATCCGCCCGAGGATGCCCTGCTGGCGGGTCACGTCGATGTGCTGGTGCGGCAGGTTGGAGTACGCGAGGACGTGCCCCTGTGGGTCCTCGATCGTGATGGCGCCGCCCACGCTGTACGCGATCGCGTTGGCCAGCGCGAACAGGTCGCCGACACCAACCGAGGCGTAGCTGTCCCGGCCCGGGTCGGCCGCGGCCGCCGCGGTGATCAGCGCGTCCAGGTGCCGCCAGGGCATGTCGTCCGGCGCGACCAGAAGAGCGATGTCGGCCTCCTGCGCTGTCTGCGCGGCCGCAGCGAGGTCTCGGCCGCGCGCCTTGAGCACAACCGTGGCGTAGCGGGCGGCGCCGGCCTGCTTGATGGCGTCCAGCGTCGCGTCGTCGTCCGGAGCGCCGCCGACGATGAGCAGCACACCATCGGCCTGGTCCTGTACCCGTTCACCGAGGTCGTGGATCACCGGCTCGCCGACGTGGACGTCGTCGCCGTGCGGCGCGAATTCCAGGTGCAGGACGAGCGGCCCCAGGGTCTCCAGCAGCTTGCCGAGTGTAGTTCTGCCGCGCCAGGCAGGACCGTCCACCGGATCCCTGGCGTTGCTCGTCGCTCCCGCAGAACTCACCACTGCTCCATTGTAGGATTGTGCCGGTATACCTCATGGCCGCCCACGTAGGCGGCCTCGACGCGCTGCATCACGTCAAGCGGGTCCCCGGTCCAGATGCAGAGGTTGGCCTCTTTGCCCGGCTCCAGCGAGCCGATCCGGTCGGCGACCCCCAGGATCTCGGCCGGGTTGATCGTCAGGGCCTCGAGCGCGACCGTGGGGTCCAACCCGTCGCGGACGGCGAGCGCGGCCTGGTAGGGCAGGAACTGTACCGGGACGACCGGATGATCGGTCGCGATCGCCACCTTCACCCCCGCGGCAGCCAGGATGCCGGCGGTGCGCAGGGACCGGTTGCGCAGCTCGTTCTTGGAGCGGGCGACGATGAGCGGGCCGAGGATGACCGGGATGCCGCGCGCGGCCAGTTCGGCCGCAAGCCCGGCAGCCTCGGTGCCGTGGTCGATCACCAGGCGGTAGCCGAACTCGTCGGCGATCCGCAGTGCTGTGGCGATGTCGTCGGTGCGATGCACGTGTTGGCGCCAGGGGATCTCGCGGCGCAGGACCATCGCGATTGCTTCGAGGTCCAGGTCAGTCGACTCCGGCGGGTGGGCGAGATAGGCCCGGGCGCGGGTGAGCGCCTGGCGAATGACGGCGGCCGTTCCCATCCGGGTGCTCGGTAGCCGGTGCTTGTCGCCGTAGGCCTTCTTCGGGTTCTCGCCGAGCGCGGACTTCAGCCCGCAGGGCGCGGCGAGCACCATCTCGTCGACGGTGGCGCCGTGCGTACGCAGTGCGATGCTCTGTCCGCCGATCGGGTTGGACGAACCCGGGTTGACCCCGACCGCGAGCACACCGCCGGCGACCGCGTCGCGCATCGCCGGGTCAGCCGGGTTGATCGCGTCCAGCGCGCGGATGCGTGCGGTCACTGGGTCCGTGGACTCGTCGTGATCGTCGCCGGCCCAACCGGCGCCGTCCTCCAGAGTGCCGATGTGCGAGTGTGCGTCGACGATGCCGGGCAGCACCCAGCGTCCTGTTGCGTCCACTACTCGCGCATTGGACGGGATCGGCAGCCCGGCGTCTCCGATCGCGCTGATGCGGCCGTCCGCGACGAGGACCACTCCGCCGTCGATCACCGGCCCGCGTACTGGCACGACGCGGCCGCCGATGACGGCCAGTGGTTGGGAATCCACGTGGATGTACCTCCGAGTCGGCTCGGAGTGAGGTTGTCACGCTGCCGGCGTCCTGATCATCGTCGAGTTCGAGCATGCGAGACCGGCGACGTTGTCGAGTCGCACAGAGCGCAGCAGCGGAACCGGCTGAAAGACTGCCAGCCATGAGTCAACGCATTGCGAGGCCGCGGACAGTGTTCATCAGCGGGCTGCCGCTAGGCCCGGCGAAACAGGACCAGCCGTGATCGATTCGTGGTTGAAGGCCGAGATCGAGGCCGTGCCGTCGTATTCCGCATTCGCCGGGGTGGACGAGATCGTAGACGCGATGCGCGCAATCCGCGCCGAGTACCCCGACCTCGCGCAGCTACGCCGAATCGGGACGTCCCGGCTGGGCGAGCCGATCGAGTCGCTCACCATCGCCGGCGGCGGCAGGCATGCGGTCGTCTTCGCGTTTCCTCACCCCAACGAGCCGATCGGCGGGCTCAGCGCGCTGCACCTGGCTCGGCGGCTGTGCGCAGACGCGGTCCTGCGCGCATCGTTCGACCTGACCTGGCACATCGTCGGCTGTATCGATCCGGACGGCACGCGGCTGAACGAGGGCTGGTTCGCGGGGCCGTTCACCCGTACCCACTACGCGCGGCATTTCTACCGCCCCGCCGGGCGCGAGCAGATCGAGTGGACGTTCCCGTTCCAGTACAAGCGGGCCTACTTCGACGACGTCCTGCCCGAGACGCTGGGTTTGATGCGGTTGATCGACCGGACCCGGCCTGCGTTCATGTGCTCGCTGCACAACACCGAGCTCGGCGGCGTCTACTACTACCTGTCCCAGCCGGTGACCGAGCTGTACCCGACGCTGCAGGCGATTCCGGCCCACCTCGGCCTGCCGTTGCACCACGGCGAGCCCGAGTCGCCGTCGATGGTCAGCCTGGCCGACGGCATCTTCCCGGAGATGCGTACCGACCGGATGTACGACTACCGCGAGAGCATCGGAGAGGACCCCTCCGGGCTGCGCTGCGGGGCTACGAGCTCGGAGTACGCGTCGCAGTACGGCACGTTGACACTGATCGGCGAGCTGCCGTACTGGTCGGACCCGACAGCCGACGACACAACGCCCACCGACACCAGCTACGCGACGGCGATACGGCAGCAGGGCGAGGGGCTGCGCGAGTTCCTGGCGCTCACGACCGACGTCCTGGAAGCGGTTGGTCCGCAGCTGTCGACGAACTCGCCCTTCGTGCGGGCGAGCCGCTACTTCATCCCGGCACTGTCGCGGATGCCGGACAGCAATTCACGCCGCGCCGACGAGGCGTCGGCGCAACGGCCCGCGACCATGGCCGAGGTCACGTCCTGCGCCGACGTCGTGCACAGTTTCCGGCTACGCTACGGCGGGATGCTGCTGCGCGCCCTGGACGGCGAGTTGGCCGTCGGCAACGGGACGCCGACGATCCGCAGCGAGCGGGAGCGACTCGCGGACAGCTACGAGCGATGGTGCGCCTTGGCCGAGCAGGCGACGCCGGCCGAACCCCTGCCGATCCGCTCGCTGGTCGCGACGCAGTACGCGGCGATGCTCGCGACCGCACGGCAGGCTGCCGGCCGATGAGTCGTGACGAGCTGCGCAGTCCGCGGATCGAGCGACTGCGCACGGATGTCGCGGTCGGCGTGCAGGACGCGACCGCCCGGTTCTGGGATGAATGCGCCGAGCGCGGGGCTCCGCTGGTCGAGCCGATCGAGGAAGAGCCGGGCTTCCGGCTGGTCACCTTCGTCTGGCGGGACGAGACGGGCTGCGCCGAGAACGTCGTCGTCTTCGGCGGACCCGCGGTGTGGTGGGACATCCCCGGCAACGCGTTCGAGCACGTGCCGGGGACCGACGTCTGGTACCGCACGTACCGGGTGCGGGCGGACATGCGCGGGCGCTACGTCATCTCGCCGAACGACCCGATGACCCCGTTGCCCCGCGAGGGGACGCCCGAGGTCACCGACCGGGAGAAGACCTTCCGTCCCGACCCGTTCAACCCGAAGTCCCTGGTCCTCCCCAAGATCGCCGGTGACCCGGTCTCGGTCGAGCGGCGCTTCTCGGTTCTGGAACTTCCGGACTGCCCGCCGCAGCCCTGGGCGGCCCCGCGCGAGGGTGTTCGCGCCGGAACCGTCCGCCGTGTGCAGTTCACCAGCAAGATCTTCGACAACACCCGGCGTGTCTGGGTGCACACGCCGCATGGCTACGAGGAGTCGGCGTCGTCACCGTACGGCTTGGCCGTGCTGTTGGACGGCCGGATCTGGGCCGAGGTGCTGCCGATCGCGCCGACGCTCGACAACCTCCTGGACGCGGAGCGCATCCCCCCGCTGGTCACCGTTCTGGTCGATACGCTGGACTTCCGGACGCGTGCGCGCGAGCTGACCCTGAACGAGGACTTCCCACGCATGCTCGCCGAGGAGTTGCTGCCCTGGGTGCGCGAGCGGTGGCACGTCACCGACGACCCCAGGCGCACCCTGATCCAGGGGCAGAGTTACGGCGGGCTGGCGGCAGCGTTCACCGCGCTGCGCATCCCGCACCTCTTCGGCAACGCCAGCATCCACTCCGGCTCGTTCTGGTGGGCGCCGGTCGGCACAGCCGAGGCTGAGACCGAGTGGGTGGCTCGGCAGTACGCAGTCGCTGATCATCGTCCGGTGCGCTTCTACCTCGAGATCGGGCTGCAGGAGGGGCCGACAATGGTCCCCACCAGCCGCCACCTGCGCGACGTGCTCGAGGCGAAGGGAAACGAGGTGCACTACCGCGAATACAACGGCGGCCACGACGCGAACTGCTGGCGCGGCGGGATCGCCGACGCGCTGCAACTTCTTACCCCCACGTGGGGCCATGATGCCTGAGCGGTTCGCGATCGTCGGCGCGCGCGTCATGCCGATCACCGGTGCGGTGATCGACAACGGTGCGGTGATCGTCGCGGGCGGCCGGATCGAATCCGTCGGTACGGCAGACTCCGTTCCCGCGCACCTGTCGCGGGTCGACGCGACCGGGCGGTGGCTGCTGCCCGGACTGGTCGATGCGCACACCCGGCTGGGCATTGTCGAGGAGGCCAACGGCTGGTCCGGCGCCGACGCGGCGGAACCGGCGAGCGCGGCGAACGCCGGCCTGCGGGCGCGGGATGCGGTGTCGCCGTCGGACCTCGGCCTGCAGGACGCGATCTCCGGTGGTGTCCTCGCGGCAGGCGTGGACCCGTCTACCCGCGCCCCCATCGGCGGGCAGAGCGTCGCGATCCGCTGTTGGGGCACAACAGTGGACGAGATGGTCCTGCGTGACCCGTGCGGCGTGCGCGCCGCGCTGGGCGAGCAACCAAAGCGCACCGACGACACGTTTCCCATCACGCGCATGGGCGTCGCCGCCGTGATCCGCGCCGCGCTCGTCGCCGCACGCGGCCGGCTGGACGATCCGGATGCGGCGGAGGGTTCGGAGCAGGCCGCACTCGCCGCGGCGCTGCGGGGCGAGATCCCGTGGCGACAGCACGCACATCGGGCCGATGACATCGCGACGGCCCTGCGCATCGCCGACGAGTTCGGTCTTCGGCTGGTGATCGACCGGGGCACGGAGGCGGACCGACTCGCCGGCGAGCTCGCCGGACGCGGCATCCCGGTCGTCGTCGGTCCGTTGACGGTGAACCGGCGCGGCGTCGAGATGAAGAACCGCTCGCTGCAGACGGCACAGAGGCTCGCCGCCGCGGGCGTGCGCATCGCGTTCACCACCGGCGCGGGCACCGTCCCGGTGCAGTTCCTGGCGCACCAGGCTTCCTTCGCGGTCCGCGAGGGTCTCGACCGCGACACCGCGCTCGCCGGGCTGACGATCGAGCCGGCCCGGATCCTCGGCGTCGAGGACCGGATCGGGTCGCTCGAACCGGGCAAGCACGCTGACCTGTGCCTCTGGTCGGGTGACCCGCTCGACCCGCGGCACCGTGTCGTCACCGCCTACCTCGGCGGGCGCGAGATCTACCGCTTCGACCCCGGCGCGGGCGTCGGTCGTTTCGGTGACCTCGTCTGGCTGCCGTGAGCGATGACGCCTTATGCGCACCTGCGCGGTCGGCTCATCATGGAGGGCCGCAAGATTGCTCGCTCATCATTGGCCATCTGCACGATGCGGGCCCCTCGACGCCTAGGTCAGGCTGGGCGGCATGCGTGACGTCGACGATCAGGTACTTGCCCTCCTGCGCGAATCGCCACTGGTGGACGGCCACAACGACCTGCCGTGGGTGCTGTGGAAGCGAGCGGAGCGCGACCTGGACCGGCTGGACGTGGCTCGTTCGCAGCCGACCCTGCACACCGATCTCGAGCGGTTGCGCACCGGCGGGGTCGGTGGGCAGTTCTGGTCCGTCTTCGTCGAGTGCGCGCTGTCGGGTCCGGACGCGGTCTCGGCGGTCCTGGAACAGGTGTTCCTGGTCCGTCGGATGTGCGAACGCTATCCGGAGCATCTGCGGCTGGCCACCACTGCCGACGAGGCCCGCAAGGCCTTCGCGGACGGGCGCATCGCGTCGCTCCTCGGCGCCGAGGGCGGACACTGCATCGACAACTCACTGTCGGTGCTGCGCACACTGCGGCTGCTGGGAGTTCGCTACTTGACGCTGACACACGCCAAGAACGTCGGTTGGGCGGACGCCTCGACCGACGAGCGCGTGGTCGGTGGCCTCAGCGAATTCGGCCGCGAGGTGGTGCGCACGATGAACGAGATCGGGATGCTCGTCGACCTGTCTCATGTCGCGACCGAGACGATGCACGCAGCGCTGGACGTCACCACTGTCCCTGTGCTGTTCACCCACTCGTCGTGCCGGGCGTTGACCGACAATCCGCGAAACGTGCCCGACGATGTTCTGCTCCGGCTGCGGGACAACGGGGGCGTGTGCATGATCACCTTCGTCCCGCAGTTCGTCGCGCAGGACGTGTCGGACTGGTACGCCGAAGCCGCGAGCCGCGGTAAGGAGTGGGCCGCCGCGCACCCGCAGCCTGCTGCGACCCTGAGTCAGGTGGCTGACCACGTCGAGTATGCGCGCGCGGTGATGGGCGTGGAGCACGTCGGTATAGGCGGAGACTTCGACGGTGTCGGTGTGATGCCGCAGGGTCTGGACGACGTCTCCTGCTATCCGGCGCTACTCACCGAGCTGGCGCGCCGGGGCTGGAGCAGTGCCGAGCTGCGCGCCGTCGCCGGAGGCAATGTGCTGCGTGTGCTGAGCGATGCCGACCAGTGCTGAGACCGCAGTAGGTTACGGACGGAGCGAAGCCGGCGTGACTCTGACGGCCGACGAGGCGAGGCAGCGCTGCGCGCTGATCACCGTCTCACACTACGACCTTCGCTTCGACCTCGGCGACTTCGCGGACACTGGTGCGTTCCGCGCGCGGTCCGTGGTTCGGTTCCTCTGCGACGAACCGGGTGCGAGCACGTGGATAGACCTGGTTTCGCGCACCGTGGACCGGGTGCAGCTCAACGGGGTTGAGCTCGACCCCTCGGCTGTGGTCCACGGCGAGCGCGTCGAGTTGCCGGGGCTGTCCGGCTACAACGTCCTCCTGGTCGAGTCGACCCACGACGCCGGCAGCGGTCGCGGGCTGTCCCGTAGCGTCGACTCCAGCGACGGCACTGTCTACGCATGGACGCAGTTCCAACCCTACGACGCGCGCCGCGCGTTCGCCTGCTTCGACCAGCCAGACCTCAAGGCACCTTTCACGATCTCCGCCGTCGTCCCGCGGGCGTGGACCTGCGTCAGCAACGGCGTCGCCTGCCTGGTCGCGGACAACTCCCGCACCCGTACCTGGACCTTCACCGAGACGCCACCGCTCGCCACCTACGTCGTCGCCCTGTGCGCAGGAGCGTTCCATGTCGTCAGCGGGCACGCCGACGACGTGACGATCCGGCTGCACGCCCGCCAGTCGCTCGCCGCGCTGCTCGAACGGGACGCAGGCGAGCTGATCGACCTCACCCGCCAGGGGCTGGAGTTCTTCGGACGCGAATTCGGGCTGCCCTACCCGTCCGTCTCCTACGACTATGTGTTCCTCCCGGACCAGCCCGGCGCCATGGAGAACTTCGGCTGCGTCACGTGGGGCGACGGCGCGCTTTACCGCTCCGCGCCGACCGACGCACAGCGGGCGCGGCGCACCTCGGTACTGCTGCACGAGATGGCGCACATGTGGTTCGGCAACCTGGTCACCCCAGCCTGGTGGGACGGGCTGTGGCTGAACGAATCGTTCGCGACGTGGGCGGGTACCTGGGCGGCCTGCTCCCTCGCCGGTAGCACCGATCCGTGGATGCGGTTCCTGATGACCCGGGAGGCGCGGGCCTACTCCGCGGACGAGTCGGTCACCAGCCACCCGATCGCCGTCGAGATCGTGGACGTGGATGCCGCCGAGGCGAACTTCGACATGGTCACCTACGTGAAGGGCGCCAGTGTGTTGCGCCAGTTGGTCGCCTGGGTCGGCGAGGCCCAGTTCGTCGACGGACTGCGGCGCTACTTCAAGCGCTACGCCTGGCAGAGCGCCGACCTGGGTGCCTTGCTCGACGAGGTCGGGCAAGCCAGTGGCCGCGACCTGCGCGCGTGGGCCGATGAGTGGCTGTACCGGGCCGGCGTCAACACGCTCGAGGTCGTCGCACCGGTACGAGCTGGCCGCTACGGCGAGGTGAGTGTCCGGCAGTACGGCGGTGGCGGTCCACGCCCGCACCGCATCGGGCTGGGCATCTACGACAACTCATCCGGCGACGCACTGGAGCTCAGGGAGACGATCGAGCTGGACCTCACCGCGCCGACGAGCACTGTCAAGGCGCTGGCGAGTGCGCGGCCGGCGGCAGTGCTGTTGCCCAATGACGGGAACCTGACGTTCGCGAAGGTCCGCCTCGACGACACGTCGGCGCGTGGCCTGATCGCCGGCGCGCACACGCTGCCGACGTCACTGTCGCGCGCGGTTGCCTTGACCGCATTGCGCGGGATGGTCTTCGACGGCCAGCTGGCCGCGGCCGACCTGGTCCGCGTCGCCATGCGCTGCGTGCTCATTGATCCGGACGCGGCGGCGGTGAGCCAACTGCTGGCTGTCGCCGTTGAGGCCGCCACTGTTTTCTCGCCTGCCCACGCTCGCGACGAGGCGTTGCAAGAGGTGGCTGGCGGCTGCGTGACCGCCTACGCCGCAGGCACGGATACGGAGATGCGGCGAACGCTGGCGCTGGGCCTTGCCCAGTCCGCTACATCGGAGGAGCAGCTCGCCGCACTCCAAGAACTGCTGCCAACGGCCGACGAGAGTCTGCGCTGGGCAGCCTTGACTCGGCTCGCGGCGCTGGGGCGGCTTACCGAGGACATGGTGGTTGCGCAGCTTGACCGCGATCCGAAGCCCGACACGACGGCCCGGGCGGCAGCCGTGCGCGCGGCCTGCCCTGAGACCGCGGCCAAGGCGGCCGCGCTCGAGCGGATACTCGGCGACCGCCAACTGCCCGTATCGATCGTGCGGCAACTGGCGGATGCCCTGTGGCAACCGGGACAGGAGGATTTGCTGCGGCCGTTCGCGGCGCAGTACCTCGCCGCGTTGCCGGAGTTGCTCGCAGACACATCCTCGGCGTCGCTTCGCAACATCGTCGGCCACACGTTCCCGAGCTTCGGCATCGATGACGAGTTCCTCGAGCGTGCTCGCCGGATCGAGGCCAGGCTGGACGCGCCGCTTGCTGCGCGCAACAGCCTGACCGACAAGCTCTGGTTCATCGAAGGTGTCCTCCGTGCTCGGAAGGTGCAGAGAGCACCGAGAGGCCGGGCAGCAGCGCCCGGGCCGGCGTAGCCAGCCCACCGCCTGGTCGACGCACGGGTGGGTTGTCGGTGTCGACAACGTCGGCGAAGCCATTTCTGGTCTCTCCGATAAGGTTGCGGATCCCCGGTCGCGCGCAGGATGTTGCCGACCGAGCCTGGGAGGACATCACACCATGAACACATCTCGACCGCGCCGACTGCGTCGCCTGGGGGGAGTCCTCGCCGCGTTCGGCCTGATCCTCGCCGGTTGTGCCGGCAACAGTTCCCCCAGTGACGCCGACGGGGCGTTCTCGGTCGGCGTCCCAACGTTCTTCGTCAAGAACCTGACGCCGGGCAGCAGCGGCAGCAGTTACGTCGCCTACGCGCTCTGGTCGCCGCTGACCCGGGTCGACGGTCAGAGCGGCAAGCTGGAGATGCTGGTCGCCGAATCGATCGAGTCGACCGACAACGTGAACTGGACGGTCAAGCTGAAGAGCGGCTGGACGTTCCACGACGGCAGCCCGGTCACCGCCAAGTCGTTCGCGGACTCCTGGAACGCCACCGCTCTCGCGGCGAACGCACTCAGCAGCAACGCCAGCATGGCGATCTTCCAGGGCTACCCCGCGATGAACCCGGCGAAAGGCACGCAACCCGTGAAGACGCTGTCCGGCGTCCAGGTCGTCGACGACTCGACGCTGAAGCTCACCCTGAACAAGCCCAACGCGCTGCTCCCGTACATCCTGTCGCAGTCAGCGTTCGCCCCGTTGCCGGAGAGCGCAGCCAAGGACCTGAAGGCCTTCGCCACGCACCCCATCGGGAATGGTCCGTTCAAGACCAGTGGCTGGGAGGCCGGGGCTCAGGAGATCAAGCTGGAGCGGTACGACGGCTATGCCGGAACGAAGGCTGCCGCGGCCGGTGTCGACCTGCACGTGTACCAGCAGAACGGCGCGATCTACACCGACTTCCAGGCCGGCACGATCGACCTCGCGCTGCTCGACGGCGCGGATCTGGCCAAGGCCAAGAAGGACACTCCCGAGCAGGTCGTCGACGTCCAGTACCCGGCGATCGTCTACCTGAGTTTCCCCTTGTACGACAGCCGGTTCGCCAACCCCGAGCTCCGCAAGGCGATCTCGCTGGCCATCGACCGCGACGCGATCGTGAAGTCGCTGCTGGCCGGCAACGCGAAGGCCGCGACCGGTCTCGCGCCGCCGACGCTGACTGGCGGTGGTGACGCGAAGTGCGAGAGCTGCACCTTCGACCCGCAGAAGGCCAAGGCGGCGCTGCAGGCGGCCGGTGGCTGGAACGGCCCGCTGGTGCTCTACACCTACCAGGACCCGACCAACGAGAAGGTGCTGCAGGCAATCGCGAACCAGTTGCGGACGAACCTCGGCATCGCCAACGTCACCTTCGAGGCGCAGCCGATCGCCCAGCTGTACGACGGGTTCGACGGTAAGGCGGTCAAGGGTCCGAGCCTGCTGTACTCCGGTTCGCCGTACCCGCACATCTACGCGATGGCCGACCAGATGTTCTCGACCGGCGCCTCGCTCAACGTGACCGGCTACGACTCCAAGGCCTTCTCCGGACTGCTCGGTCAGGCCGCGTCGAGTAAGGACACCGCCGGGCTCGCCAAGCAGGCGGCCGAGCAGGCGCTGGCCGACGTACCGGTGGCTCCGCTCTATTGGCCGATCGGTGGTCTGGTCCACTCCGACCGGGTGAGCGACGTGGTGCCGGAGGTCCTCGGCGGCGCCCGGCTGGCGGTCGTCAAGGCGGGCTGACGATGACCGGCTATGTGATCCGCCGGCTGGCCGGCATGGTCCCGGTCGTTCTCGGTACGACGCTGCTCATCTTCGCCGCGGTCTATGCCTTGCCGGGTGACCCGATCAAGGCGCTGGCCGGTCCGGGACAGGTGCTGTCGCCATCGGTCGAGGACGCACTGCGGGAACGGTTCCATCTCGACCAGCCCCTCTGGGCGCAGTACGGCCATTACCTCGGCGGCCTGGTCCGCGGCGACCTCGGCATCGACCTGCAAGGAAACGAGGTCTCCGCCCTGGTCGCCCAGGCCTGGCCATACACGTTGCAACTCGGGCTGACGGCGTGGGCGATCATGGCGGTCGTCGGCATCTCGCTGGGCACGTACGCCGGGATGCGGCAGGGCGGCGCGGTCGACTGGGTGGTGCTCAGCGCGACCACTGTGGTCGTCGGGTTGCCGTACTTCGTGATCGCGTACGTCGCCCAGATCGTGTTCGGTGTCAACCTGGGCTGGTTCCCGACCTCCGGTGTGCGGGAGGGCTGGCCGGCCAGTTACTTGATGCCGGCAACGGTTCTCGCGCTGTTCGGGATCCCGGAGCTGGTCCGGCTGACCCGGGCCAGCATCATCGAGAACCGGTACGCCGACTACGTCGACACCGCGATCGCGAAAGGGCTGCCGCACCGGATGATCGTGATCCGGCACATCCTGCGGAACTCGCTCGTCCCGGTGGTGTCGGTTCTCGGGCTCAGCCTCGGTTACATGGTCAGCGGCACGGTGCTGATCGAGGGCATCTTCAACATCCCCGGTCTCGGGTATGTCGTCTTCAACGGCATCTCGCAGCAGAACGGGCCGGTCGTGGTCGGGGTCTGCAGCCTGCTGGTGCTCGTCTACCTGGTCGTCAATCTGCTCGTGGACATCGTCTACGGCCTGCTCGACCCGAGGATCAGCCTTGCCGGCCGCCGCTGAGACCCCGACCGTCGCCACCGTCCCGGTACGACGGCGCCGGCTGCTGCGCAAACCGAGGATCGTGATTCCGGCGGGCGTGGTGCTGGTGGTCCTGCTGGTGGCCGCCGTACCAGGGCTGTTCACCCAGACCGATCCGCGGGCCTGCGATCTCGGCAACAGCGGTACCGGGCCGGTCGCGGGTCATCCGTTCGGGTTCGACATCCAGGGCTGTGATCTCTACAGCAACGTCGTGTACGGCACGCGGTCCTCGGTGACGATCGGTTTCACCGTCACGGCCGGCTGCGTGCTGATCGCGTTGGTACTCGGGTGCCTAGCGGCGTACTACCGCGGCGTCGTGGATGCGGTGGTGAGTCGCACGATGGACATCTTCTTCGGCTTCCCGGCGCTGGTCGGGCAGGTGGTCATCCTCAACACGTTGCATCAGCGCAACGTCGTGGTGGTGTCCGCGGTGCTGATCCTGTTCGCCTGGCCGGGGATGACGCGGCTGATGCGTTCGGCGGCCCTGGCGACGGTCGACCTGGACTTCGTCAAGGCGGCTCGCGGTCTCGGGGCCGGGCCGGTCCGGGTGATCGTGCGGCACGTGCTGCCGAACTCGTTCGCGCCGATCCTGGCGGTGGCCAGCCTCGGCATCGGCGGGATCATCACCGCGGAGTCGGCGCTGACGTTCCTCGGGGTCGGCCTGCGGGCGCCGTCGATCTCGTGGGGTGTGCAGCTGAACCAGGCGCAGGACTCGTTCCGCGAGCATCCACATCTGTTGTTGTTCCCGTCGTTGTTCCTGTCCGTCACCGTCTTGGCGTTCGTGATGCTGGGCGACGCCTTGCGAGACGCCTTCGATCCGAGGTCGCGATGAAGACGATGGACTCCTTGCCTGACGCAACGCTCGCCGGTCCGGTGCTCGAGGTCTCGGATCTCAGTGTGGAGTTCCGGACTGCTCGCGGCTGGGGCGTCGCAGTGGATGGCGTTGATCTCGCGTTGCGCCCTGGCCGGACTCTGGCCGTCCTCGGTGAGTCCGGATCGGGCAAGAGCGCGACCGCGCGAGCGATCATGGGCGTGCTGCCGGCCCGGGTCGGGCGGGTCAGCCGGGGGCAGGTCGTTCTGCACGGTCGCGACATCCTGCAGCTGCCCGCGGAGGAACGTCGCACTGTCCGTGGCGCGCAGGTGGGCATGGTCTTCCAGGACGCGTTGTCCGCGCTGAACCCGGTGCTGCCGGTCGGCTACCAGATCGGCGAGGGCTGCCGCGTGCACCTCGGGATGTCGCGACGGGCGGCGCGGCAGCGGGCGATCGAACTGCTCGAGCTGGTCGGCATTCCGGACGCGCGCCGCCGGGTGAACGACTACCCGCATCAGTTCTCCGGCGGGATGAGGCAGCGGGTGATGATCGCGACCGCGCTGGCCGCCGACCCAGAGATTCTGATCGCCGACGAACCGACGACCGCGCTCGACGTCACCGTGCAGGCACAGATCCTGCAGCTACTCGCGAAACTCCAGGCCGATCGGCAGATGAGCCTGATGCTGATCACCCACGACATGGGCGTGGTCGCCGGCATGGCCGACGACATCCTGGTCATGTACGCCGGCCGCGTCGTCGAGCAAGGCCCTGCGGACCAGGTGTTCGACGCGCCGGCGCATCCGTACACCCAGGCATTGCTGGACTCGATCTGCAGGCCCGAGCAGAAGGGCAAACCGCTCCGCGTGATCAGCGGTCAGCCCCCGGACCCGGGCAACCTTCCGTCCGGTTGTGCCTTCCGCACGCGCTGTCCCAAGGCGGTCGACCTCTGTCAGACAAGTCCACCAGTCCTGCAGGTGTCGCACGATCACTCCGGTCGATGCCACTTCGCAGGAGGTGCCTGATGACCACCGTCCTGCGCGCTTCCGGGGTACGACGGACCTATCGCATCGGCGGACCGTTGAGCCGCGGGCTGGTGCGCGCGGTCGACGGGGTGAATCTGGAGTTGCAGGCGGGGGAGACCCTCGGGATCGTCGGCGAGTCCGGCTCCGGGAAGTCCACGCTGGCGCAGTTGCTGGTCGGGATGGAACGTCCGACCGACGGCACGATCGAACTGCTCGGGGATCCACTGCACCTGATGCGCGGTCGTCGGCTGCGGCAGGCACGGCGGGACATCCAGTTGGTCCACCAGGATCCGTACACGTCGCTGGATCCGCGGATGACGATCGGTGCGATCGTCCAGGAGCCGCTGGAGATCCATCCGGACGTGGTGCCGCGCGCCAAGCGTCGTACGGCGGTCGCCGAACTCCTGGAGATGGTCGGGCTGAACCCGGATCACCTGGAGCGGCTGCCGCATCAGTTCTCCGGTGGCCAACGGCAACGAGTCGGGATCGCTCGGGCGTTGGCCCTGCGGCCGAAGGTGCTGGTGTGTGACGAGCCGGTGTCGGCGCTCGACGTGTCGGTGCAGGCGCAGATCATCAACCTGTTGGAGCGGCTGCAACGTGAGCTGGGTCTGGCGTACGTCTTCATCGCGCACGACCTGGCTGTGGTGCAGCACATCGCCGACCGGGTCGCCGTGATGTACCTCGGCCGGTTCGTGGAGGAGGGGGGCTACGAGCAGGTGTACGAGCAGCCGCGTCATCCGTACACGAAGGCCCTGCTGGCCGCCGTACCGCAGCCGGATCGATCGGCTCGGCACCGGCCGCTGGAACTGGTCCTGCAGGGTGAGCCGCCCAGCCCGTTGAATCCACCGTCCGGTTGTCATTTCCGGACTCGCTGTTGGCAGGCGCAGGCCCGGTGCTCGGTCGACGATCCGGCCCTGCGGCGTGGTGTGGCTTGTCACTATCCATTGGGGGAGATCCATGCCGGCCGATCCTGAGCCAACTGGGAGATGCAGATGCTCTGGGTCCGTCGTCCTGACCTCCGACGGCGGCGCGCGCGCCGATCGAGGTGGTGCAGCCGCACCGGCACGCGCAGGTGCTCGGCACGCTCGGCAACACGACCGAGGCGGACGGTAAGACCGCGGGTGCACGCGGGGCTGGCTCTGGGTGCGGTCTCAGCTGAGGTGGCGGAGGTACTCCTTGTGATTGAGGGGGTTGCCGTCGGTTCGGGGACGGGCGCGGGTGGGTCCGGGGGCTGGGCTGTAGGTGGTCGAGGCGGTGGTGAGGATGCCTTCGCCGTGGGTTTTGCCGGCCGCGACCGATCACGACCGTGACGAACATCGGGCAGTTCGACCCGAGGCGAACCAGCCGGCGGTCGCGATCTCACCCGACGGCGCGGACGTGTACCTGACCTACAACGCGTTCCTGACGCCATGGCAGTCGACGACCGCGGCGCCACGGCCGATGCTGGGCGTCGTACGGCATGCGAACTCGTCGATCGGGCCCTTCACGACGCTGCACCGGGGCGCGAGCGGCGACGCCCGCGCGTCATGCGCCAACGGGCTGACCAGTGAGTTCCTGGGCGACTACAACTACGCGGTCGCCACCGAGTCCGCCGGCGTCGCGGTGTGGAACGACACCCGGGAGGCCGCGGACTGCCCGCCGACGTTCGGCAACACCGACATCTGGGGCCTGGCGATTACCGATCCCACAACCGATTGAACTAGTGCGGTCCCTGGTGCGCGTCGGCGTACCAGGGACTCTCGCCGCTGCCATTGAACTGGCCTGATTCTGCGCTGCACTATGGAGCTGAAGTCTGCGGGCGCATCGGCGGTGAGTGTGCAATGGCCGTGATCGAGAGTGTTGTCGGCCCCCGTTCGCGCTACCGCACTGCCTGGCTGGCGTGCGTTGTGTTCCTTGCCGTCGTGGGTGTGCTCTGCTCGTTCGTATTCGTCAGCTGGGACGCCAACCTTGCCGTGCTCGCGGTCGCCGCGAGCATGTACGCGTCGGTGCAGCTGCACATCGGCCTGGCGCAGGGACTGAAGCCACGGGCGCTCATCGGGTCTGCCCTGGAGGGATCCCTGCGTTTGGCTCTCGCGGCCCTGGCAGCGTGCGGATACGTCGGAGCAGTCGGGTCCTCCACGCTTCTGCTCGTCCTGGTGATCGCAGGCACGTCGCCACCTGTGGTGATCTATCTGTCGGAGTCGACGCCGGATCCTCGGGACGTCTGGTCGGCCACAGACGTGGGGGAGACCAAGAGCGGGGCTGTGCCCAGGCCGAAGCCGCAAGGCGGTGCCGGTGAACTCAGTGTCGAGGAGCTCTGCCTGGCTTGGCGGCGTAGCTTCACCGAACTGTCGTGTGCCCGGACGGACCAGGGACGTCTCGCGGTGGTGAGCGCGCGGGACAGCCTCCTGGGCGAACTCGAACAACGCGACCCGCAAGCCTTCGCCGAGTGGCTCGACTCCGGTCCACGCGCGGCGGGAGATCCGACCCGGTACTTCACGCACCGAGCCGACCGCCACGGCCAACCGGACTGACCCGGCACCGCTCCTGTGATAGTCGATCGAGGACGGCAGTGGTGCGCGGTCAGGCTGTTTCCCCGCCGCGGCGCGCTGGCCGGACAACTGCCGCTCGTGCTGGTCATGGTCGGCTACACCGTCGGCGGCCTGCTGCTCCTGTTCGGTGACTAGCGACCGCCCGGAAGGTCGCATGCGAGGTAGGATCGATTGCCGATATCGGTTTCGTCACGGCCCGGAGGTGGATCGGGATGCGGGAGTTCCAGCGGGGTGCGGTGCGGCTGCACATCCTGCACCATGCGGCCGAGGAAGAGATCCACGGCGCCTGGATGACCGAGGAACTGGCGCGGCACGGCTACAAGATCAGCCCCGGCACCCTGTACCCGACCCTGCACCGGCTGGAGAGCGACGGGTTGCTGGAGTCCGATCAGCGGGTGGTCGAGGGCAGGACCCGCCGGGTGTATCGCGCGACCGAGGCCGGCCGCCAAGCGCTGGCTGACGACCGCGAAGCTCTGGCCGAACTGGCGCGCGAAGTCCTCGGCGACGAGAAGCCCTGACTCGCGGTCGAAGATCCAGCCCAGCGTGGCGTGCGGCTCACCTGCTGGAGCGCGACTTGCTGGTGCCGTTGGCGTCTGGCCGGCGGGGCAGGGTGCGGAGGCGGTGGTCGGGCGTGAAGACCCGGCGGACGAGCCCGAGTGTGACCACGACGGTGGTGGAGGCGACCGAGGCGAGCACCAGGAACATGACGACTGCTTGCACCTGGACGGCTTGCACGGGTGAGACACCGGCCAGGATCAGGCCGGTCATCGCGCCGGGCAGGAAGACCAGCCCGGTCGCCTTGGTGGTTTCGATCTGCGGGGACAGCGCCGATCGCAACGCGGCCCGCACGTACGGTACTGCGGCTTGCCGGGACGGCTGGCCCAGCGCGAGCCTGGCCTCGACCTCGTCACGCTTGTCGCGCAGTTCGTCGACGAGCCGTCGGGCCGCGAGCACGGTGGCGGTCATCGAGTTGCCGACCATCATTCCGGCGATCGGCACCAGCGTGCGGCTCTCCAGCGGCAGCACCCGCAGCCCGAACACGACGCCCAGGGTGATCGCGGCCGCGACCGCGAAGGCCGCGATCGACAGCGTCGCGATCCGGGGGACCTCCGGCGCCCGTCGCCGCGCGACATCCCCGGCGTAGGCGACCATGCCGGCGGTCCACAGCCAGGACCACCACAGCGACCGGCCCGGTTCGAACAGCAGCGCGAGTGCCGCGCCGACCAGCAGCAACTGCACCAACGCGCGCGCCGCCGCCCACATCACTTGCCGGTGCAGGCCGAGCCGCTGCCACAACGACACCGCCGCGGCCACGCCGACCAAGGCCAGCGACGTTGCCAGCCCACCCCATCCCACGTCGCCGTTCACTGCCCCACCTCGCCCTGTCCCACCTCGCCGGAATCCGCCCGCCGAACAACCGGAGCGAGGCCGCTGCAGCGTCCCCGGTCGATCCGCAGGACCCGGTCCGCGACGCGGTGCACCTGCTCGGCGTCATGGGTCACCCACAACACCTCCAGACCGTCGCGAGCCAACTCGGTGACGGCCCGCTCGATCAGTTCCACGGCGGTGGCGTCGACGGCCGAGGTGGGCTCGTCGAGCAGCAGGACCCGCGGTTGCTTGATCAGCGTCCGCGCCAGGCAGACCCGTTGCGCCTCGCCACCCGACAGCGCGGTGGCATCGCGATCCAGCCACGAACCGGACAGGGCGACCCGGTCCAGCACCTGCTCCATCTCCTGATCAGTGGCGCCAGGAAGGGCGGCGCGCAGGTTGTCCGACACCGTCCCGGGGAACGGCGTCGGCCGCTGGAACACCATCCCGACCGTACGCCGCAGTACCAGCGGATCGAGCCCCGCCACCTCGGACCCACGCAACAACACCCGGCCCGCTGTCGGCACCTCGAGCCGGTTGCAGAGCCGAAGCAACGTGGTCTTTCCCGATCCTGACGGCCCGAACACCGCTGTCACACCGCTGCCTGGCACGTCTGCCGAGAAGCGATCCAGGGCACGGACGCCGTCACGCTCCACCACCACTTCCTCGAACGTGAACCCCTGCTCCACGACTCCTCCTCACCGAGTGTCGACCAAGCTGCATTCAGGCTTCCCGCCGGTGGCGGTCACGCCAGGGCATGGACGACACCGATGACGGCGCCCGCGGCGATGTACCAGGCGTTGTTCAGCTTGGTCTTCCAGAGCAGCAACAACGTGATGACAGTGATAGCGGCGGTCAGAAGGTCGACGATCGCGGTCCGGCCGAGTTGGTACGACACGCCGGCCATGAGCGCCAGCGCGGTCGCGTTGACGCCGTCGAGCAGCGCCGAGGTCCACGGCGACGCGCGCAACCTGTCGGTCAGGCGGGTGAGCAGCCCGACGAAGACGAACGACGGTACGAAGATCGCGACCGTGGCCAGGAACGCGCCGACCGGGCCGGCGACGAGGTAGCCGATGAAGGTGGCGGTGGTGAAGACCGGGCCAGGGGTGACCTGGCCGATCGACACGGCGTCGATGAGTTGCTGTTCGCTGATCCAGCCGAGACGGTCGACGAAGTCGCCACGCAGGAATGCCAGCAGCACGTAGCCGCTGCCGTACAGCACGGCACCGATCTTCAGCATGGTGGCGAACAACTGCACCAGCTGCCCGCCGCTGGGATCACCGAACACCGGCTGCCCGGCGGGCAACGCGAAGGAGACGACATACAGGCCGTGCAACTGACCGCGGCCCGGCCGGTTGCGGGCCAGGTGAGCGGCGGCCGCGAGCACCGCGCCGGCGGCCAGCACCATCAACTCGTTCACGCCGAGCAGGTAGGCCACGAGTCCCGCCACCGCGAGACCACCGATCCAGATCGACTTCATCACGGTCCGGAGCAGGCCGACCAACGCGTGGGCGATGATCGCGATGACCGCCGGCACGATCCCGTACAGGATCCCCTCGACCGCCGGAGCATCACCGTAGGTCATATAGGCCCAGGCCAGTTCGGTCACGATCAGCGCCGCGGGCACGATGAAACACACCCCCGCCGCGACCAACCCACGCCACCGGCCGCGGTCGAAACCGAGATGGATCGCCAGCTCGGTCGAATTCGGGCCGGGGATCAGGTTGGTCGCCCCCATCAGGTCGACGAACCGCTCATCGGACACCCAGCCGCGGCGACGGACCAGTTCGTCGCGCATCATCGCCGTGTGCGCGGCCGGCCCACCGAACGCGATCACCCCCAGCTTCAAGAACAGCAGCGCAATCTCACGCACAGACCCACGCTGCGGCACTCCACCCGCTCCGGCCGAGACAGAATCCGGCGGCCTGTCGCCAGGCTCCTCGTCACCGGTGCCATGCTCACCCACGCCGCCTCCACAATGACTCTGAACCCGATATCGGATCTCGATACTATCCCTTCGGTCCCACCGTGCCGGTCGCGGGGCCATGGCGAAGCGGCCATCCACTGGTAGGTTAGGCTCACCTAATGTTCCATGGGAGATCGCGCATGCTCACGCCAACTCTGACTCGTCCCGCCGTAGCGGATCTCGACGACGCCCTTCAGCGGCGGCAGTTTCTCGCCGTACTGGCGGCCGCAGGACTGCTCACCGCCTGCGGAACCGACGACGAGCCGACCTCCGAGGGCGCGCAGCCCTGGAGCTTCACCGACGACCGCGGCAGCGTGATCAATCGCCCCGGCCGCCCGGTCAAGATCGCCGCCTACGAAACCGCCGGCGCGGCGCTGTACTACCTGGGCCTCAAACCCGCCGCCATCTTCTCCTCCGGCGACATGGCCAAGTCGAAGCTTCTCGAAGGCGTCGACCTGACCGGTATCGAATCCGTGGGCGGCAAGGCGTACGGCGAGATTCAGCTCGAGAAGCTGGCGAAGATCGCGCCGGACATCATCGTCACGGCGTACAGCCCGAAGCAAGGTGACCCGGTCTGGGGCTTCGCCGACAAGACCGTCCAGGACAAGGTTGCCGCCATCGCACCCGTCATCGCCCTCGACGGCACCAAAGACCCGACCGCGGTCATCGCCCGCTTCGAGGAACTCGCCAAGGCTCTCGGAGCCGATCTCGCCGCCGCGCCGGTCAGCGACGCCAAGAAGACGTTCGACGGAGCCGTCGAAGAACTCAAGTCGGCCGCCGCGGCGAAGAAGGACCTCCGCGTCCTCGCCATCGGCGGCTACTCCGAGAAACTGTACGTCGCGAAACCCTCCGAATTCCCCGCTCTACGGCAAATGAAGAGCTGGGGCCTCAACCTGATCGAGCCCACCGGCAAGGACCCCCTGTGGGAGACGCTCAGCTTCGAACACGCCGACAAGTACCCCGCCGACCTCATCCTCGTCGACACCAAGGACGACGCGATGACCACCGAGCAACTGGCCAAGATCCCCACCTGGAAACGGCTCCCCGCCGTACAAGCCGGCCAACTCGTCCGCTGGCAAGCCATCGAAGACTGGAGCTACACCCGCTACACCGACGACATCACCGTGATCACCCAGGCACTCCAGAAAGCCAACCGCACCACCGCCGCCTAGCGTCCCCAGCCGAAACCCGAAGCCGACATGTTGTGAGGTGCTGAACCCCTGACCGCGGGCCCGTTGACGGGTGCATAGACGGCTGTGAGCATAGACGCATGTCGAAGCTGCCGGTGGTCGTGCCGCTGTCACGGGAGGACGCCGAGCGGCGAGCGGCCCAGCTGCGTGCCGTCGCTGATCCGACGCGATTGCGCCTGTTGAGTCTCGTGCTGACCCACCCGGCGGGCGAGGTGAGCGCCGGGCAGCTCGCCGCGGACTTCGACCAGTCGCAGACGACGATCAGTCATCACTTGCGGCTGCTCTGTGAGGCGGACCTGCTGACGCGAGAGCGGCGGCAATCGTTCACCTATTACCGGCCGACTCATCATGCGGTCGCGCAGCTGGCGACCTTGCTCGGTGTGCAGGTACCCGGGCAAGACGCGGGGTCGGCGTTCGATCTGAGCTCGACAGTGGTCGATCGGCAGCTCGAACACATCGCGGGCCAGTTGGCGACCCGCTTCACGGGGGTCTTCTCGCCGGCGACGGTTCGGCGCTACGTCGGGGAGAGTTATGACCTGCTGGCTGCCCGGTCGCGGGTGCGGAGGTTTCTGCCGTCCCTGACGGCGAGCTTCGCGGCGGACCGACTGACCGCCCTGGCGAGAGCCGAGGGCAAGACCCGTGGGCGTGTCTCGGAGGTGCTGTTCGTCTGTGTCCGCAATGCCGGCAGGTCGCAGATGGCCGCCGGCTTCCTGAGCCAGTTGGCCGGCGACCGCGTCGTGGTGAGATCGGCCGGTTCGTTGCCCGTGGCACTCGTGGACGCCAACGTCGTCACGGCCATGGACGAGGTCGGCGTCTATCTCGGCGGCGCCTATCCGAAACCGCTGTCCGACGAGATCGTGAGGGCTGCCGATGTCGTCGTGACGAGGGGTGCGGCGACGCGTGCCCGGTCTATCCCGGCAAGCGATACCTCGACTGGCCGATCGAGGATCCCGAGGGCCGGTCGCTCGCGGTGGTGCGACGCATCCGCGATGAGATCCACCAGCAGGTCAAGGATCTTGTCGGCGAGCTGTTGACGTGATCAGCCGGGCAACGCTGCGAGTGTGTCGACCAGGTAACGGTGTGTGCGGCCCCGCCTGGCGGCGAACCTCGTGCGCGCCTCCTGATTGGCTACCCCTGGGTTACTGAGCGGTCGGCAGGTGGCCGGTGACGAGGAAGATGACGCGTCGGGCCATCGAGACCGCGTGGTCGGCGATCCGTTCGTAGTAGCGGCCGAGCAGCGCGAGGTCGACGGCGACCTCGACGCCGTGCTGCCAGGAGTCGTCCATCATGAGACGGAACTGGCTGCTGCGGAGCCTGTCCATCTCGTCGTCAGCCGACTCGATCCGATGCGCGGCAGTCACGTCACGGCTCTTGATGACATCACCGGCCTGGTCGACCATGCGCTGAGCGACTCGGCCCATGTCCTGGATCACGCCGTGCAGTTCGGTGGGAATGGCGGGTGCAGGGTGGCGGAGACGGGTGATCTTGGCGATGTGGGCGGCCAGGTCGCCCATCCGTTCGAGGTCGGCGACCATTCGCAAGGCGGCGACCAGCATGCGGAGTTCGCTGGCGACCGGTGCTTGCAGGGCCATCAGGTCGAAGATCTTCTCCTCGACCGCCTCGCCTGCGGCGTCGAGCTGCGCGTCGCCGGCGATCACCTCTTCGGCGGTACCGAGGTGTGCCGTGAGCAGAGCGCTGGTCGAGCGCCGTACGGCGGTCGAGACAGCGTGGGTCATGTACTCGAGCTCGACCAGGATCTCGTCGAGCTGGTGGTGATAGACGTCGCGCATTAGTCTCCTCCGGGTGGGCCGGCTGCCGCGCAGCTGGCCAGCTTCGCTGTCATCGGGCGAAGTCCTGGTCGGCATCTGGTGCTGTAGGTGGCACCTTGAACTGGTAGCCGAGGCCACGGATCACCTTGATCCACTGCGGGTTGCGTTCGTCGTCGGACAAGCGTTTGCGCAGCCGCATGATGTGTACGTTGAGCGTGTTGCTGCGCACGGAGACGCCCTTTCCCCAGACTGCCTCGAGGACTTCCTGACGCGTCACCAGCGCGCCGGGTCGTTCGGCGAAGAACCGGAGCAGCAGGAACTCCATCGGTGGCAGTTCGATCTGACGGCCGTCGAGCCACATCTGGGGTACGGCGCCGTCGACCCTGAGCCGCCCGAGGTCGATGGCCAGCGGCCGGAGGTCAACTTGGTTCGGCCCTGGGGCGAGCGAGTTGATCAACGCGAGCAGTTCCCGCACCCGGTACGGGCGGGGGACGACCGCGCTGGCGCCCGCGTCGCTGGCCCGGCTGGTGAACTCGCTGCAGCCGGCGTCCGCGCCGACGATGACCGCCTGTTGCGGGTCGTCGCCCCGGACGATGCGGAGGAACTCGATCGGGTCGAGGCGGCCGTCGCCGGGGCCGAGCAGGACGACGTCGGGGCCCAGCCTGCCGACCTGGAGGAGCGCTTCGGCCGGGTCGTTGCACACGCGGATGTCGAGTGGCTGGCCGGCCGCGGCTTCCAGCAGTTCGCCGATCGTGTCGCCGTGATCGACGACCAGCACCGAGACGCGGACCTGGAGCTTGCGCCCGCTCGGCCGGCCAGACTGTCGGCGCGCGGGAGACCGGTCCGGCTCGTGGGCGTTCATCATCGGGGCGGTCATCATGCTCACCCGAACCGGCCGGTGATGTAGGCCTCGGTGCGTTTGTCGGACGGGTTGCCGAAGATCTTGTTCGTGTGGTCGAACTCGACCAGCCGCCCGGTGCGCTGGCCGTGTTCGTCGGCGGCCGCGGTGAAGAACGCCGTACGGTGAGAGACGCGGGCTGCCTGCTGCATGTTGTGGGTGACGATGATGATCGTGTACGTCTTGGCCAGCTCGACCATCAGGTCCTCGATCTTCGCGGTTGCGATCGGGTCCAGCGCCGAGCACGGCTCGTCCATGAGGATGACTTCGGGGCTGGTGGCGATCGTCCGGGCGATGCACAGCCGCTGTTGCTGCCCGCCGGACAGGCCGTAGGCGCTCTGCTTGAGCTTGTCCTTCACCTCGTCCCACAGTGCCGCCCCGCGCAGGGCGGTCTCGACGACCTCGTCCATGTTCTTCGGCTTCATGCCGGTGACACGTGGTCCGTAGGCGACGTTGTCGTAGATCGACTTGGGGAACGGGTTCGGCTTCTGGAAGACCATGCCGATCCGGCGACGTACCTCGATCACGTCGACGCTCGGGTCGTACATGTCGACGCCGTGGTAAGTGACCTTGCCCTTGACGTGGGCGCCGGGGACGAGGTCGTTCATCCGGTTGAGGCAGCGCAGTACGGTCGATTTGCCGCAGCCGGACGGACCGATCAGTGCGGTGATCTCCTTGCTGCCGAACACCATGTCGACACCCGAGACCGCGCGGAACTTCTCGTAGTAGACCTCGAGGTCGCGCAGTTCGATCACGCCGTCAGGCTCGGCGGATGGGGACCGGTGGTTGCCGCGGTCGGTGAGTTCGACGTGGATCTCGTGCGGTGCTCCGGGCGCCCCGTGGGTCTCGGGAACGGTGGCGAGGTCCGGTTCGACGTTCATCATAGGGTGGTCTCCCGGGGTGGTCATTGGGTCACCAGCGGCGCTGGTAGCGGTTGCGCAGCCAGATCGCGACGGCGTTCATGGCCAGCAGGACGACGATGAGCAGCAGGATCGCGGCGTACGCGAGGTCGCGGAACGCGTCGCGGTCCTGCGGGACGAGGTTGTAGATCTGCACCGGCAACGTCGTGTACTTCGACAGCACACCGTCGGGATTGAATGTGACGAACGTGGTCGCGCCGACCAGGATCAGCGGCGCGGCCTCACCGATGGCTCGCGACATGGCCAGGATCGAGCCGGTCGCGATCCCCGGTACGGCGGCCGGCAGCACCTGCCGCCAGGTCGTCTGCCACATGGTCGCGCCGAGGGCGAGCGATCCGTCGCGGATCTCCCGTGGGACCGACCGCAGCGCTTCGCGCGTGGTGATGATGATGACCGGAAGGATCAGGAGCGCCAGCGCGATGCCGCCGGCCATCACGACCGCGCCGATGGACAGCGGGCCGCGGACGACGAAGCCGAGCGTGAGGATGCCATAGATGACCGCGGGGACGGCGGCCAGGTTCTGGATGTTGAGTTCGATCGCCCGGTTCCACCACTTCGCCGGGTTGGCGTACTCCTCCAGGTACACCGCGGCCGCGATCCCGAGCGGCAGCGCGATGAGCGCGGTGATGCCGCCCACCCAGAGGGTTCCGAGCAGGGCGGACTGGACACCGGCGGTCTCGGGGCGGATCTTCGACGGCTGCCTGGTGATCAGGTTCGCATCCAGCCGGGCGAGGCCCTTCTGCACGATGACGGCCAGGACGAAGAACAGGAACATGCAGATCAGCGCGAGGCACAGCCAGAGCACGGCCGCGAACACGGCTGAGGCGATGCCGTCACGGTGGCGTCCGCGCCTCAAGATATTTGCCTGGGGCAACGTTGCGGTGGTCATCAGTAGGCCTGCCTGTACTTGCGCACCAGACGGATACTGGCGAGATTGATCAGGAGTGTGATCGCGAACAGCAGCGCACCGACGGCGAACAACGAGTAGTAGACCGGCGAGCCCTGCGGGGCGTCGCCGCTGGCGATCTGTGCGATGAACCCGGTCATGGTCTGGGCACCCTCGCGCGGGTCGAAGGTCAGCTGAGCGCGGCTGCCCGCGGCGATGGTGACGATCATCGTCTCGCCGACCGCGCGGGAGATCCCGAGCACGATCGCCGCGACGATTCCGGACAGCGCGGCCGGGAACACGACCCGCAGTGTGGTCTTCATCCGGTTCGCGCCGAGCGCGTAGGAACCCTGCCGCAGCGCCAGCGGTACGGCGGACATCGCGTCCTCACCGAGCGACGCGATCGTCGGGACGATCATGAAGCCCATCACGATGCCCGGCGACAGCATGTTGTGGATCGTGTTGAACTGCACCAGGTTCGCGAACAGCGGCGTGAAGACCGTCAGTGCCAGGAAGCCGTAGACCACGGTCGGGATGCCCGCCAGCACTTCGAGTACCGGCTTGAGGAGCTTCCGCACCCGGATGGACGCGTACTCGCTCAGATAGATCGCCGCACCCAGTCCCAGCGGCACGGCGACAGCGAGCGCGATCAGCGTGATGATCGCGGTGGCCACGACCAGCGGCAGCACACCCCAGGCCTTGTCGGTCCAGCTGAACTTGTCGCCGAACCCGCCTGTCCATTCGGTGCCGAACAGGAAGTCGCCGAGCCCGACATGCGTGAAGAAGGTCACTGTCGGGGCCAGCAACGAGATCACGATGCCGACAGTGACGGCAACCGATAGCCAGGCCGCCCCTACGAGCCCGACCTTGATGACCCGCTCACCGTGTCGTGGATGCTGCTGTTTCAGGTCGACCGCGGGGCCCTGCCAGGCGGGCGGGCGGCCCCGCTGTGTGGAGGGGCCACCCGTCGCCGTACCTGCCGCTGTGTCCGGCATGGTCACTGAGCCTTCAGCTTGTCCAACTCGGTCTTCGCCTTGGCCTTCTGCGCATCGGTCAGCGGCACGAACTTGGCCGCCTCCACGATCTCCTGGTTCTTCTCCAGGTAGAACTCCACGAACCCGAGAACCTGCTTCTTGGCCAGGCCCTTGTCCGACGGGTAGACGAACAGCGGCCGGGCCAGCGGCGTGTAGCTGCCGTCCTGCGCGGCCTCCACCGACGGCGCGACACACCCCTTGCCGCCGTCGATCTTGACGGCCTTCAGCTTGTCCGCGTTCTCGTCGAAGTAGGAGAACCCGAAGTAGCCGAGCGCACCCTTGGCGCCGGCCACACCCTGGACCGTGACGTTGTCGTCCTCGGTCGGGTTGTAGTCAGTACGGCTGGCGCCCTCCTCGCCGTTGATCTCGTCGGTGAAGTAGTCGAACGTGCCCGAGTCCGACCCCGCGCCGTACAGCGGCAGCGGCTCGTTCGGGAACTTCGGGTCGACCTGGTTCCAGGTCTTCACCTTCGAGCCCGGCTCCCAGATCTTCTTCAGCTGGGCGACGGTGAGACAGTCCGCCCAGTCGTTGTCCTTGTTCACCACGACCGTCAGCGCGTCGTTGGCGACCTGGAGCTCGGAGTACTTGACGCCGTTCTTCTCACACAGCGCCTTCTCCTGGTCCTTGATGGGCCGCGACGCGTTGGAGATGTCGGTCTCGCCGGCGCAGAACTTCTTGAACCCGCCACCGGTGCCCGAGGTCCCGACGGCGACGTCGACGCCGCCCTGCTCCTCCTTGAACAGTTCCCCCGCGGCCGCGGTGAGCGGCTCCACGGTGCTCGAACCGTCGACGACCACCTGACCCGACAGCGACTCGCCGCTGCCGCTGTCCCCTGAACTGTCGTTGTTGTTCCCACCGCACGCAGACAAGGCGAGCAGGGCAGCTGCCGAGACGGCGAGGTAACGCATGTGCTTGACCGGGCGGATGACCACCGGGCAACCCTCCAAGTAGTAGGCCCCGGAGACCCGGGACACCGCGAGCTGTCACGCGTTCACGCAACAACTAAATCGAAGAAGTTCGATGTAAACGCCGAGTGAACGAGCGGTGACCACTTCGGACAAGATAGAAGAATGTCGATGTATTCGCCGCGGGCCGTCACTGCCCGACTCCTGTAGGTAGCCCCGAGGTGTTCGTTCATCTGATGGTCACGGACTGGTCATTGGTAACTACATAGATGAACGACAATGTAGTTGTTAGCGTCGCCGCGACTGCCTCAATCTCCAGGAGGGGACGCATGACGCTCGCTGACGAGCCACGCCGGCTGCTTCCGCTGGCCGACGGCCACAATGGCCGCAGTTCGATGACCTGTCTCTACCGGTGCGGGAACGCCTGTGCGCACCCGGCGCCGAACACGTCCGGCAACGAGTACTTCGGTGATGCCGTCAAGGCGGAGGTGTCGCGGCGCGGCATCTTCAAGGCTGGCGCGGTCGGGGCGCTCGTCATCGGGGCCGGTGCTGCCGGTGCCCTACCCGCTGCTGCTGCTCCGGCCGCGACCGGCACTGTTGGCGCTGACTCGTCGTTGCGCGGCGGCGGTTCTTCCGGCGCCGGGCTGACGTTCAAGGCGATCCCGCCGAACACACTCGACGCGGTGATCGTGCCGAACGGGTACGAGGAGCAGGTGCTGATCCGGTGGGGTGAGCCGATCCTGCCCGGCATGCCGGCGTTCGACATCGACCGCCAGAGTCCGGCCGCGCAGGCCGGCCAGTTCGGGTACAACAACGACTTCCTGACCGTCGTACCGCTCGACCGCGGCTTCACCCGCGGCCTGCTGGTGGTGAACCACGAGTACACCAACGAGGAACTGATGTTCCGCGGTTACAAGGACGGTGCCACGGCCACGGTGCGGCAGATGCAGATCGCGCTGGCCGCGCACGGCATGAGCGTGGTCGAGGTCGAGCGCGTCGAGCGTACGGGGGAGTGGCGAGTCGTCACCCGCGGCCGGCGGCACTACAACCGGCGGCTCACCGGCTCCACGCCGATGAAGTTCACCGGACCCGCCGCGGGCTCGCCGTTGCTCCGCACCGCTGCCGATCCGAGGGGCGTCCAGGTCCTCGGATCGCTGAACAACTGCTCCGGCGGCCTCACGCCGTGGGGCACCGTGCTGTCCGGCGAGGAGAACTTCAACCAGTACTTCGTCGGCGGCGACGGCGCGCCTGCCGACGCGAAGCCCGCGCTGGCCCGGTACGGCATCAACACCAGCACGCGGTATCCGTCCGGCAGCCGGTACTGGGACAAGATGGACGCCCGCTTCGACCTCGCGAAGAACCCGCACGAAGCCAACCGGTTCGGCTGGATCATGGAGGTCGATCCGTACGACCCGCACTCGACCCCGGTGAAGCACACCGCGCTCGGCCGCTTCAAGCACGAAGGTGCCGCGGTCGCCGTCGCGAAGACCGGCCAAGCGGTCGCGTACATGGGCGACGACGAGCGCTTCGACTACATGTACAAGTTCGTCTCCGACCGCAAGTTGCGCAACGGGAACTCGAAGGCCGACCGGGAGAGCAACCGCCGCCTGCTCGAGTCGGGCAGCCTGTACGTCGCCAAGCTCGGCTTCACCAGCCCCGGCGAGATCGACGGCTCCGGCAAGCTCCCGAACGACGGCGCCTTCAACGGCACCGGTACCTGGATCCCGCTGACAAAGGGCGGCAAGTCCATGGTCGCGGGGATGGCGATCGATGAGGTGCTCGTGCACACCCGGCTCGCCGCCGACAAGGCCGGAGCGACCAAGATGGACCGGCCCGAGGACATCGAGGTCAGCAAGAAGACCGGCAAGGTGTACGTCGCACTCACCAACAACAGCCGCCGCGGAGCCAGCGGCCAGCCGGCCGCCGACGAGGCCAACCCGCGCAACAGCAACAAGCACGGCCAGATCCTCGAGATCGTCGAGGACGGCGAGAACCACGCGAGCGAGACCTTCACCTGGTCGCTGCCGATCGTCTGCGGTGACCCGTCCGACCCGTCGACGTACTTCGCCGGCTACGACAAGACGAAGGTGTCGCCGATGTCGTGCCCGGACAACCTCGACTTCGACGCGCACGGCAACCTGTGGATCTCGACCGACGGCAACGCGCTGGTCGACCACACCGGTGAGAACTTCAACGACGGTCTCTTTGCGGTTGCGGTCGAGGGACCGGAGCGGGGCAAGGCGAAGCAGTTCCTGTCCGTCCCGCGCGGGGCGGAACAGGCGTCGGCGTACGTCGTACCGGACAACAAGTCGGTGGTCGTGTCGGTGCAGCACCCCGGTGAGATCAGCGGAGCATCCGTCGACAACCCGGCCAGCACCTGGCCCGACGGCGACTTCGCACGGCCCGCCGTGGTCGTGACCTGGCGCCCCGACGGCGGCGAGATCGGCGCGTGAGAACCGATCGGCCTACACTGCTGGCGTGACCTCCCGTCCCAGCGCCGCGTCGAGTAGCGACCCCGGTCACCAGGTGACCGGGGTCGCTATCGGTCGCGACGAGGCCGAGCGGCTGGCCGTCGTACTCAAGGCGCTCTCGGACCCCACCCGGCTGCAGCTCCTGGCGATGATCGAGGCCAGCCCGAACGGCGAGGCCTGCGTGAACGACCTCACCGAGCCCCTGGAGCTCAGTCAGCCGACGATCAGCCACCACCTGAAGATCCTCGTCAGCGCGGGGATTCTTGCCCGCGACAAGCGGGGCCTGTGGTCGTGGTACACGATCGTTCCCGACCAACTGCAGACCCTGCGGGCTTTGCTGCCCGGGCCGACCTTCTTGCGGAACGAGCGGTAGCCAGGTGTCCGATCTCGGCGCGATCCACTGAGTGAAGGCTGAGTGCAGGATGGTCGCACCTGACCACCGTCCGTCGTGTCGCGTACGCACATCGTTTTAGCTCGTGCGATCGAAGGCTCGGACCGCCAGCGGCGCGAACACCAGTATCAGGGCTGCCGCGGCGCCGAGTGCGAGCAGCGTCCAGTACGTGGTGGTGTGTGACAGCCCGATGCGCTGCGGATCGCCGACGACGAGGGAGCGTACGGCGTTGCACATGAGGGTGATCGGCTGGTAGCGGGCGATGACTTCCATCCAGTCCGGAAGAGTGTCGATCCTGATGTAGGCGCTCGAGATGAAAACGAGCGGGTAGGCGAGCATCGACATACCCTGCGCTGCCTGGGCAGTGCCTGCGACGAGGCCGACGGTGATGAAGACCCAGACAAAGGCGACGCCGAACACAACGCACAGGGCGAATGCCAGCATGGCTTCTCCAAAGGACCCATGGACTCGGAAACCGACGGCGTACCCCATCGCCGCGGTCACCGCCACGCTCCAGGTGACGATGGCGGTGTCGCCGATGGCCCGTCCGGCGAGAATGGCCAGTCGGGGAGCAGGCAGCGATCTGAGCCGGTCGTTGAAGCCTCCCGCCAGGTCCTCGGCCACGCCGATCGAGGAGCTGATGCCGGTGAAGATGACACTGGTCATCACCATGCCGGGGATGAGGAAGTCGACGTACGCCAGCGTCCCCATCTGGATCGATCCGCCGAAGATGTACCGGAACAGCACGATGAACGTGGCCGAGGTGACAGCGCTGGTCAACAGCAACTGAGGGGAACGGATCGATTTCAGCACGGTGCGCTGAGCGATGACGCTGACCGTCGCGGCCCACGTGGCGGACCGGAGTGGTCGTAGTGCGGCGAGCGGGTCGACGCGCTGACTGGCGGCATAGGTGTTCATGTGGTGGGCCTCCAGACGTGTCATGGGGTGGCGGTGGCCGGCTCGTTGTCGGCAGCCGGTTCGGCCGGTGCGCCGGTGAGGGTGAGGAACACTTCGTCGAGGGTGGGGCGACGCAGTGCGAGATCCTCGATCTCCAGGGCGAGCTCGGCGAATGCCTGGGCCGCGGCGGTCAGTGCGGCGACTGAGTTCCGTACTGCGCCGGTGATGCGCCGGGTCGGCTCGTCGACATGGACGTCGTCGGACACGAAGCGGGCGAGGACTCCTGCTATCGCTGGGAGGTCGTTGGTGTGCCGTGCCCGGACTTCGAGAATGTCGGGCCCGGCCAGGGCCTTCAGTTCCGAAGGGCTTCCCGCGGCGACCGCGCGACCGTTGTCGATGATCGCGATGTGGCCGGCGAGCTGGTCGGCCTCGTCCAGGTATTGCGTGGTCAGGAGAACGTCGGTG
This sequence comes from Kribbella sancticallisti, assembly GCF_039530625.1. Lineage (NCBI taxonomy): Bacteria > Bacillati > Actinomycetota > Actinomycetes > Propionibacteriales > Kribbellaceae > Kribbella > Kribbella sancticallisti. The sequence goes on along the minus strand of NZ_BAAAOS010000020.1, from coordinate 253,985 downwards.
CCCTGAGCAACGAGATCCCGGATCGTGTCCCACAACTGGATGCGGCTGGTGGGATCGAGGCCAGTCGTTGGTTCGTCCAGCAGAAGCAGACGGGGAGCGCCCACGAGGCTGGCGCCGAGGTCGAGTCGCCGCCGCAAACCGCCGGAGTAGGTTTTCGACGCGCGATCGGCGAACTCGGTCAGCCCAAGTCGTTCCAACGTCTGCGACGCGGCTCGATGGGCCTCCCTACGGTTCAGGCCGAAGAGGCGGCCGATCATCCGAAGGTTCTCCCGCCCGGTCATGCTGGGCTCGACGGCTGCGAACTGTCCGGCCAGCCCGATCGCACGGCGTACCAGATGCGGTTGGCGGAGGACGTCGATGCCGGCGACCCGGAGGCTCCCCGCATCCGGGGCCAGGAGCGTCGAGACGGCGCGCACGAAGGTGGATTTGCCGGCGCCGTTGGGGCCGAGCACGGCCGTGACCTGGCCGGACTCGGCGGTGAGATCCAGGCCCCGCAGGGCATCGACCGTGCCGAAGTGCTTGGCCACCCCTTCGGCCTCGATGATCGGCTCACTCACTGTACTTGCCCTCCTATGCACGGTTGGGAACGAGATACCAGACGGGAGCGCGTATGCGATCCGTGCTGATGACGGAGCCCGGCGCAGAGAAGTAACCAGTCGCCCTGGTTGCGCTGGGCTACGTCAGTCGCGATCCGTGTCGTCGGCAAGCACTTCGATGTCGAGCTGCCGGATCCGACGAGGGTCGTAGATCAGGTCGATGGTCTTGATGCGGTCGGCCTCGATGGCGTAGACGAAGGCCACTCGCGGTTTGCCGCCCGGTGCCCACACCGCCCCAGGCGCGCCGTCGATCGAGGCCAGTTCCAGGCCCTGGGCACGGCCCAGGAACAGTTTGGCCACTGCCTGGGCGCCACGGGTCCCGCCGGACAGGTCCTGGGCTCCCTCGGCGCGTCGCGCTTCAGCGACTTGGACGGCAACGTTGTCTGCCCGCAGTACCACCGTGGGATCGAGGAGCTCGAGCAGTCGTTCGAAATCACCCTCGCGGGATGCGGCGTGGAAGGCCGCGACCAGTCGTCGCTGTCGCTGCGGATCGCGATCCCGGCCGGGCGAGTCGTGAACGCGACGCCGGGCACGGGAGGCCATCGTCTTCGCCGCCTCAGGCGACCGGTCGATGATGGGTCCGATCTCCGCGAACGGCAGCGCGAACACGTCGTGGAGCACGAATGCCACCCGCTCGGCCGGGGTGAGGCGATCCAGCACGACAAGCAGCGCCATCCCCACCGAATCCGCCAACGCCACCTCTGCCGCCGGGTCACGTGGCTCCGCCGCCAGGTGCAGGTCGGTGCGTTCAGAGGACAGTTCGTGGTCCAGTCCTGTTGCCTGCTCGACACGCGCGCGCCGCGAACGCAACACATCGAGACAGAGGAGACTCACCACGGTCGTCAGCCAGGAACGCAGATTGTCGATCTCGCCACCCTCGGACCTGATCAGCCGCAGCCACGCCTCCTGCACCGCGTCCTCGGCCTCGGCGCGGCCACCCAGCAACCGAACGGCCACAGCGGTCAGGTGCGCACGATGCCGCTCGAACTGCTCCGCAAGTGGGTCCGCGTCCATTGTTACCTTCCCGAGTCCTCGTCCGTCGTTGTATTGACGAGCCGAGTGGCCGGAACGTAACAAACCCTGAGCGAAAGGAATCCCGTGAAGTTCGACTCGATCGTGGAACCCTTCGGACCAGGTGCCGGGATCCCGGTGCCGGACGAGATCATCGACTCCTTCGGTGCCGGCAAGCGTCCCAAGGTGGTGGTCACCATCAACGGCCACACTTGGCGAACGGGCATCGTGCCGATGCACAACAGTTTCTGGATCGGCATCGGAGCGGGCAACCGAGAAGCCTCGGGAGTCGTCCGCGGCGATCCGGTGGAAGTCGACATCGAACACGACCTGGAGCCGCGCGAGGTCGAACTGCCCGGGGACCTCGACGCCGCGCTCCGGGCGGCGTTCGACCGTCTCCCGTACGGCCGGCGTCTCCGCATCGTCGGTGACATCGAGCGCGCCAAGTCCGTCGACACCCGCCGACGCCGAATCGAGGCCGCAGTCGACGCACTCAAGGCAGGTAGCTCCCCAGTTGTGCGCCGCCTTCAGGTCGGGATCGCCAGAGAAGGTGTTGTCACGTGTGGTGCTCGGTTCGGGCGAGTTGTGCAACGGGAGTAGCCCCCGACGCCGACGCGCCTCACCCAGAACAGCGCAGCCGCAGGACTCCAGGGGGTTCTGCGGCTGTCAATGCCCCCCGCGTTGCCGCAGGAGCCGAGCACCTGAGTCCTGACGGGGCCGGAATGAGTCTTGTGGCGGTACGCCGGATATGAGCAAGCTGGCATATAGACGCAGGGTCGTGCGGGGAGGTGGCGAGATGGAGTTCACCGCGCCGAACGGTGTCGTCTGGCGGCGGGCGACGGGAGGAACATCGACAACGGAGCAGTTGATGCAGGCGCTCGAGAGGTCGAGCCTCGAGCACGACGTACCGCACGTCTGGAACTGGTGGCAGGAAGGCCGTCACGAGGCTGAGCACGCCAGGATCTGGAAGGTGCTCGCCGAATGGGATCACGCAACCCCTCGCCCGGCCCTGACCGAGGACGAGATCGAACAGCACGTCCAGGCCGAGATGAAGCGGCTCGACGAGCACCTGGCTGGAGTCCGGCAGAGCAAACACGATCTCGCGGCCCGGCGGTACGACGAGACGCGCCACCGCAAGCGCTTGGAGATGATGCGTGCCGAGGCGGACAGTGCGTTCTTCGCGCATGTGGCCGATGCTCCGGCGAGCACGGCTCAGTGTGAACGGGCCGAGCAACGATCTGCTGACTGCCGGGCGGTTGCTCGGACGCTCAGAGCGGAGCTCGGGGATCCTGATCAGGTCATCGACCGATGGGGTACGTATCCAGCGGAGCGGCGGGTCTGGAACCTGGACTTCCACATGCGGTGCTGGCGCTACCCCTGTCTTCGGGAGTGGGCGGACAGTGACAAGCGCCGGTTCAACGCGCTGCTGAAGATGCCACCACCGGACCCGGCGGAGATGTGCTCGGAGTGTCAGGCGCCGACGATGTGGCACGAATACGACATCTCACTGAGCCTGTTCCAAGCCAGACCGGAGGCAGACTCCAAGGCGGAAACGATCGCCAGGCTGTTGCCCGGGTGGTGGGAGAGATGCCCGGCGTGTACGGCGTACCAGATCGAACACCGGTGGGGTACGGCGAACGTGCTGCCGGACTTCGACGGCGAGCAGTGGCGGGCAATGCTTCCACCGATGCTGCGGGCGATCTTCGCACCCGCGCCGCGCCGGCAGACCGCACAGCGTCGGCGCCCCACTTCACAACCGCTCGCAGTCATTCAAGCCGGCCCGATCGCGGAGGTCGTGGCGCGCTTGGCCGAGATCCAGCAAGTTCATCCCACCGCGCAGCTCCGACCGGCCGACCGAGGAACCTGGGCCGTCTGGCCGAAGTGACGACGTACCGGTGGCTGCTGCCGCGGGCTCAGCCTGGGAGTTTGCCGAGCGACCAGATCCGAACGCTGTCGTCCGTCACCTCGTACAGAACGATCGCGGACCGGTCGTCGAGGCGATGGCTCCGAACGCCTCCGCGGGATGGGACGGCCGTTCGTCGAGGTAGTGCATCCGTAGCTCCGTATCCGAGCCGTCGCCGAGCCGGATCCGTGCGTAGTGCGGGCTCGAAAGCATAGCCGGGTAGTGCGACGAAACCCTGCTCCGGCGTACGCAGTACCTTTGCCGACCCGTCCCGGGTCGCCCGGACGGAAGCGGTTGCCACCTTCATGCTTGCCGCGCGAGCGACCGTCCCGGCGATCGTGGATGCGCCGTAGCGAGTCATCTGGGCTGAGGTGCCTCTGGCAACTGGTCGATGGATACGCGGGGCTGGTACGAGCCGTGAGCAAACGACCAGAACACGGCCACGCTGACGTTGCCGAGTGGGCACCCTCGACTGACATCCACCCACCGGCAGCGCATTATTGTTGCCATGACGAGCGACGACGAACGCCAGTTGGGCGCCGAAGCCGAGGCAGAAGACGCTGCCGCACTCCGGGAGTGGGAAGCTCTAAAGGCGTCTGGTCAGCCGATCACCATCCCGCACGCGGAGGTCCGCCGCCGACTCGGACTCGAGTAGCGAGTTTAGGGCCCTGCGCGCGTGGGCACCGGAACCTCGGCAGTATCGTCAAGACAGGATCTTCGGTCCTTGCACTCGATCGGCCGAGATGTCGAATGGTTCTCGGCGACGTTTCATCGGGCGATCCCGCCGGACGATGGCCGGAGTTGTGTGCTGAGCGGCTGGCGCTCCGGTCACCCCCGGTGCCGTGCGGCCCGGATCACACGAGCCCGCACGGCACCGTGTGGCAGCCCCTGTACGGCGACCTCTTCGGCCGGCTCCGGGGCCGGCCGAAGAGCCGACGCAGCCGGATTCTGTTCCGTGCCCTCGGCGTGGACCCCGCCTTCGCGTCTGCTTGATGAATGCGCAGCCCGGGCATAGGCGAGGGTCAACAGGGTTCCTTGCGCAGGACACCGAACGCGAAGCATACGGGTCCCGCGTGGGCAGCCGCAGCACTGCTGTGGCTCTCACAGCCGCCGGCGTCGACTTGCCAGGGGACGGGTCCAACGAGGATCAGCGGGTGACTCGGCGGCAGACATCGATCACCAGGACACCCGGCACCGGTCTGGGCAAGGATCGCGGCGAGTTCCTGCCCGGTCGTCGCGATCGGCCAACCGCTGCTGATCGCGACGAGGGCACCGGTCAGCACGGAGGTCGCGACCAGCATCTCGATCCGGAACCGCGAGATGTCCATGCCAAAGGACGTCGCCGTCTCGTCACCGGTCATCGCGGCGTTCAACTGGTCCAGCAGCAGGCGGTGACTCGACCTGGCCGCCACGCTGGGCGAGCACGACCACGAGCAGCGCCGTCACGGAACCCTTAGGGATCCGAGAAGTACGCCCTCGCAGAAGCTGCGCGCCGAACTGCGAGCGGCGGGTAGGCCCGCTGCCCAGACCTGGAACGCTGGCGTCGGCGCCGAGCAGGTGGCCTGGATCGAGTAGGTCCTCGAGCATGCCCGCCGTGCGGGCGACAAGGTCGTCGTCAACGCGCATCATCCGATCTACCGGCTGAACGCGCACAACGCCTACCAAGACACTCAGCTCGTCGAGCTGGTGACTTCCGTACGACGCTGCGCTACTGGGTCACTGACGATGGCTGTCGGGGAAGCGGGACCGATCACTCGCCGAGGTGGCTCGCCGGTCGGGTGCGGCGCCCGTGGACGTCGAGGGTGAGTTCGAGGGCGAGGAGTGCGCTGGCGGGTTCGATGCGGTTGTCGGCGGCCCCGGTGAGGCAGGCGAGCACGTGGTCGATCATCGCCGCGTACGGGCTGGTGTCGGCGAGCTCGATCGGGCGCTCGCCCTGGGCGGTGTGTTCGGCGAGCGAGGCCTGGCCCTGGCCGGTGAACCCGGCGGTCATGGTGTATTCGAGTGCTCCGTCGGTGAAGGTGGCGCGCCATCCACCTCGCATCCCGTAGGGCTGGGGCATCAGGGCAGAGCTGCTGATCCGGGCGTACGCGTCGGTGTAGCCGAGCAGCACGGTGGCGGCGGATCCCCGGCCGACTGGCCCGTCGATGCCGGTGACCTGAACGGTGTCGGGTCGTCCGAGCAGGCCGGTGACCAGGTCGAGGTCGGTGTGCATCATGTCCAGTGCCAGGGTCTGCAGGGTCAGGTCGTAGCCCGGCCATAGCAGCGCCGTGCGGCCCTCGCTCTCGATCAGCAGCAGTGCCCCGTAGCGTCGGTCGGTCACCGCGTCGCGTAGGTACTGGTGGGCGGGGGTGAACCTGGAGAACATGTCCACGAACGCCTGCCGGCGGGTGGCCTGCTGCACTTCGATGATGCGGCGGGCGTCGTCGAGGGTGTTGGCCAGAGGTAGCTCGATGAGGACGTCTTGGCCTGCCTGCATGGCCTGCACTGCGACATCGGCGTGTAGCCGAGTGGGCAGGCAGATGTCGATCAGGTCCATCGAGCGGTCTGTGATCACGGCGTCCAGGTCGGCAGTGGTAGTGAATCCGAACTGTTCACTGATCTTGGCCAGCTTCTCCCGTGTGCGTCCGAAGACGACCACCTCGTCCACGTCGGGGTGTTGGGCGTAGACGGCGGCGTGGGCCTGGCCAAATCCGGTGCCGAGCAACGCGATCTTCATGCTGGCGGCTCCTTTCGTGCCGGCGAACCTGTCCGCGACCAGGATGCGAGTGTTCCTCCATCATCACGCCACGCGCCGATCAGGACAGCTGCCGAGGGTGCCCTTATGGGGCCCACAGCCTCATCGACCGCTTGCCGCGTGTGAGCAACTCCTGCCGGGCAGCATGGCACCTTGAGCACCTTTCGACCTCCGCGGTTGGCAGCGGGGCTTGGCCGCTGGCGGACAGGAGAACGGTGCGTGCGTAGTGCGGAGTCTGCAGCAAATCCGCGGGTGAGGTACGGGACATAGGAACGGATCAAGAACGCGGCCGCTCCGAGATGCCTGCCGGGGGTCTGGTGGGTAGGTCCGCGTACTCGTGCCACCAGCCCGAGGAGTCGGACTGCCGGCCAAGGGCCTGGGATACTGCAATCTCTGCCTCATCAGTCACCGCGTAGAGGCTGAGCAGCCTCGGCAGGTCCTCCTGGCGGATGGCTGCCTGGCCGAGTTCGAGGTCTTCGAGGTCCGTGTGCGCAATCTGCAACGCAGCGGATGACGCGTTCGTGTCCATGCCGCGGCTGATGCGGAGTCGCCGCAGTTGTCCGCAGCAGGATGCTCCGTACGGTCGGCTCGCTGATCGACAGCGCCAGCGCGGATACCGGGAGGCGCGGCGACGCGAGGGATTCTTCGAGTGGTTCGTCGATCCTGCTCGCGGCCAGGTCTTGCGGAGCGCTCGTACGCACAACAGGGTCCGTACGGTCCAGACGATCCTGCTGACCGGAGCCTCTGGTTTGGCGAGGAGTTCGCCTTGCCACTCCTCGGCGTACCGCTCGCGCCACTCTTCCGGCAGCCGCTGAGCCCGGCGGCGTAGTCCCGCTGCAGGCAGGCGTAACCCAGCCCAGGAAACCCGTCGGACAGCAGACCTGCCACGAGTACGCCCCGGCGATCCAGAGGACGACGTTCATGTCTGCCCCCAGACGGGCTTCGTGGGTGCTGGCCGTGGGATCTGGATCCTGGCTGTGAACTTCGACAACTCGGCAGTTCCGGTCCGCTCACCTAGACCACTCAGCCGGTAGTGCCGGCGCTGGCGTCACCCGCAGAAGTGACTCACATGGACTGAGTACGGCTTGCCGCAAGGTGATTGGGACACGTCACCCGCGGCCCCGGATGGCTTGTTCCAGTGGTCAGCTCCACCGCGCCGACTTCGAAGTCATGCAGACCAGAAGGCGTCGGCCAAGCGCTGGTTTTGCCAGGTTTCCCAGGCTTCGGCGATCAGTCCGTCCTTGATCCGGAAGATGATCGTGTAATCCTCGTCCAGGGTTCGGTGGTCTCGCTGCGCGCTGGCGTGCAGGAGCGCGACGATGTGTATTTCGCTGACGAGTACGTCGCGGATGCTGGGCTTGTAGGTGCCGGCGGTGACGTCGAACTCGCGGACGAAGGAGGCGATGGTGTCTGCTCGGCCGTGGAAGGTGCCCGCGAGCGGATGTGCGCCGGGGGCATGCCAGATGATGTCCGGGGCGAACATCGCGGCCACCGCCTCCATGTCGCCGGCGGTGAAGGCGTCGTACAGTTCGGCGAACAGCGCGTGGTGCGGGTGCTTGCGGTGATCCGCACCCAGAGCGCCGAGCTGGCCGAGCAGGGTGAGCTGGTCGACGACCGTCCAGTGCTCGGCGATGCGGTCGCCCTCGACGTACGTGAACTGCATCGCGATCACATCGATGTCCGCGCCAGCGGCGGCGATGCCCTGGAAGGACGCCTGGTGGGTTCCGCGCAAGCGTACGTGGCTGGCGACCAGTTGGTCGGACACGATCTGGCGGAGGAAGTTGTGCCGGAGGTCCGGGAACGCGGAGTAGAAGCTCTCGGCGAAGGCGCGGAGGCCGGCCTTGTCGAGCGGTCCGGGTACGCCGGCCACGTGGAGCCGGAAGTTGTCGGTGACGAGTTCGTCGATGATCGCGAGGTTGCCCGCGTCCTGCTCGGCGAAGAAGCGGCGTACGACGCCTGCAGGGTCGGTTTCGGAATGTCTGGTGTCCATGGTGAACTCCTGCTCTTCGTAAGAGCTTCCACCGTCTCACCGGCGGGCCCCGCGGTCATGGGACCGCGGGTCCCGGAGAAGTTGGGAGCGGTGGTCCCATGCGCCCGGGACGGTAGGGGCAGGACGGTGAAGGCGTACCTCAGGACAGGAGTTCGTCATGGTCACCACCTCCGACGCCACCGCGCCGACGACCAAGCGCGCTCAGAGATTCGAACCCTGCCGCTGGAGCGGCGTGGTCTTCGTGCTGATCGGCGTACCAGGCTTCGTTCTCGGCAACCCGACAAGTCCGTACTCCGCCCGCGCCGACGACTATGTCGCGCGCTACGCCGAGGGAGCTGGGTCCGCGCCGCTGGGCAGGCTGCTCGGGCTGGGTGCAGTGATAGCTCTCCTCTGGGCGCTGGCGCGGCTCCGGATTGTGTTTCCGCCCGAGCGTGCGGGCCAGCCCGCGGGCGCGATCCAGCTCGCCGGAAGCCTGTACGCCGCCAGTTGGGTCGGTGTGATCGTCACCGCGGCGGCGACGTACACCGCCGTTGACCACGCCGAGAGCTTCGGTGGTTTCGAGGTGGTCCCCGAGACCGCGTTCGTCATCGACTTCATCGCCGACGGCTTCATCTGGGCGAACCTGGTGTCCGCGGCCGTGTTGGTGTGGGGGATCGCACTTGCGTCCAGACGCACGGGTGCGTTGCCGGGATGGCTGTGCTGGGTGGGTTTCGTACTGGCCCCGCTGCTTCCCGTCGGGTGGATGCTGTTCATGGTGCCGGCGCTGGTGTTCTATCTGTGGTTCGCGGCGATTGTCGCGATCGTGCCGGTCCGCCGGTCAGCGGGTGCATGATGAGGGAATGTTCCCGGTGACCCGCCGCGGCCTGGTGTACGGGGTGCTCGCCCTGTCGCTCGGCTGCGCCGTCGCCGGCCGCATACTCACCGCGGTCTCGGCCCCGCTCGACCCGGGCGATCCGGACAGTCCGTTCCAGATCGCGCTCGAAACGGTGTGGCTGGGGTACGGCGTTCTCGGGGCACTGATCCTCGTCCGCCGGCCGCGGCATCCGATTGGCTGGGTACTGCTCGGCTCGGGGGCCGCGACCGGGCTCGCACACCTCGGAGCCGGCTACGCGGCGTACTCGCTTGATGCCGCCCCCGATCTGCCCGGCGCGGCGGTGGGGCTGTGGCTGCCGAGCACGCTGTGGGCGCCGGCGCTACTGGTGCCGCTGATCTTCGTGCCGCTGCTGTTCCCCGACGGCCGGGTACCGGGACCGAGGTGGCGGCCGTGGGCATGGGGCTCTGCCGGCTTGATCGCACTGTGGTGCGCCGGGTGGATGTTCGCCGCCGGACCGCTCGACGAGCCACCTGGCCTGGACAACCCGTTCGGCATCCACGGCGCCGAGACGCTGCAGTACCTCGCACCAGGCCTGCTCCTCCCCGTGGGCCTGTCGGTCGCGGCAGTGGTGGTCAGGCGGCGACGCGCACAAGGGGAGGAGCGGGAGCAACTGCGCTGGTTGGTGCTCGCTGCCGGCGTCATCGCGGGCTGTCTGGTCGTGCTTGGCCTGGCAGGCCCGTGGGGTCCGCTGCCCGCACTGATCACGCTGGTTGCGGTGGCCGTTCTGCCGACGGCGGTCACCATCGCGATCACGCGATACCGATTGCACGACATCGACCTGGTCATCAACCGGACGATGGTCTACGGCGGGCTGACGCTCGCGGTACTGGCGGCGTACGCGATCGTGGTACTCGTGGCCGGACGATTCCTCGGCGCCGAGATGGAATGGCGGCAGTCGGTGCTGGTCACGGCGCTGATCGCGATGGCCGCGTACCCGCTCCAAGGGCTGCTCCAGCGCGCAGCGAACAGACTCATGTACGGCGATCGGGACGATCCGTACGCCGCGATGTCTCGGCTGGCTCAGCGTCTCGCGGACGCGGTCACGCCAGCCGCGTTGCTGGACGCAGTCGCCGAGACGGTGTCTCAGGCGTTGCGGCTGCCCTATGTCGCCGTCGAGGTCGCCGGCAAGCGGCGCCGCGGCGTCCTACGGCCGACTCACAGGTGAACCGTACCGGATCCCGCTGCTCCACCAGGGAGAGTTGGTCGGCACGCTCGCGCTGGGTACTCGCAGCCCGGGGGAGCGGTTCTCCGCGGCCGATCTCAGCGTGCTCGCCGATGTGGCACGCCAGGCAGCGATCGCCACACACGCGGCCCGGCTCGCGGACGACCTTCAAAGCGCCCGCGAGCGGCTGGTGTTGGCGCGGGAAGAAGAGCGCCGTCGGTTGCGGCGTGACCTGCACGACGGGCTGGGATCGACGCTCGCCGGCATGGCGTTGTACGCCGGCAACGCTCGCCGGGCCTTGACTCAGGGGGCGTTGAGCGGCGAGGGCGGTGATGCGGCGCAGTGGCTGGACCGCCTGGAGGTGCGGGCCACCGAGGCGGTCGCGGACATCCGCCGCGTCGTCCACGATCTCCGGCCGCCCTCGCTGGACGAGCTGGGCCTGGTCGGTGCGGTGCGTTCTGCGGCTGGTGGCCTCGCGCTGCCGGTTGCCGTGATCGCTGACGAACCGCTGCCGGCGATGTCGGCGGCGGTCGAGGTCGCAGCGTACCGGATCGCGGTGGAGGCGCTGACGAACACCGCCCGGCACGCCCAGGCCTCGCGCGCCACAGTGCGGATTCGCGCCGACGAGGTACTCGTTGTCGAGGTGGTCGACGACGGCCGCGGCCTGGGGGTGGCCGGCAGTCCTGGCGTCGGTCTGGGCTCGATGCGGGAGCGCGCGGAAGAGCTCGGTGGAAGCCTGACCGTGACGACCGGAGCCGGCGCTGGTGTCGTGGTGCGAGCCGAGCTACCGAATCGCGCTCGGACGCAGGCACGATGAGTTCGCCGTTGCAGGTCGTGGTCGCCGACGACCATCCGGTGTTCCGTGAGGGGCTGCGCGGGGTGCTGGCCAGCATGCCCGAGGTCGGTGATGTCACCGAGTGCGAAGACGGCGATTCGGCTGTGGCGATTGTGCTGCAACGGCGCCCCGACGTCGTACTGATGGATCTGTCCATGCCGGGTCTCGGCGGGTTGGCGGCGACCCGGGCCATCACGCGACAAGCGCCCGGGGTGCGAGTGCTGGTGCTGACCATGCTCGAGGACGAGGAGTCTCTGCGTGCCGCGATGGAGGCCGGCGCGGCCGGCTATTTGGTCAAGGGCGCACGCCCCGAGGACGTGATCAGGGCCGTGCTGTCGGTGGCGGCGGGCGGCCTGGTGTTCGGCGCGGGCGTGGCCGAGCGCGTACTGCGGCATTTCAGCGGCCCTCGTCCGCCGGTGCTGCCCGAGCTCACCGACCGCGAGCGCGAAGTGCTCTCCCTGATCACCGCCGGCCTGCCGAATCGGGCGATCGCAAGCCGGCTCGTCATCAGCCCCAAAACGGTCCGCAACCACATCTCCAACATTTTCACCAAGCTGCAGGTCGCGGACCGGGACGCCGCCATCACCCGCGCCCGCCAGGCCGGCCTCGACGACGCGCCGCGGTCTGTCCTTCGGCGCCGAGCGCATCCGGCACCATCAGACCCGGCCTGCGTGATGGCCGCGACTCGGGGCGGTAGCCGAAGTGCAGGACCAGACGAGTGGTCCAGCCGTTCGGGTGGACGCGGATCTCGGTGTGCCAGGGCGGGCAGTGCTTCGGGTCGTCGGGTGGATTGTGGTAGTCGGCCTCGATGATGGTGACGCCGCGGCATGCGAGCACTCGCGTCAGCGTCATGCGGACACCGGCGGCGAGGCCGGCCTCGAGGTTGCGCCGTTCTCCGGCGACTCCCCGGCATTCGTATCCTTTGGCCGGCACGCTGACGATCACCTCGGGCGCGCAGTCCTCGAAGTAGACGTCGGCTTGCCCGAGCAGCGTCATCGCCTCGACGGCGGAGGCACGCTCCCGCCAGATGCCGCCCTGCACCGCCGCGTAGTCGGGATGCATGGTGACCGCGGTCGCGCTCAACGCCGTGGACAGATAGTGCCGCCCCTGGTTGAGCCTGCTGCGCACCGTCCCGACCGGGAGGCCGAGGACGTCGGCGATCTCGGCGTACGACGCCCGCCGCGTGAAGTAGCGCAGCATCACGGTGGTGCGGATGTCCTCGGGGAGCTTGGCTAGCGCCGTCCAGACCCAGTCCCGGACGGCGAGGGCCTCCAGCTCGGCTTCGGGACCGGGATCCGGCCCGGCCCGGTCCGGCAGCAGGCACGGGATCTCCCGGGTACTCCGGAGCTCCATCCGGCAGACGTTTCTGACGATACTGCGCAACCACGGTCCGACAGCCGAAGGGTCGCGGAGGTCGCCGAGCCGCCGTAGCGCGACCAGGTAGGTCTCCTGTACGGCGTCCTCTGCCCGTACGCGGTCGCCCAGGATGGTGAGCGCCGTGGCGAGGAGGGCTGCCCGATGCCGGTCGAGGACGGCTCCGAGGCAGGCCGCATCTCCGCGTCGGGCACTCTCCACCAGGTCACGGTCGGGCTGCGAAGTGCTCTCCACGTTTCCAGGATGCGCCCGACGCCGAAAAGGTTCGACGGCCCGCCGCGATCGAACTTTGCGCGCTGGGCTGCATCTTGTAAGGCGAGGCAGGTCCAGGCGCAACCCAAGGAGAATTCGATGCTCACCAGCCCCACGAGGGAGATGTTCGAGGTCCGCCGGGACGCTACTGCGCAGCCCCTTCAGCTGACCGTGATTCTGGGCGATCCCGGTGCGCCGGCGCTGTATGTCCTGGACGCCGGCTTCCTGCTCGACGTCACCGCAGGGGTTATGTCGATGTTGCGGACCATGGCCCGGCTCGTGGGCGAGCCGTTCCCGGACCTGACATTGGTGGGGATCGGCTATCCGACGGACGATCCCGGGCAGATCTTCGCTCTGCGCGCCCGGGACCTCACCCCCACCCGCGGGCAGCTGACCACCGCGATGAACCTTCCTCCGCTGGATTTCGGCGGCGCGGAAGAGTTCCTGTGCACCGTCGTCGACGAGGTGGTTCCGGCTGTCGAAGCGCGGTACGAGGTGGACGGCGTACGTCGTGGTCTGGCCGGCTTCTCATTTGGTGGCTTGTTCGGCATGTACACCTTGCTGCACCGGCCGGACAGCTTCTCCGACTACCTCATGGGCAGCCCGTCCTTGTGGTGGGACGACGGCCTGCCCCTTGTCTGGGAGGAAGAGTGGGCCGCGAAGCATGCCGACCTGGCCGCCCAGGTGTTCCTGTGGGTCGGGTCCAACGAGCAGCTGATCGGTGACTCCTGGAAGAACGAGCGATTCCCGCTGTCGGTACTGCAACGACTGGCGCAGGTCGACCGGGTTCAGGACCTGGCCCAGCGACTCGACGCGCGCCGCTACCCAAGCCTGAGAGTCGACTGCACTGTACTCGACGGGGAATACCACCTGACCGCGCCCGCCGCCGGACTCACCCGCGGCCTACTCGCCGCCTTCGAGCGAGATGATGCAAGATTCGGGCGGTGAATCTGTCTGGTCAACTTGTCTCCGCGCCGTCGATGACGCCTGGATGCCAATAACCCAGCAGGACAGCCTGCATCGCGAACAAGTCGGACCCGAAATGAGCCAGCCGCGCGCCAGGTGTAGCGTCCTAGGCGATGGCGCTTGCGATCCACCTGCTTGGCATACCGACCGTTGAGCGGGACGGTCAGCGTGTTGTGCCACCGAAGGGGCGCAAGGTGTGGGGACTGCTCGCCTACCTGTTGTGCTGCGATCACCCGGCGGGCCGTTCCCAGGTCGCGCAGCTGCTGTTCGGCGAGGCGGACGACCCCCTCGGAGCGCTGCGCTGGAACCTCGCGCAGCTACGGCGGTTGCTGGGCGAGCCCCAGCTCCTGCGTGGTGCCCCGCTGGAGCTTCGCTTGCCGAGCGGCACGTTCGTCGACGTCAGGGCCATCACGCGCGGGACCTGGTTGGCGGGCGTCAGGGTGCCCGGTCTGGGGCGAGACCTGCTCGAGGGTATGGACTTCACCTCCAGCCCGGCGTTCGAGACATGGCTGATGTCCGAGCGGCGCCACGTCAGGGCAGCCTCGGAGGCGGTCCTCCGCGAGGCGGCGCACGCCCGGCTCGGCTCAGGTGACACGAAGGGTGGCGCCGAGCTCGCCGCACGACTCGTGCAGCTCAACCCGCTGGACGAGGGCTTCCAGGCCCTGCTCATCCGGGCGCTGAACAGTGCCGGGGACCACAGCGCGGCCCGGCGCCAGTACGACGCCTGCGTTGCGCTGCTGCGGGCTGAGATCGGCGTGGAACCCGGTCCGGAGCTCGCGGCAGCCGCCGTTGCGTCCGCCGGGTTGTCCGCGCCGGCGGCCGGCTCCGCGACGAACCGGGCGCGCTGGGAGCTCGAGGCGGGACAGGCGGCGCTCGAGGCCGACGACATCGAGCCCGGGCTCAGGCACCTTCGGCGCGCGGTCGCCGAGGCACATCGGTGCGGGGGCGTCGAGACGCAGGTAGAGGCCCTGGTCGCACTGGGGTCGAGTCTGATCACCGCGGTGAGGAGCAGGGACGAAGAGGGATCGGCGGCGCTGCACGAAGCGATCTCACTCGCCCTGAAGACTGGGCAGCGGTCGCTGACCGCGGCCGCCTGTCGCGAGCTCGGGTTCGTAGAGTTCCTGCGCGGACGCTACGACCGGGCCGTGCGCCTGCTCGAAGACTCGCTGGCCGACACCGAGGACGACCCCGCGGGGCACGCGACCGCCTTGGTCCTCTTGGGGGCCTGCTTCACCGACACGGCCAGGTATCCGGCGGCGATCGAGCACCTCGCCGCCGCGGTCGCCCTTTCGGAGGGTCTCGATGATCCACGCCCACTCACGCGTGGCCTGGCCTTCTCGGCCCGCGCGCACCTCCTGAGGAGGGACCTCGCCCCGGCTCGAGAGGCTGCCACGCGCTCCCGCGATCTCGCGCGCGAGTCCTGGCCGTCGTACCTGCCCTGGCCCGCGAGCCTGCTCGCCGAGATCGATCTGGAGGACGGGGATCTCGACCGCGCCGGACAGGGCTTCCATCAGGCGTTCGAGCTGGGCTGCCGGCTCGAAGACCCGTGCTGGGAGGCCATGGGCGCCCGCGGGATCGGGCGGGTCGAGGCGGCGTGCGGGAACACCGAGGGTGCGATGGCGTGGCTGCTCGATGCCGGCGTGCGCGCCGGGCGGCTCACGGACGCCTACCTGTGGGCGCAGGGCTATGCCATCGACGCCCTGTGCACAGTCGGCATCGACCGTTCCACGCCGGAGGCGACGAGGTGGGTCACCGACCTCGAGTCGCTTGCAGCGCGGACAGGCATGCGAGAACTCCTGGCGCGCGCCTACCTGCACCGGTGCCGGCTCGGCGACGACGCGGCTCGGATCCCCGCGACCCTGCTCGTCGCGGACATCGACAACCCGGCACTCCGGGCGCTGCTCCCGGCCGTCGGCCGCTCACACGCAGATTCACACGCCCAGGCCCCACAGTGACGGCGCAGGACCCACCGAAGGGAGGAGCAACCATGGCCGAAGTGCTGTTCGTCCGGATCACGAGCGACCTCGAGATCGCGGAGTTCGACCGGCGGCTGATCGAGCGCCGGCCGCTGTTCCACGACGTACCGGGCTTGGTGCAGAAGGTGTACGGCCGGGACCGCGCGACAGGAGACGTGTGCGGTATCTACTTCTTTGACAGCGAGGACGCACTGGCCGGCTTCCGCGAGTCAGAACTCGCCCGAAGCATCCCCGCGGCCTACGAGGCGCGGGACGTACGGCGGGAGACGTTCGACGTGCTCTGGACCCTGCGGCCGGAACGCGGACCCTTCCAGGTCACGGATCGCCTGGCAGACACGCCATAATCCGTGGCCTGCACGGTTGCGGTGTGCGGCCTCAGCCGTGTGGGCCCGCAGGGCGTCGAGGGGAGCGCGTTGGTCGGGCCGGTGTGGCGAGATCAGGGATCCCTAAGCCGAGAGCGCCAAGATGTGCCAGCCGCAAGGAGTGGCCCTGGACTACTATCACGCCGCCTATCCTGGTGTCGGTTCGGGCCGCGATGGCGTTCTCCGTGGCCGGGTGGAGCGCGCCGGCACGTTCTACCTTCAGGTGACCGCGCAGGGTGGTTACAACGACCAGGTGCGCTTCATCACCGTACAAGCCGACGAGCTGGCCGCATCCAAGGTCAACGCGCGCATCCCGCTAGCGTTGCTGATGCTCATCACCGCTGGCGCACTGCTCGTGCTGCGTGACCGGCGCGCCTGACGATCGACGCCTCGATGAGTAAATGAACCAAGTCACAACGGATGTCGTGAACCCAACCACGGCGCCAACCACAACGCCAAAAGGCACCATGAAAAGTGCGACGTCGGGAGCCTCTTCATCGACGTAAAGCGCCACCCACAAACCTACAAGCAGGGCACCAAGGATCGCACCGCCAACACCGGCGGCCAGCCAAACGAGCCAGGAAACCCCAGCTGAGGACATACAGCAATAATAGTTCCTAGGCCTCGGCTCTGAACGACACGCGGCCGGCAAAGGTGTCGTGCGAGAGTCCGTAAGCTTCGGCAGTGGCTTCGGAAATCAACACCGAGCAACGAGTTGTTGATGATGGTGTGGTGCCCGCCGGTCGACGCCCGTCCTATGAGGAGCTTGCTGGGCTGGCTGCGTCGCAGCAGCGCAGTTGTGCGCGATGCCCAGCTGTCTGTCCACCGCAGCCAAACATGGCCAGCAACTCCTCGAGGCCCACGGTCAGAACCATCGCCATGCTCGCCGAGGGCCGCCCATGGCCGCCCGCAACCCAGTGACCTGACCAGTTGCGCCTCGTGAGCAGTGGGGAGTGACGTATTCGGCAGGGTCAAGTGCTGGGTGGCGGTGGCCCCTCCGCCGCTCCCGACGCTTACGTACCTGCGGCGAGGGGTACGCCGCACAGAGGAGCGGAACCGACCCCCGACACTCGCTCGCCCCTGAACCGCCGCGTGCGGCACTCCAGCTGCAGGGTGGGTTCAAAGACTGTCCTTCACCGGCACGCGGTTCTTACCGGCGTAGCGTGGCGCTGTGTCGGCCGAAGCGAACAAGGGCAGCGAGCAGGTGCGGAGCGCGGAGCTCGTGGCGGCCCTGTGCCTGGCCACTGACCTCGGCATGGGCTTTCCGTTCGAGCACGGGCTGCATACGACCCTCATCGCGATGCGGCTCGGCGACCGGCTCGGCATCGACCGCTCTACGGCGTTGCAGACCTACTACGCCTGCCTGCTCTCCCACGCCGGCTGCACCACCGATGCGCACGTCACCGCCGAGATCTTTCGCGATTCCTTGACCGCTCGATTCAATCCCGTGATGTACGGGCCGAGGCGCCGGATGCTCTCCGGACTTCTGCGCTCGCTGCCGGAGCCCGGTAGGGCGGCGCCGGTCCGAGCCCTCCAGGTCGCCCGCAGGCTGCCGAGAGTGGCGCGGGAGGTCCCCCCGCAAATCGCCGCGGCCTGTGAGGTGGCGGCGATGCTGGCCGGCAGGGTGGGCCTTCCCCCCTCGGTTGCGGGTCTGCTCGCCTTCATCACCGACCGCTGGGATGGCAGGGGACTGCTGCGCCGCGCCAAGGGGGAGCAGATCCCTCTGCCGATGCGCATCGTCCACGTCGCCACCGACGCCGCCTTGCAGCGTGTGCTGGTGGGGGCGGATGCTGCGGTGCGTGTCGTGCGCGAGCGCGCCGGAGGTGCGTTCGATCCCGAGGTCGCGGCCTGTCTCGCCGACAATGCCGACGAGATCCTCCCCTTCGACGAGCCAGAGTCGTGGGAGGAGACGCTTGCCCGCGAGCCTGGCCGACAGCGCATGCTGACCGGCGAGGGGATCGACCGGGCACTCGCGGCGATGGGCAGCTTCGCCGACCTCATCTCACCGAACCTGGCTGGTCACTCCGCCGGCGTCGCGGAGCTGGCGGAGGCAGCCGCGCAACGCTGCGGCATCGGTCTGGAAGGCACGACTACGGTGCGCCGCGCCGCGTTGGTTCACGACCTGGGGCGGGTCGCGATCGGAGCGCAGATCTGGGAGAAGCCGGGGCCGTTGAGCGCGGACGAGTGGGAGCAGGTCCGCCTTCACCCTTACCACACCGAGCGCATCCTCTCGCGCTCCTCCTTCCTGTCCGCGCTCGGGGCTGTCGCCGGGGCACACCACGAGCGCCTCGACGGGGTCGGCTATCACCGTGCCGTTTCGGGTGCCGACCTGACAATGCCGGCACGCGTGGTCGCGGCGGCCGACGCGTACCACGCGATGACCGAGCCGCGCGGCCATCGCCCCGCCATGCGGTCAGCAGACGCCGCGGCCGCGCTTGCCCGGGAAGCTCGGGCCGGACGGCTGGACGGCGACGCGGTCACGGCAGTCGTCGAAGCAGCCGGACAGCGAGCCCCGCGGCTCCAGCGCCCGGCTGGACTCACGGAGCGCGAGGCGGAGGTGATTGCCATGTTGGCACGAGGACTGCAGACCAAACAGGTCGCCCGTGCGCTCGGCATCTCGATCAAGACTGCCGACCGCCACGTCCAGAACGCCTACCGCAAGGTAGGCGTCTCCAGCCGCGCCGCGGCGACGCTGTTCGCCATGGAGCACGGGCTTGTCGCGTGGGGAGAACTCCCGATGGTACGGCGGCCGACGCGCTCCTAGCATCTTGTCGAACGGTCGATCCGGGCCGACGCGCTTCACCCGAGCGAGGCAGGCATGCGGTGATCACCGCGACGATCGACGAGTTGCCGAGACCAACGGACGGGATCGCGGTCGGCGGAGTGGCGACCGGTCGGCGTCCTGACCCTCCGGGCAGGCGACAGGTCCGATGCGGCAGCGATCGGGACACTCGGCGCCGCGCGGCGGAAGCGAAAGGACGGGAGATGAACATCAGCGTTGCAGCTCTCGACGGAGGCAAGCTGAAGGTGCGGCAGACCGAGGTCGAGGAACTTGGGACCCGCCTGAGAGGAACCGCCCTGCTGGGCGACCCGGGTAACACCGATGGCCGCGGCGTCTTCAATGCCATGTACACGGCGGAACCTTCCTTCACGGTGTACTGCGCAACGACATCTGACGTGGTCCAAGCCGTGAAGTTCGCCCGGGAGCGGGGACTCCTCGTTGCGGTGCGCGGCGGCGGCCACTCCATCGCCGGCCTGTCAACCGTCGATGGAGGCATGCTGATCGACCTCTCGGCGATGAGCGCTGTCGTCGTCGACCCGGAGCGGCGCCTGGTCGATGCGCAGGGAGGCGCACTGTGGGGCCACGTCGACCGTGAGACCCAGCTCTTCGGCCTGGCCACACCCGGCGGCTTCGTCGCCGACACGGGCATCGCCGGGCTCACGCTGGGAGGTGGCTACGGTCATCTACGCCGTCGCTACGGGCTGAGCTGCGACAACGTCGTCGAAGCCCAGGTCGTGGACGCCGAGGGGAACATCCACAGAGCCTCCGCGGAGGCGAACCCGGACCTCTACTGGGCCCTCCGGGGTGGAGGCGGCAACTTCGGGCTCGTTACGTCGTTCAGATACCGCCTGCACCCCGTGGGGCCGGAGGTGGCCTTCGCCGCCTGCTTCCATCCGATCGAGAACGTCGCCGAGCTCCTCGGTTCCTGGCGGTCATTCGCAGCGAGCGCCCCCGACGAGGTGTCGTCGGTCTTCATCACGGTGACACTCCCGGAGAATCCGCACGTGCCCCAGCCGGTGCAGGGACGCGCCTGTGCCGTGATGGCTGGCGTCCATGCTGGGGATGTCGAGGACGGCATGAAGGCCCTCCAGCCGATCCGGGACATCGGGACCCCGATCTTCGATCTGTCCCAGCCGATGCCCTACACGGCCGTCCAGTCGGCCTTCGACGCCCTCTACCTCCGGGGCAAGCTGCGTGCCTACTGGAAGTCGCAGTACGTCGACGACTTATCGGACGAGGTGATCGGGGTTCTCACCGATGCAGCGCTCAGCCGGCCGGCGCCGCTGTCGGAGGTCAACCTGGCGCACATGGGCGGAGCCATCGGCGCGGTGGGTCCGGAGGATTCGGCCTTCCCGGAGCGCTCCGCACCCTTCTTAGCCGCCTTCGTCGGCTACTGGGACGATGCAGCCGGGGATGACGAATGCATCGCCTGGGCGCGGTCGGCGTGGGACAACCTCGCCAGGTTCGGGACCGGACGGAGCTACTTCAACTTCACCGGCCTGGCGGGCGAACCGCCGTCCACGGCCGTGGACACTGTCTACGGGCCAAACTTGACGCGCCTCAGGCTGGTCAAGAAGGCCTACGACCCGGACAACTTCTTCCGCCGGAACAACAACATCACGCCCGCGTCGTAGCCTTCGGGGCCGGGACGCAGCGTGGTTCGTTGACCTGAGCAACGAACCAAGCGGCCGGTGACCTGACCGGTTTCCTGAGCCTCAGATGTCAGCGAGCGGGGCTCGTAGCGGGCGCGGAGCGCCGATTCGGGAGGGTCCCGGGGCGGAAGGATCTGCAGGCGGCGCGGTGGGTCGTTCAGACCAGTCGGTGCACGTAGGCGAAGGCCGCGGCCGCCGTCCTGGAGCCGACGTCGAGCTTGGTGAAGATGTTGGACAGGTGCCGGGCCACAGTCTTCTCCGACAGGAACAGCGCGGCCGCGATCTCGGGGTTGCTCCTGCCCGCCGCTACCAGGCGCAGCACCTCCAGCTCGCGGGGGCTGAGCCCGCCTGGGACGTCGATGTCCCCGAGCAGTTCGGCAACCTCTCGCTCGGCCGGCGCGGCCGCAAGCGTTGTGAACGTCCGTCGCGCCTCGGCGAGATCGCCTGTCGCGGATGCCTCGTCGCCCAGGAGCCGGAGCGCTCGCCCGACCAGCACTCGGCAGCGAGCGGCCTCGTATGGTGCGTCCAGCCGGGCCCACCCCTCGAGCCCGGCCCGCGCCGAGGTGAGGGCACCCGCTGCGTCACCCGTGGCAAGTGCCACCCGGGCAGATGCGCCGCTCGCCGCGGAGAGCAGCGCCGAGGACCCGAACGACCGCGCGAGCCCATCCAACTCCTGCATGGCCTCGGCGGCGCCGTCGACGTCACCGGCCGCGATCAGCACCTCGACCGCGGCCGGTAGCAGGCCCGATCGGGGGACCGGGTCCCTGACCTCGACGAGCAGCCTGCGCACCGCCGCCTCCGCCTCATCCACGCGGCCCCGGCTCAGCCACAACAGCACCCGCCCGGGCTGCGCGTGGTGCCCGTGCTCGGCGGCCTCGTCGTACGCCGTGTCCGCCGCGTCGTAATCACCGCGGAGCCGGTGGGTTTCCCCGCGCTCGTAGCAGGCCAGCCCGACCGCCTGGTGGCCGCCCGCGGCGGCGTACCGGGCAGCCGCTCGGTCGAGTTCCACCAGGGCCTCGGCGTAGGCGCCGTGCAGCCGCATCAGCTGACCGCGGTGCACCGCGCACTGGCCGGTGAACGCCACCAGGCCGGGCTGGGACTCGCACCAGGTGGTGAGGGCGTGGGTCCACTCACCAGCCCGGCCCAGGTCCGAGATCTCCTGGCAGGCCTCGATGGCCGAGCAGTACACAAGCCCGGAGTACAGCGGTGAGACCTCACCGGCCAGTACCCAAACCATCGCCTCATCGAGCAACCTGAACCCGTCGGCGACCCGCGCTGAGTAGATCGCCAGCCGGCCCTCGAAGCTGAGACCGACGGCCAGCAGGTCTGCGTCGTGGAACCGTCGCCCGTAGTCGGTGACCTGCCGCGCCAGTGCCGCGGCCTCCGCGAGCTCGCCCTTCATGATGTGGCCGAACCCCTGCATCTCGAGCAAGTAGCCGCGCTCGACGACGTCGCCCTCGACCTCGTCCAGCAGCCGCTGCGCCCGTGCCACCCAGCCGCTCCCGATGGCAACCTCTCCGCCTTCGAAGAGCAGAGTGGCCAGCCAGAGGGCGGAGCGGGCGGCCCCGAGAACATCGCCGTCGTCGACGTTCGCCTTGTAGGCCCGCTGCGTCGCCTGGACGCAGTCGTTGCGCTGCCCGAGAAGGTACGCCGTGATCGCGAGCGCCGCGAAGTCACCAGCGCTGAGGTCGGACTCGTCCAGACCCGAGAGCGTGCGGTACGCCGAGACCCACTCGCGTCGCTCGTAGGCCTCCCGGGCCCGGTGCAGGTCGTCGACCACGCCCATCGCGCATCATCTCCGCTTCTGACGATAGCGAGTAGGGCCCGCGTGCTGGGATTCAGGCAGCGACTCGGGGCCGGTTCCGGCTGCGGTCCGCGATCCTGCCGGCCACGTACGCCGCGTCGCGCCCGACGCCCGGCAGCACCATCGAGCTGAACGCGAACTGGAAGATGAGCCCGCAGAAGAAGAGCCCTGGCGCCTCGTCGACGACCCCGCGGTACTCGCGCGGCCAGCCCTGCTCGTCGAAGACCGGCAGATCGATCCACTCGAAGTGGTGCTCGAACCCTGTACACCAGATGACCGTCGTGACGTCGAGGACGGTGCCGTCGGCCAGCGTCGGCTTTCCCTCTGCCGATGCCCCGGTTACCCGTTGCTCCAGCCACCGCACTCCCCGCTCGGCCAGGTGACGCCGCTTGATCCGCGCCGTCGGGGCGCCGTGGTGCGGGCCGCGGAGATACCGCATCACCTTGCGTCCCGGCGGAGTGCGGCGCGTCAGTACGTGGTTCGCGACCAGCACCACGAGCGGGGTGAAGATCCGGTCCCATCCCGAGCCGGGGGCGAACGGCTCGTTCCCGGTGTAGCGACCGCACAGGGTCACCGGCAGGTGCTCGGCGATCTCGTAGGCGATCTCGCAGCCGCTGTGCGACGCCCCGACCACGAGCGTGGGCCCGTCGCTGAGCTGGGATGGGTGCTGGTACTCGGTGGAGTGCAACTGTCGGATGGACGGGTTCAGCGCGCCCGCGAACTCGGGCACGTGGGGGGTGCGCCCCCGGGTCCCGGTGGCCACCACGACGTTGTCGCAGGTGATCGCTTCGGCGCCGAGGTGGGCGGTGAAGCCGCCTCCCGGTCCTGTCTCGAGCCGGTCGACCCGGGTCTGCAGCCGGACCGGCAGGTCCATGTCGACGGCGTAGCCCTCCAGGTAGTCGCCGACCTCGGCCTTGCCGGGGAACGACCACGGGTCACCCGGAAACGGCAGTCCCGGAAGCCCGTCGTACTTCGCCGGCGTGAAGAGCCGCAGGGAGTCCCAGTGGCACCGCCAGTTGTCACCGACTCGTGCGTTGCCGTCGAGGATGAGGAACTCTCGCCCGAGTTGCTTGAGGTGGTAGCCGGTAGCGAGCCCGGCCTGGCCGGCCCCGATGATCAGGGTCTCGATGTGCTGAGTGGTCATGGAACGCCTCCTTCACGTCAGAAAGACGCTAGGAGCGCGCGACCCGCCGCACATCGGGCTGGATACCCACTGCATGTCACCCCAGTGGGTAAACCGAACCACGAGCGCCGCGCGACGGCACCGACTGGTCAAGCCGCAGCGGCAGACTGGCACAAGCTCGAAGTCATCACAGACCCCGCCGGCTTGCCCGCCCGGCTGAGCAGCGCCCGGCTGAGCAGCGCCCGGCAGGAGCGGCAATCCGAACGCAGTAACTGTTGGCCGCTGGATCACGGGCCGAACGCGGACCCGCCGCACCCTCCGCCCGGCGAAGACGCGTACGGGCTACTTCGGCACGATCTGACTGAGTTGAATCAACTCCGGTGGCTTGGACAACCAGTTCGGCAGCTTGCTCATGGCCTCGGCAATGTAGGGCGCGTCCGTGTGCGCCTTCAACGCCTCTGCGTCGCGGTAGCGTTCCACCCAGACGTAGGTGTGAGGCTCTGTCGGGTGCTTATGCAGCACGTACAAGATGGTGCCTGGTTCATTCGCGTGGACCGTCTGCGCAGTGGCGGCCGCGAACTCGACAAACGCCTGTTCGTGCTCAGGCTTGATCGTCATCGTGCCGACGAGCGTGATCGCATCCGAGCTTCCGTTGGCGCTTGAGGATGCCGTTTCCTGCACTGGTCTTTCCCTTCGTGCCTCGGTGGCGCACCAGGCGGGCGCGCTTCGACCCCGGCGCTCTGACCCCGACCAAAGGCTCATCGCAGTCCGCATGGCAACTCCAGACAACCATGGCACGACCCCACGGATTTGGCGATGCGCCCGAATAGGACGACCCCCGCGTATCCCGGGATCGCTCCGAGACCGTCGCGGACCGGCCCCACGGCGATCGCGACCGCCTCCTCGTCCTCCACCGACGGTGCGGCCTCACCGACACTGTGCGCTGTTTCGCGGTATGGCCAACGAACGGGATCGCTGCACTGATCAACGCGATCCAACGGCCACGAGGCCGCTACCGCCGGTTGGCCCTCTTTCCGCGCCGCGCGTCGTGCTCCCGCAGCCCGCCAACTCGGCGCGGACGGGCTGCCGTCAAGTCGGGGCAGAGCTGTCACCCGCCGGACGACGGTTCCTCCTGGCCTCGACGTTTTCGGAGCTCGTCGGCCCGAGTGGTGAGCACGGCCTCGATCTCGGCCGCGGCGGCGCTGGCCCCGTCCTGCGTACGGAGCCGGGTGCCGATGGATATGGCGGCGGCGCGGTGCGGGCCGTCGGAGAGCAACGTGCGGATGGCGTCCCGGATCCGCGCGGGCGGCGCCGTCGGCGGCAGCATCAGACCGGCACCCGCGGTCGCCACCGCGGCGCCGACCGCCGGCTGGTCGCCCTTGGCAAACAGGGGAAGCACCAGCAGCGGGAGTCCGTGCGCGAGGGCGCGCATCGTCGAGGAGTGCCCGCCATGTCCCACGACGAGCGATACCTCCGGCATGACATCGTCATGCGGCAGACAGCGGTGCACGTCGACGTTCGCAGGGACGGTGAGTGCGGCCGGGTCGACGGCGCCGCCTGTCGTGGCGACGGCACGGACCGGTAGGTCGGCCAGCGCGTCGATGACGGCCTGCAGAGCCGCAGCCTGCCCCGGGCAGTCCATCGTGCTCATGCTGACAAGCACTGCAGGGTTCGGCGGCGCCGCCTGCCGGATGTTTCGGCCCTGCACCAGGCCGATGTAGCGGACGTTCGTCGGCAGCGGTCCCACTCCGGCAGGGTTGAGCTCGCGGTCGGACGCGACCAGCACGCGATCGGCAGCAGCCCAGAGCGGACCGGGTCGCATACCGCGCAGGGTCGCGAGGGCACCGATCGGGCCGCGCGCCCACGCCGAGGTCAGGAAGCTGTGGAACACGTGCACGAGCACCACTGTCGGCAGGCCCGAGCGCACTGCGGCGCGCAGCGCAGCGAGGCTCATGCAGTCGACCAGGACCAGCTCGGCAGGGCGGTGGCGCAGGGCCGCCCGCACGTCCTCTGCGGGTCGCGGGTCGGTGAACAGCCTCAGGGAGGAGATGAGGAACGCCAGCCCCGAGCCGATCCGCTCCGGCGTCCACGGAAGCGCGTGCACGTAGGGCGCGAACATGAGCCCGTTTCCCTCCACGGTCGCGCGTTGTTGCGGGTGGCCCAACACACGGACGTCGTGCCCGCGATCCCGCAGTTCGGCGCCGATGCCAAGCATCGGAGGAACGTTGCCACCGCCGTCCCATGTAACGATCAGAATCCGGGCCATCGCGGTTCCTTTCTCAGGAGGCGGGCAGCACCGCCCGCACGAGGTGGAGCATCCGCTCCGCGGTAGTGGCCTGGTCACGTCCGGCGTCGCGTCGCAGGAGCTTCCAGGTGTAGAGGTCGGTGGCGACGACGAGCAGATCTACGAGCGCGTCCGGGTCGGCGCAGCCAGCGAGCTCGGCGGCGAACGTCTCGGTCACCCACTCCCTGTGGAGCTTTCGCCCACCGGCGACGACCTTGGCGGAGGCGTCGTCAACGTGCTCGCGCGACATGATCGCCAGCATCCAGTCGCCGGTGCGTTCGCAGAAATCCGTGATCGTCCTGACGGCGGCGGCGACGTCTCCCGCCGGCGTAACCCACTCTTCCCGTACCTGAGCGCGACGGTACTCGAGCGTGGCGGCGAAGAGATTCTCCTTGCTCCCGAAGTGGCGCAGCGCGGTCTGCACGCTGACTCCGGCCCGATCCGCGACGTCGGCGAGGACGATCTCCAAGCGGAGCCGCTCCTCCGAAAGGGCGACGACCGACTCCATGATCCGGCGCCGCGTCGCCTCGGTCGACTCGGCCCGAGCCCGCATCGTGTAAGTGCGCGTTGATTTCATGTCACTGTCGATTAACGCAAAACCATTGTTTGATGTCAATGGGTGTTCACGTCAAAATGTTGGGCGACTGCTGCGCGGCGCGTGGTACGAGTGAAGAGGGACGAGCTTCTTCAGTCGACGCTGCAACGGCTACGGGCTGCGCACCGAACCTCGAGGCGACGCGCGCCTGCGAAACTCGCCAAGGGTAAGCAATTGGGCGGTCGCCATCACCACCGCCATCGCGCTGTACCAGGCCCCGGGCGCGCGGTCCTTCGAGTCGACGCCTGGGCCGGCCAGCACGGACCCATCGGCAGCGCCGGCACGGGTGGCCCTCGCTTACCCCAGCGGCGACTGGTGCGGTCGCCGCCGGACACCCGGCCGCTGCCGGACGTGTCGATCTACGACCAACTGCTCCCTAGCCGCCGTGCTGCCCAGGCCCGATCCACCGTGGTTCTCGCGGAGGCATGCCTCCGGCGTCAGGAACCGGGAGGGCCAGAGGTCGCAGAGCGCTGGGAGCGACTGGCGCGGTACCGGTGGGTGAGTCGGGATGGTATCGGCGCGCATGAGGCGTACGGGACGTCGATGTGTGCGCTGGCTGCCGATGCGCCCGTGCCGGTGCGGGCCCGGGTGCTGTCTGGCTACGCCTGGTACCTGTCGATCGCCAGCCAGACCGAGGACGAAAGAGGTGCTCGCAGCAGGCCCTTGCGCTCGCCGAGAACTGCGCCGAGCGACTGGAGAATTGCCGGGCTCTGCTCGCCTGGGGCAATGCCCGCCTCGGCGGTGAGGACGGGTCAATTGTACTGCTGTTGCCATAGGAAACGTTCGAATGTCGCTGCTGATTCCTGCGGTGGGTTGGCTGGGTGAATGGCTGTCCGGGCTGCTGGTCCGGGGATTGTCGGTCGCGACGTAAGCGCGGTGGCGTTGCTGCAGCGCAGTCGGCGCTCGTCCACGTGGCCCAGGAGATAGGCATTAGATTGCTGACGGTCTCACGCCGGCTTGGTGCCTGCGGCAACCAGTACTCCGGCCGGGGCGACGAGTCCCTCCGGGGTTTCGAACGATTTGAGCACCCCCGCCACCTCGGCCCAAGCGGCGGCTCGCACGGCCTCGGGGCTGTCGGCGAGGACGGCTCGATACGCGCCGAACGCCTCTTGCATCATCGTCAGTGTTTCCGTCGCCGACGGCAGGCGCAAGGCGGTGTCCAGGTCGCGTTGAACGACGCCGACGAAACCACTCCCTGTCAACAGCTGCTCGAGAATCCCGGGGGCGCCGAGCGAGAAGATTCCGGGTTGCCCCGGCGACGGCGGCGTCTTGCCGGCGTGGCGCAGCAGGATCTGCATCGTCCGTGCCATGAACGGATTGGCCGCCGGCGTGGTGAAGACCACCACGCCTACTTTTGCTCCGGGTCGCAGCGCGCGCCGCACCGCCGCAAGCGCCCGCGCCGGGTTGACGAAGAGCATCAGGCCAAGCCGGCAGATGGCCGCGTCGAAGCTGTCAGCGGGCAGGTCCAGCTCCTCGGCGGCGCCGACCAATGTGGTGACATTGGCGAGGCCGGCGGTACGGGCGTTCTCTCGGACGTGGTGCAGCATCGTGTCGGAGATGTCGCTCGCCAGGACGTGCCCCTGTGCTCCGACCCGGCGGGCAGCATCCAGCGTCTGGCTCCCCGCGCCGCTGGCCAGGTCGAGCACCCGGGCCCCCGTGTCGACGCCGGCCATGTCCAGCATCGTCTCGGTGGCAGGTTTCATCCAGGCGGCGACCGTCGGCTCCCACCGAGCCCACCCCGGAGCTGCCGACTCCCACTGTTGACGTGCGTCCGCTTGCTGCATGGTTCCTCCTGCTGGGCCGGTTCCGAGGCCGACCTCATGCTCAACCCCGATGCGCGATCAGCGCCGATCTCCACAGCATCGCCAGCCCGGCACCGCAAGGCAACGGATCGACCCATCCGGACCCGCAGCGCAGGCACCGACAGCGGTACTGCGCATTTCATCATTTGTTCCCTCCGGTGTGTCCGGTGCGGCCCCACGATTGGAGGAGTGTGAATGTCGTACCCCAGCGGTTTGGGTCCTTGAGCTCGTTTTCCGCGTTGGCGATGAGCTGTTTCAGCTCACTGGGATCCACGAAGGTCTGCAGCTTGGGCTTAAGGCCGGCGGCCATCTGAAGTGGCAGTCGTAGGTAGGGATGTCCCGGCGGTAGGGCCAAGACCTCGGCGCGAACTTCGGCGTCGATGCCAACCGCGCGGAACAGCTGGAGATGTTTGCGGCCGGCGTCGGGGTCCCCCATCGGCGGAAGGCTTCAACCATGTGCTGGATCAGTTCCTCGGCGGCCGGCGCCGAGGGATTGAAATGCCACGAACTGATATCGGGATCCTCCAACACGACAACGCCACCGGGCCTGGCCAGGCGCGTGTAGATCTCGACCTGTTCGGAAACACGGCCGAGTGGTGTCAGCTCGAAACGGGCGTGGACGAGATCGAAGGTTCCGGGCTCCAGCGCGCTGGCGAACAGATCGTCCTTGACCAGTCTGACGTGGCGAGACCCTCGTCGGACACCATCCTTTCCGCGCTGGCGAGCATTCTGTCGTCGATATCGGTGCCGACGACCTCGCCCTCGGCTCCGACCCATTCGCTGAGCAGGCGCAGCCACCCCAGCACTCCACACCCGATGTCGGCGACCAGACCACCGGGACAGCTCCCCATCTCAGCGAGGAGGCGGAGGCCGCTGGGCTCCCAGACGTGCGACTGCAGTTGCAGGCGCTCCGATTCCGAGGGCTGGTCCGCCAGCAAGTACGTCGAGGAGGTCATGACACTCTCCGTTCGCGAGGACTCGGTTTGATCGCAATGTGCGCGCAGGAGTGGCAGCGAACAAGTGCGGAGTTTGAACTCGTGGAGATGCGCAGGCGGAACGAGTTCAGATCTTGAACTGCCGGCGGTGCCTGACCGGTGTCAGGATGACGGTGTGCGGACCTACGGTCAGTTCTGCCCTATCGCTCGAGCATCAGAGCTGCTCGGAGAGCGGTGGTCGGTCATCATCGTCCGCAACATCTTGATCGGTTGCCGAACGTTCAACGAGATTGCAGACGGTGCACCTGGCCTGTCCCGGGGCTTGCTCTCCAAACGCTTGCGGGAGCTTGCCCGCGCCGGCGTGATCGAGATACGGGCCAAGCCCGACGGTCCCGGATCGATCTACCAGCCCACACAGGCCGGCCGAGAGCTCTGGGAGGTCATGTCTGCCCTACAACGTTGGGGGTCGAGATGGGCGGAGCTGACACCCGAGCACGCCCATCCCGGCGTTGTCCTGTGGTCCTGGGCGACGGGATACCTTCGGCGGGACCGGCTCCCGAAACGGCGCGTACTCATCGCTTCGACTACCCCACCTACTCCAGGATCGGTGCCCGTGCCGGCGGCTGGCTGCTCATCGAACACGGCGACGCGGAGATCTGCGAGACGCATCCCGGCGGTCCCGAGGACCTCGTCGTGGTCGTCAACGATTCTCTGGCGTTCGCACGCTGGCATCTAGGACAGCTCCCCTGGGCCGCGGCGCTGCGTTCCGGCGCGATCGAGGTGCACGGCTCGCCGGCGCTGGCCCGCGCGCTCCCAACCTGGAACAAGTGCGTCGAAGCTCCGCTGGCTCAACCAACGCCGACGCCATAACCAGGGCCGCGGCACTGGCCGAGAGGTTCGCTCTCCAGCCCAACCGCTCCGGGTTCGAACAGTCAGGTCACCAGGATTCGCTCGACGTTCTTGGTGGAGAAGAACTCGGTAGGCGACGTCAGCCCGGCGGCCACCCTGGCGAACGCGTCCATGGCGGTTCGGCTCCTGGACACTGCGCCGAGCCACTGCTGCATCTCCGGTGGTGGCGGGTCCAGCGAGGCGAGCTGGGCGGTGAACTCGAACATCGGCATGACCTATGCGTCCCTGTTCTCCTGGTAGTCCTTCATCGCCACGTCGAACGTCCGCCTGCCGGTGAAGGTCTCGTCGAGCGCTTTGCGCGCTCAGCTCGGCGTCCCGGAAGGCGTCCTGAATGCCTTGCGCGGTGATGAAGTCCTTGATGTATCCGGCGTCACCGACGAGGGCCCATCCAGGGCCGTGCGGTCTGCGGAAGAAGTTGGGAACCGCTGTTCCGACGAGGCGTTCCACGCGGGCCGCGGACGTGGCGCGTTCGGCGAACGACGGCACCAAGGCCATGGTGGCGAGATAGCCGGCCTCGACGTTCGACCGGTTCGCCTCGAAGTCCCGCATCGGCAGACCACAGATGACTACGGTCAGGTCGTCGTGCGTCGGCCAGGCTGCGAATGCCCGATCTGGACGGATGTAGGTCTCGAACCGGCCATGCATCTCCAGCCCCTGCCAGTATGAGTAGTAGCTGCACTGGAGTTTGGGCTTCTCGGCGTACGTGACGGCACCAACGGCTCGGGCCACCTTCGAGTGGACTCCATCCGCGCCGACGACGACCCGGGCGTACTCGGTGACGCTGCGCCCGCCGGCACCGCGGCCGGTGATGCCCGTCACGGCGTCGCCCTCGATCACGACGTCCTCGACCGTGAACGCCTCCCGGACCTCCGCGCCCGCCTCGACTGCCGCCTCCACCAGCATCTTGTCCAGGACCGCACGACGCGGCGCGAGAGCCGTTGCCGGCCGGAGATCTCTCGATCGTGAAGGGCCCGAAGTCGAACGCATAGGTGTCGATCGCCGGACATCCGGTCGCCACGAGCCGGGCCAGCAGCCCCCAGCTGTCCAACGACGCCAGACCGGGCGGGGTGGATCAGATGAGTGGAAATCGTGTCACTCGGGAACACTGCTCGGTCGACGAGGAGCACCCGGTACCCCTTGCGTGCGAGCAACATCGCGGTGGGCGAGCCGCACAACGGGCCCCGACGACGATGGCGTCGTAGAGCTGGTTCGTGATGGATGTCGACGGCTGATCAAGTAGCGCCGAACGGATGATCGACAACGAGCAGCCAGCGGCCGTCGGACTGGCGTCGAAGCAGGTCCGCGCTCGTCCCGCTCACCTCGACGGGCTCAGCGTCCGGCCCGGTGCCCGAGATGCGCCACGACGCGCTGGCGAGCGCGACGTCCCCGATCTCGATGCAGTAGCGCGTCTGCGCGGTCATCGTGCCGATGGCCTGGAACTGCTTGAGGGCCGCACCGATCTCCACGTGCCCCTTGGCCACCGTGCCTGGCTCTGGCACCAAGGCTGCCGCGGGTTCATAGAGGCTCAGCAGAACGTCGATGTCACCCGAGTTGAAGGCTGCCGCGAAGTCTCGGTGAAGCTCGTGCGAACTGGTGCTGTTCATGTCATCACCCGCCTGGGTCTCTGAAGCCGTGTAAGTCACCGTAGGTTTCGCGGCGGTCGCGCCGCTTCGACGAGATCAGCCATTTCGCGGGTCGCGGTGTGGTTAGTTCTGACCAGGATCACACCAGGCCGTGCTTGTGTGCGAAGACGCTTGCCGCTGTCCGCGAGGACGCGCCGACCTTGGCCAGGATGTTCTGGACGTGCCTGGCCACCGTGTGCTCGCTGATCATCAAGGTTGTTGCGATCTGCCGGTTGCTGCGCCCGACGGCGACCAGTCGGAGTACCTCTTCCTCTCTTTCGGTGAGTCCGTGCCTGCCTCGCCGGAACAGCAGCGCGTCGAGCCGGGCGACGTCTGGCAGCGCGCCCATGGCCGTGAACGAGGCGAGGGCCGCATCCAGCTCCATCGCCGCGGTGTCTTCATCAGCCAGGGCGCGACAGGCGAGTGCGATGAGCGTCCGGGTGCGCGCCACCTCGTACGGCGCTGCCAAGCGCAACCACCGCCCCAGAGCCAGCCGGAGTGCGACCAGCGCGTCCGCGGGGGCATCCGCGGCGAGCGCGACCGCCCCCGTGGCGTACGCCGCCTGCGCGCGGAGCACTGTGGTGCCCTGCGACCGCGCTATCTCCTTGAGCTCCGCGGCTGCACTCGAGGCGTCATCCAGCTTTCCGGCAGCCAGCATGATCTGCACGAACGCGGGCAGTAATCGTGCACGAGGCAGGCGCTGCACGGTCTCGCACAGCGCGCGGCGGATCGCGGCCGCCGCTGATGCCGGGTCGCCCTGTCCCAGGCGGAGTAACGCGAGGCCAGGTTGCGGTTCGTACCCGCGCACGCCGGCTGCCCGGAAGGCTTGCTCTGCCGCTTCGAAGTCACCGCGCAGCCGATGGATCTCGCCTTGCCGGTACCGCGCTCTGCCGCCGGCGAACTGGTTCAGTACCCCCTGATCGAGACGGCCCGCCGCCAGTTCCGCCGCATCAAGGGCATCGGACCAGGCGCCTCCGAGTTCCAGCACCTCGGCCCGGTGGACCTGGCACAGCCCGTTGTGTTCCACCATCGCGGGCTGGCTGTCACACCATCGGAGCAGAGCGAGCATCCACTCCCGGGCATGAGCGACCTCGAGGGCGTCCTGGCAGAACGCGAGCGTGTTGCAGTACACGATTCCGGTGACGATCGGCGACAACTCCGCGGATGTAGCGGCGATCATCGCCTCGTCGACGAGCCGCAGCGCTTGGTCGACGCGCCCCAGGTTGAGCAGGGCGCGGGCCTGGTCATCGCGCGCGAGCCAGGCCAGGTCGATGTCGCCGAACCGCTCCGCCACCCCTTCAGCTCGCACCGCCGTTGCGTATCCCCGCTCGAAGTCGCCGCGATCCATCTCCGTCAACCACTGCGGGATCAGCAGGTAGCCGGCTTCGACACAGTCCTCGTTGCCAAGCACCCGGTGCGCGCGGGCGAACCAGCCGTTTGCCTGGACGGGGTCACCGCGAAACAGGCGGTTGTGGCCGATCCAGATGGCACACCGAGCAGCGCGCCGGGTCTTGCCTGCGCTCAGGTATGCGTGGTGGGCACGCTCGAGGCAGGCCGCGTAGACCGCATCGTTGCCGAGCATGTAGCTGGCAGTCGCGAGCAGCTCCAAGTCCGCGGGCTCGAGAGGCGCCCCCTCATCGGCGCGGGACAGGTGAGCCGACGCGTCGAGCCAGGCGGCGTCGGCGTAGGCCTGACGTCCTCGCGCGAGATCGGGATCTGGACCCTGCACGGCCCCATGCTGACCCACGACCACCCGCGATGCCAGCAATCGACCGGCTGCGGACGCGCGTTTTCACTCATGGGGTGTGGAGGCGAGTCGTGCATCGGCTGCCTTGAAGGCGTTGATCTTTTTCGGACGTGCTGCGGTCCAGCCGGCGACCCAGAGGACCTGCCTCCGCCGCGCACGGCTAGCGTCAGTTCGCGGTCGCGCGAACCGGATGGCCGCGGCCACGTCGCTGGAGGTCAGGCACTGGGCGATGTAGCGGGGCTTTCGGTCGACCACGCCGTTCCATACGGTGGGCGCTTGGTCGTAATCATTGTCGCGCGGTGTCACCAGCCGACCCCCGAACCAGGGGACGTCCGTCGTCCCGTGCTGCCGTCTCGGCAGCGGACGGACCACAGCCGACACGGCCTCTGGGGGCGGGGGCGGCGCACTTCCGGGTGCGCGTTGGTGTTCGGCTCGCCTGCGGGCGCGCACATCGGGGTAGACGTTCCATGTCGGCAGCGCACGGCAGAGCTCGCGGGGTCCCTCCACGGCTATCGCCCCGGAACGCAGCGCGGGCCGTTCGACGAGTCCGAGATGCCATCGAGCGAACACCAGCGGATGGGCAACCGTCACGACGGCGTCGTCGCCGAAGCCGGGATCGAACGTGCACAGCTCCCCGGCGCCCCGCTCGACGAGCATCCACATCCGGGCCTGGCGTCCTGCTGGAACTTGAAGCGGACGACGACTCGGCGCGGGGGCAGGACGTCCCGGCGGAGGAACGACGTACACCAGGACCACGACACCAGGTCCGGGTCGGCATGCTCGGCCGTGACGTCCATCCAGCGCTCGGCCCAGTCTCCGAGTGCCTGCAGCACCGGCCACAGCGCGCGGCTCGCGGCCGTCGGGTAGTACAGCGACCCGCGGCCGTTCGGCTTGGTCCGGATCTCCACGACCCCCGCATGCTCCAGCTCCCGCAGCCGCCTGGAGAGCAGTGCGCGCCACAACCCGGGCGCGCCCGCCGCGATCTCGTTGAAGGTCCTGCATCCGAGCAGCACATTGCGCAGGATGATCGGCGTCCACCGCTCGGCGATGGTCCCCGATCCCCGCGCGATAGATGCGCGTCAGGACGAGGCGTCGACGGAGCAGCAATCCAGACCAGGCCGGCGGGTGAGGATCATGGTGACGCTGAGGGCGACGGCGGCGCTTCGGGGTCCCCCTGAACCGGATGCGAGTCCGATGACTGCGCCTCCGATGAGGCTGTTGAACAGGTTGCTGCCGAACAGGTTGCGACGACGAGGTTGGATTCGCCGCGGCGCTGAGCCTGGACGGTGGTGACCAGTTCCGGTAGCGACTTACCGAGCGCGG
This sequence comes from Kribbella sancticallisti, assembly GCF_039530625.1. Lineage (NCBI taxonomy): Bacteria > Bacillati > Actinomycetota > Actinomycetes > Propionibacteriales > Kribbellaceae > Kribbella > Kribbella sancticallisti. The sequence goes on along the minus strand of NZ_BAAAOS010000020.1, from coordinate 219,372 downwards.
CGCGTCCGAAGCCGATGATGACCTGTGGTACGCCGAGGTCTGTCGCGATCGCCGAGGCGTTGGAGACACGCAGTTGAGTGCCGGCCAGTATTCCGGCAAGGCGCAGGGATCGCGCGCAATGGTTCCAACCAGGCGGATAGCTTCGACGGCTGCACCGGGTAGCGAACGCCGGCGACGCTCCGCCGTCATGGACGACTTCACCGCAACAACCCGCGGCCGCGTTGCATGAAACGCTGACGCTGCCTGGTTGCGCCATCGTGGTCGGGGCGTGTGGCGGGCTCGCCGCCCGCCACACTGTGACTCGGTTGTGTTCAGCAGAACGGTGGTGGGGAGCCGACGTTGGATACGTAGCGGGCTGACACCCACTGACCGCCGCCGTCGCCGGTGAGTTGGTACCACCGTGGATTGCCGCCGACCATCTGGCTGTTGACCTTGCAGACGATGGGGAGCAAGGCGCCGCGAGGTGCTGAGGACACCTTGGTGTTCGCGGTGTGCGGGCCGCTGCGGATGCTGAGTGAGGTGGATGCCACGACCCTTCCTTCGGACTCGCGGCCGTCGCCGCACCAGCGCGGCGCCGGTCCGATGTTGGCGACGTAGCGCGCCGTGACCCACTTGCCGGTGGACAGTTTGTACCAGCGTGCGTTGCCGCGTACCGATGGGCCGTAGACCTTGCACTGGATGCTGATCGTCGTACCGTTGCGGAGCGTGCCGACTCTTCCTGCTGCTGCCGTCGGTGCACTCCTGACGTTCAGTGCTGACGCGACGACCTTTCCTCGATAGGTCGTCGCTGCTTGGGCTTGGGGCGCGGCTGCTGCCAGCGACCCCAGCGGTAGAACCGCCGTCGCGGTCGCGGCGACGACCGTGCGGAGGCGAATTCTGATGGCCATGATGGCCCCTCCCGACGTTGTGGCCGCGCCGATGGCCGGTCGCCGCGGCCAGGACCGAATACCCGGGTGCGTACTCATTTGACGCCCCAACAAACCGATTGGTTGGTCGCGTTCCAGACTGCTGGCTACTCGCCGCCCGGGAGTTCGTCGCCTTCGCGTACGACACGGGGGGACGTCGGGTCGGCTCAGGTGCCGGGCATGTCGCCGGGGGATTGGATGCCGGCGTCCAAGCCGTTGACCCGGTGAACATACTGAGTATTATATCGAGTATGCTTAGGGATCGGGGCGGCGCATGAGTGTCCGGCACGCTTTGCTTGCGCTGCTGTCGGAGGGGCCGAAGTACGGCCTTCAGTTGCGGCAGGAGTTCGAGTCGCGGACCGGTGAGGTGTGGCCGCTCAACGTCGGACAGGTCTATCTCACGCTGCAGCGGCTGGAGCGTGACGAGTTGATCGAGTCCGACGGCGCGGAGCGCGACGGGCCGCAGAAGACGTTCCGGATCACGACCGCCGGTGCCGGTGAGCTCGAGGCGTGGCTCGGGACCCCGCCCGACCTCGCGATTCCACCGCGGGACGAGTTGGTCATCAAGGTATTGGTGGCGTTGCGTATGCCGGGTGTTGACGTGTCCGCGCTCCTGCAGGTCCACCGCCGGCACGTGGTGGAGCTGATGCAGCGGTACACGCATGTCAAGGCCGAAGCCTCCGCCGACGACCCGGGCTTGCCGTTGGTCGTCGATGCCGAGCTGTTTCGGCTGGAGGGCATCGTGCGGTGGCTCGACGCCGCCGAGGCTCGGCTGGGTCAGCCGGCCGCCGGCGATCCGGCGCGGCCGAGTGCCGATCCGCAATCCGCGCCAACCCGGTTGGAGGCCCAGTTATGACCGTTGCGATGGAGCTGCGTGGGGTGTCGAGGGTGTACGGCTCCGGCGCCGGTGAGGTGCACGCGCTTCGCCACGTCGACATGTCCGTCCGCGCCGGAGAGTTGGTGGCCGTGATGGGACCGAGTGGGTCCGGCAAGAGCACACTGTTGACCATCGCCGGCAGTCTCGAGGAGCCGAGCAGCGGTGAGGTGCTCGTCGGCGGATCCTCGCTGCGGAGCATGTCCGCCAACGAGCGAGCCCGGCTGCGCCGCCGCGCGATCGGCTACGTGTTCCAGGACTTCAACCTGCTCGCCGGGCTGACCGCCGTGGAGAACGTCGCTCTGCCGCTGGAGCTTGACGGCGTCGGTCCGAAGGCTGCGCGCGAGGTCGGGCTTGCCGTCCTGGAGGAGCTCGGACTCGCCGGTCAGGCGCGCCGCTACCCGGACGAGCTGTCCGGGGGCGAGCGGCAGCGGATCGCGATCGCGCGGGCGATCGTCGGCGACCGCCGCCTGGTCCTCGCCGACGAGCCGACCGGCGCCCTGGACTCGGTAAACGGTGAGGCGGTCATGCGACTGCTGCGGACGGCGTGCAAGCGAGGCGTCGCCGGCGTCGTGGTGACGCACGACGCCCAGCTGGCGTCCTGGGCCGACCGCATCGTGTTCCTGCGCGACGGACGCGTCGTGGACCAGACGAGCCAGCCCGTCGGCCCGGAGTCTCTGCTCACCGATGGCACGAGTCGATGACGCCGGCGCGCTCAGCCCGCGAGACGGCCGGCGGTCGCAACGCGCGCCGGGTGGTGGCCAGGTGGGCCTGGCGCATGTTTCGCCGCGAGTGGCGCCAGCAGGCGCTGATCCTGGCGCTGCTCACCACCGCGGTCGCCGCCTCGATCGGTCTCGCATCGGCCGCGTACACGGCGACGGCCGTGCCCGACGAGGCCGACTTCGGCGCGGCCAGCCACTTCATCAAGTTCGACGGCACCGACCGGCAGGTCCTCGCGGCCGACGTCGCCGCCGCGCGGGCCGCCTTCGACAGCTTCGAGGTGATCCACCACAGCAAGGTGCCGGTGCCCGGCCTGTTCGAGCCCGTCGACTACCGGGCCCAGGACCCCGACGGTCCGCTGAGCGGGCCCCGCCTGGCGCTTGTCGATGGTAGATATCCGGCCGGCGGTCAGGTGGCGATCACCGACGGCCTCGCCGACCTCTTGCACCTCAGCATCGGTGCCTCGCTGACGCTCGACGGCGCGGCGCGGCCGGTCGTCGGGATCGTGGAGAACCCGGGCAACCTCGCGGACGAGTTCGCACTCGTCCCGGCGTCGCAGACCGGTGATGCGGACGCGGTCACCATCCTCGTCGACGCCACCGACGATCAGGTCAACGCGTTTCGGGTGCCCAGCAGCGCCGTCATGGACATGGGCTTCCGGATGGTCAACGCTGACGTGGTCGCCGCGGTCACCGTGCTGATCCTCCAGGCCGTCGCGCTGCTGCTGATCGCGCTGATCGCCGCGGCCAGCTTCGTCGTCATCGCGCATCGGCGGATGCGCCAGCTGGGCATGCTCGCCGCGATCGGCGCGACCGAAAAGCAGCTCCGGTGGGTCACCCTGGCCAACGGCATGATCATCGGACTTGTCGCAGCCGTGATCGGTGCGGCCACCGGCTTCGCGGGCTGGGTCGCGCTGGCTCCGCTGGTCGAGGACGCCGTCGGGTACCGCGTCGCCGAGCTGGACGTGCCACCGTGGCTCGTCGCCGGCGGCATGCTGCTCGCCGTCGCCGCCTGCACGGCGGCCGCCTGGTGGCCGGCGCGGAACGTGGCCCGCGTCCCACCGGCACGCGCGCTGTCCGGCCGACCGCCCGAGCCGCGGCCGGCCCGCCGCGCCACAACTCTTGCCGTCGTGTTCGCCCTGGTGGGTGTCGCCTGCCTCGCGACCGGCGGCGACATGGCCGGCGAAACGGCCGTCGACTGGACGAACGCTGCGCTGCTCGTCGCCGGCACCGTCGCGGTCGCCCTCGGCGTGCTGCTCGCCGGCCCGCCGGCGCTCGGCCTGCTCGCCGCATGCGCCGTGCGGCTCCCCGTCGCCGTCCGGCTGGCGGTCGGCGACCTCGTCCGCTACCGGGCCCGCGCCGGCTCCGCACTCGCCGCGATCAGCCTCGCTGTCGGTGTCGCGGTGACCATCGTCGCCGCCGCGACCGCCGCGCAGGCCGCCGACAAAGGCAACCTGCCACCCAACCGGGTGCTGGTCCGGGCCGCGCACGTCGACGGGCCGTTCATCCCGGAGGCCACCGATATGGACCGCCTCCAGGCCGCCGCCGACCGGGTAGCCGCGTCGTTCAGCGAACCCCGGGTGACGTCGCTGGACGTCGCCCTGCATCCCGCCACCGAGCCGGACCCCGCCTTCGAGGGCCGGGAGGCGATCCGCCTCGCCGTACGCTCCGGCGACATCTGGATCGACCTCAGCCTCCTCTACGTCGCCACGCCGCAGCTCGTCGCGCACTACGGGTACGAGCTCGACGGCGTACCCGCCGGCGCCGTCATCACCAAGGAGACCGGCGACCTCGCCATCCTCGGTGATCCGCAATCCAACGGGTCCGCGCCCGGCGCCCTCATCGGCCTCGAGCGCATCCCATCCGACTACCGGTCGCTGCCCGGCACCTTCATCACCACCGAAACCCTCCGCGAACGGGGCTGGGTGCCCTCGCCGTCCGGCCGATGGCTCGTCGAGACCGCCGGACCGCCCACCGCGGAACAACTCGGCGCCGCCCGGGACGCGGCGGCCGGCGCCGGCCTGACCGTCGAAATCAGGGACGCGCCGCCGGGCGTCACGTCGCTGCAGTCCGGCGTAACGGTGGCCGGCCTGCTCGTCGCGCTTGGCGTCGTGGCGATGACCGTCGGCCTGGTACGCAGCGACGCCGCCCGCGACCTCCACATCCTCGCCGCGACCGGGGCCACCAGCGGCACCCGCCGCACCCTCACCGCGGCCACCGCCGCCGGGCTCGCCGTCCTCGGCGTCATCCTCGGGACCGCCGGCGCCTACCTCGGCTTGGCCGCGAGCTTCGCCCGGGACCTCGGCGCCCTGTTCCCGGTCCCAGTGGCACATCTCGCCGTCATCGTCCTCGGACTCCCGCTACTGGCCACCGCCGCCGGCTGGCTCGTCTCCGGACGCACCATCGCAGACATCGCCCGCCAACCGCTGCAATAACGCCGTCTCGCGCCATCGATCCGCACAACAAGGGCCGGACGCCGCGGCCCGCGACCACCGCGGTCACTTCCTCGTCTACGACGACGCCATGCAGCGCATCGAGACCGGTGACCAGACCGAAGGTCGCGCCATCACGATCTCAGGTACGGCGGAAGCTTGGACGCAGAGGATGCCGCAACAGCGAGCACCAGTGCAGTGAACCTTGCGCGGCTATCCGCGGCGTGGCGTCGGTCTCGTGACAGGTACTACGGTGAGCAGGTCTTCGAGGCCCTTGAAATCGTCCGGGTTCGTCGTGAAGAGCGGGATGTCCTCGGCGACGGCGATTGCGGCGATCATCAGGTCGGCCACTCGACGTCGAGGCTTCCGGCCGGCGCTGACGACCGCGGCGCAGACCCTGCCGTAGGCACGGGCCGCCTCGGCGTCGAACGGGATGGGATCGAACTCGTTCTCGGCGCGTTGGAGCACGTCCATCCGGCGGCCGCGCTCGGCGTGCTCGTCGTACTCGTCCTGTTCGTCGTTGCCACGGACCTGGTGAGGGCCTGCGGACAGCTCTGCCAGCGTGATGGCACTGATCGCGATCTCGGAGGGCAGTTCGGCAGGATCGACCCACTTGCGCAAGATCAGGATGTTGGTGTCGAGGAGACCCTGTTGGTACTCAGCGGGCATAGGGGTCGTCCAGTTGCTGGTCGGAGGTGGCGTCCTGGTCGGCGCGGAAGGCGTCGACGGAGATGTCGGGCGCCGTCCGGGACATGGCTGCGAACTCGGCGCGCGGGACGAACCGCCGCCGGCGCCGCAGTGGAATCAGCTCGCCGATCCGGTGCCCGTCTCTCGTGACCGTGAAGGACTGGCCGCATTGGACGGCATCCATGATCTCCTTGGACCTGGTGCGCAGGTCGCGCTGGGTGATCTCCGGCTGTCCGGTCATGCCACCCACGATATCTCACCCATGGCACACTGTGCTACCAGATAGCACATCAGGCGGAACCGACCGTGAAAGAATCGTCAGGCGCTCGTGTTCAGCTTCCACACAGCGATGTGGCGATCTGGGTCCGCGTCCTGATGTTCCGTGCAGTCGGTTGTGAGGTCGCGCTCGCCGAATGCGGCGTTCACGAAGTTGCACTGGTGTGGCTTGGAGGTGCCTGGGTGGGCGTTGGGAGCGAAGTACCCGCAGGTGATGCAGACACGGGCCGCCGGGAGTTGGTCGCGTTCCTACAGTCCGTTGATGAGCTTGCCGATGCGAAGTAGCAGTTGCTGCTCCTCCGGGGTGAGGTCCGCGACAGCTGCGAGCAGCACCGGAAACGGCTACTGGAAGTCCGAAACAGCGTTCAGGTCCTCGATCTTCCGAACAGCTCGCGGCCGTTCATCCACCCGCTGCGCACTCTTGGAGACCCGGCTCGTCAGTACCTACCGCCCGCACAAACCACCTGTGGCGTGTCGGGCTCGCTTGGTCGCTGCTGCACTTCGGCAACGACAACTTCTGGGGCGCCAGCTTCCGGAAGGGCCCGCGGGTATGGCCCGCTCGGCAACAACGGGTCCATGCGCCCCTAGCGCACCGAGCATGTGGGTATGTCCAACGGAGTGTTCTTGTATGCGCGCACGTTGCGGTGGCATCGCCAAGACGAGACCGAAGTCGTCGCCGAGCGACGGCACCTCGGCACGCGTTCGCCGCGGTGGTGCGCCGGTGGGACCATCGTCGGCCGGACCGCACCACCGGCGAGAGCTTGCGTGGGCAGCGTGCGCCGTGGCTGGGCCTTCACCCGGCGCGACGACGAGGTCGAGGGGTCATCGTCGATCGTCGTGGTCGGCGCGCCGTCAAACGCGCAGCACCCGCCCAGTGGTTCGCCCGCTCGGAGCCCTTCGGCTGTCTCGATCCTGCTCCGTTCTTCAGCACCGAGGCGTTTTCGGCGAGGGCGAGACCATGACGAACCGGTGCGCCGTCGTGGTCGCGGACGGCGACGTCGACGACCGCCGCGCAAAGGTCCTGGTGGACTTGGGCAGTGGCGCGTCGGCCCGCGAATCGGCTGGGGCCGCCATGTACCACTTGGCGGGTGACTCGACCGTCACGACGTACGAGCCCCGAGACCGGCCGATGAACGGATGGGGGGCGTTCCTGGGGAGTACGTCGACGCTCCGGTGCGCAATCTCGCGGACGGTGGCGCGACCACTGAGTCGTTCGTGAGGTCCGGGGTCTGGGCGCGGCGACTCGACGAGGTCCGGCCCGCGGATAGCGTGCTGATCCAGTTCGGGGCAATCCGCGCCGGTGTCGTCGGCAGGATCGGCGCGGCGCGGTCGATCGCCTGCATCTGGGATTTCTCGTCGACCGCCAGTACCAGCGCGATCGAGACGCGGACACTTGCGGTGCGGCTCTGGCGGACCCGCTGACAAACGCCCGCCCCGCCCGACGCTGATCGCTCGGGCGGTCAGCGGCGGGCGGATGTCTCGCCGATGAGACGCGGGTGCGCAATACTCTGCGGATGGATTCGGCGACAGACCGTCGTGTGCTGGAGGGGCCGCAGATGGAAGTGCAGCTGACCGTTTCGGGAGCGGACACCGTGGATCAGGTCGCGTCGCTGTTCAGTTGGCTGACCGACGAACCTGGTCTCCGCGGCCGGGTCAGGATCGTTGAGCCGGTCCGGGCCGAGGACGACCTCGGCGCGCTGTCGGACACGTTGATGGTCCTGCTCGGGTCGGGCGGGGTCGGCGCTGCTCTGGCGAGCGCCCTCAGGGCCTGGCTGCAGCGTCGATCGGTCGACGTGACGATCACCCTCAAGTCGAAGGAAAAGTCGATTCAGGTGAGGGCCGATCGTGCGAAGGACGCCGAGTCGACCCTCCGGCAACTCCGGCAGTTCCTGGACGAGGCTGATGGGGAGTGAGGACGCCGACCTGCGGGCCCCGAGGTTCGAGAACTCGTACGCCGTCCTGATCGGTGTCGGCACCTACGAGGACCCCAGCCTGGCAGATCTCGAATCCGCGGTGCGAAACCTCGCCGGACTCGCGGCCACGCTGACCGATCGCGAGATCGCTGGCTGGCCCGCCGAGCGGGTGATCACGATCCCGGACCCGGGCAACCTGGCGACGCTGGGACCGGAGCTGAGAGGCCTGTGCAAGCAGGCAACCGACACCCTGCTGATCTACTACTGCGGGCATGGCCTGCTGAGTGATGACAGTCGTCTCCATCTTTCGGTAGCGACGAGCCGGTCGGATGAGGTTTCGTTCACCGCGATGCCGTACGACTGGATCCGGAACGTGACGAAATCCAGCCCGGCTGCGAGCAAGCTGCTGATCCTGGACTGCTGCTTCTCCGGGCGAGCGATCGAGGACATGTCGAGTGAGGACAACTTCGTCGCCGACCGGGCCACGATCGACGGCACGTACACCATCACCTCGACCACCCGGAACGACGCCGCCAAGGCGCCTGTCGGGAAGGCCTACACAGCATTCACCGGTGAGCTCATCGACCTGCTGAGCAACGGCGTGCCCGGCGGTCCGAAGTACCTGACGGCGAACACGCTCTACACGCACCTCCGCATCCGCCTGTCGACTGCTGGCTTCCCGCAACCCCAGAGCCGCGGCGTGAACTCGATCGACCGGCTTATCCTCGCGCGCAACGTCGCTGCAGGGTCGTCAGCGGACCCGCCGCGCGTGCCACAGATCGTGCTATCGGAGGTCGCCGCCGAGGACCGCCCCAGAGCTGCAGATGGCGTGATCCGGCGGATCGAACGGGCGATTCGCCGGGTGGAGACCGACTCCAGTAGCAGGGCGGCATTGCTGGAGTGGTTGGAGGACTCCGCCGAGAGAACGCGCAATGCCGCTGCCGAGCTGCTCGCGGACGCCATGGTCCAGGAGGACCAGGACAAGGCGGCCGCGATGCGCAAGTACTTGGCCGATGCCCTGAAGAAGACGCCACTGCGTCAGGTGCTCTTGAAGCGGCTCGCTCTCGACAGACGCGTGGAGGTCCGCGTCGCGAGCGCACACTGTCTCGCTGCCGTTGCGAACGATCCCGCAGTCTGGCGAGAGCTGCTGCCCGGGCTGAAATACAACGACCGCGCTATACGAGCCGCCGTCGTCGACTCGCTGGCCGAGGTCGTGCGCGTTCCCGAACCGCAAGCGGCCTTGCTGAATCGACTGACCGCCGACGAGGAGATCGAAGTACGAGCTGCAGCGGCCCGCGTACTGGTCGGCGCCCTCGAGGACGACGTCGTACGAGAAGCCCTGACGGGGATCCTGGGTAACGAGCAGCCTGAGGTAGAAGCGGCCGCCGCCACCAGCCTCGCCACCGCAATGACCTCGCCGGGCGTCGAGTGGGAACTGCGGCACAATCTGTCTCGTGAAACCGCGGCCCACCCGGCCCTGCGCCAACCCCTGCTGGTGCGGCTGAACCACAACGACCCGGAGATCCGGAAACTCGCCGCGGACGAGCTCGAAGTCGCAGCAGAACATCCTGAGGTCTCAGCTGCGCTGGTGGACCGGATCACCTCTGACGAGAGCAAAGACGTGCGCGCACAGGCTGCGACGAGCCTTGCGCGAGGTGCAGGTGAGCCGTCGGTCTGGCCCTGGCTGCTGCAAGCGCTGACCGACGCCGATAAGTCCGTCCGCTGGAGAGCCGCCATATCACTCTCCAAGGCGGTCGATATACCCGAGGTGCGGGATGCTCTGGTTGTCGGATTGGCAACTGATGATGACTCCCTGGTGCGCTCGGCCGCGGCATCGGCTTTGGACGGCGCGTCGGACGATCCCGCTGTCCTGGCTGCGCTGGTCGCTGCGCTTGCCCGCGATCAGGACAGGGTGCAAGACGCGGCGGCAGGTAGCCTGCAGAGCGAATTGATGCACCAAGAGGTCTTACGCGAGTATCTGGCGTGGCTCGCTCGCCGCGAGGGGTACACCGCGAGGCGCGGGCTGGACGGGCTTATCAATGCGGTGACTGAGCGAACGGTCCGGGACGCCGTTCGAGCGGCGGTCCGTTCGAATGCCAAGCTGCGTCAAGGCCTCCTGGACAAGCTGAAGTGGTCCACCAACACAGAGATCCAGGTCGCGTTGATCGAGGCGTTGGAGCCGGTAGCGCGGCAGTGGAAGGTGCGGCGGATCTTGAAGAATGTAGGTACCGACCGTGACCCAAAGGTCGCAGCGGCTGTAGCCAAAGCGCTGGGGCGGTAGCTCCCTGGTACGTCAGCCGCGTTGATGACGCGTGTCGGCGTCCGAGCGCGGTGGCCTGGCCGCCGCCGTACGGCTGGCGGACGAGGGCGCGTACGTGTTCGTCACCGGCCGGCGCGAGGCCGAGCTCGAGGCCGCCGTCAAAACCATCGGAGCGGACCGGGCCACCGCGGTCGTCGGCGACATCTCGAAACCGCAGGACCTGGACCGGCTCTACAAGGCGGTCCGGGCGCGAGGCAACGGTTTGGGCGTGCTGGTGGCGAACGCGGCGGTCGGTGCGTTCGTGACGTTGGAGCAGACCACCGAGGAGCACTTCGACCAGACCTTCGGCGTCAACGTCCGAGGCACGCTGTTCACCGTGCAGAAGGCGTTGCCGCTGCTGAACGACGGAGCCTCGATCGTCCTGATCGGTTCGACTGCCGGCGACCGCGGAGTAGAGGCGTTCGGCGCGTACGCGGCGTCGAAGGCGGCCGTCCGGTCCTTCGCGCGGACGTGGTCCAACGAGCTCAAGGACCGCGGCATCCGGGTCAACGTGGTCTCGCCGGCATGGATCGAGACTCCCGGGGGCACCGCCGCCTTCGGCGACGAGGAGACCGCTCGGGCCGTCAAAGAGAATGTCGCCGCGACTGTGGCCAAGGGCCGCATGGGCCAGCCTGAGGAGGCCGCTGCAGTCGTGGCCTTCCTGGCCTCGGAACAGAGCAGCTACGTCGTCGGCACGAACATCTACGTCGACGGAGGCACGAACCAGATCTGAGCAGGCACCGCACGGTGGGCCTAGCGGACTGCTCGTGGACGCGCTGAGCGGGGCTGCGGTCAACCTGGTGCACGACGTGAAGCCCGGAAGTGTCTGTGTGGGCATGGACCAGTCGCTCGGAACTGGGCGCAGCGATTAGTCGCCAAGACGACCGTGAGGAAGTTCGCGTCGCTAAGGACACCAAGGCCCGATCGAGATGATCGGTCTGCAGAAGCTCACGATCTTGTTCGACGAGCCGACCACTCAGCTCCCGCTTGACCCGAGCTACGAGCCCGAGCGGCCGGGCACGGAGGGCGGCTCGGTGCCGCGGCCGGTCGCGCGTCAAGAACCCCGACCTCGCGGTGCAGTAGGCGCGGGGTGAACCTGGTCCGGCCGGTGGGCGCGCCGTGTGTGGGTAGCTGACGTCGGTGAGAACGGTTGGCGTCCCGGGCGCCGACCGTGCTCAAGGAAGTTGCACCGGGCGGTCCGCGGCTGGGGCTCCTGCTCCGTCACTGCTCCGTCAGACGCTGACAAACGTCGATCATCGGCGAGTAGTGACGAACAACAAAACCGCAGGTCAAAGCCCATCTTGGTCGGTTCTGGCCGCAGGACGCGCTGAGCACCACCGAGATCCTCGACATCTTCGAAGGCACCCAACAAATCCAGCAACTGATCATCGCCCGCAGACTCCTCGGCAAAACCTCCGCCGAGCTGAAGTAGTCGGGGTCGCGCAGCCCGCCCGTCGAGCGTCTACTGTCGTCCGTTGCAATGATGAGCGTTTCGGGAGGTGGCGTGTCAGGCCGGTTGGCCTGGTGCTTGTTCGCGCGAACAAGGCGCCGGATCTAGCGGGGCGGCTCGAGCAGTTCTAGCCTGGGCGTCAGGGGGCACGGGTGGAGCACAACGGGGTTGTTGCGGTGCTGGGGGCAACAGGACGTCAGGGCGGCGCGGTCGCCCGGCATCTGCTGGTTGACGGCTGGCAGGTGCGCGCCCTGACGCGGAAGCCGGACTCCCCGGCCAGTGCCGCGTTGCGAACTGCCGGCGCACAGGTCGCTCAGTGCGATATGGCCGACACCGATTCACTGCTCCGGGTCTTCGAGGGCGCGTACGGCGTCTTCAGCGTGCAGAACCCGATGATCGCCGGGCACGACGGCGAGGTGCGGCAGGGCAGGAACGTCGCGGACGCGGCCAAGGCCGCCGGCGTGCAGCATGTTGTCTACGGTTCGGCCGGGCCGGGAATTCGCGGCACCGGCGTCGACTCGTGGGAGGCGAAGTTGATCATCGCCGACTACCTGCGCTCGCTGCAGGTGCCGCTGACGGTTCTCCGGCCGATGGCGTTCCTGGAACTGATGACGGACAAGGACTTCTATCCATCCGTCGCGATCTGGCACGTCATGCCGAAGCTGGCCGGTGACCGTACGCTGATCCCTTGGCTGGCCGTCGACGACCTCGGGGCGGCCGCGGCCCGGGTCTTCGCCGAGCCTGCCGGTTTCGTCGGCGCGGAACTTCCGCTGGCGGCCGAGTTCCGCTCGATCGAGGAACTCCGTGACATCTGGGCCACGGTGAAGGGGCGGTCACCCCGCGGCTTTCCGATGCCGGTGTGGCTCTTCGAGCGCTTCGTCGGCACCGATCTGACCACCATGTGGCGCTGGCTGGCCGCCAACCCGGTCGCCGCGGATCCAGCGGCAACGGCGAAGGTGCTGGGTCGCGTCACGACGGTCAGGGAGTTCCTTGCCTGACCCCTGCTCCGAAAGGCACTCGCCGGCCGACTAGCTGCCGGATGTCAGATCGGGATCGGCGACTATGGGACCGATGAGTTCGATGACTCGGGCGGACGGTTCTGTGGTGTTGGCGGTGATGGTCAAGAGGTCGTTCTGCCAGTTGTAGGTCCAGCCGTCTGGCTGCGCGGGGAACAGACTCGTGAGCTGACCGCGCGGCAGTTGTAGGTCGACTTGGGCTGGTTCGGCTGAGCGGTGCCACACCGCGAGGTACGACGCCGAAGGTCCGTTCAGCCCGAGTGCCACCCATTCGTCGGTCCAGCCGGGCAGACCCAGCGGCCAGAAGGGAACCAGGTCGGGAAGGTGAGGCAGCACGGTTCGGTGGGCAGCCAGGGCCGAGCGGACCAGGTCGAGCTCTGGCGGCGTCATCCGATCCAGGTGGCCCGACAGATACATTCGGCCGAGGACGCCGTTGACCAGGCAGAGAGTGAATTCCTCGCGTGACATCCCTGTCTGCGGGTAGGCCCAGTTGCCTGCCTGCTCGGGCAGCACGGAGGCCGGCGCGGCTGCCGCGATCGTTGCGTAGAGCAAAGGATCCTGCTGGTCGGAGGTCGACTGCAGATGCAGCCGGGAGAGCATCGCGTAGTCCATCCGCAACGCGCCGGACCCGCAGTTCTCCAGCAGCAGCCCGGGATGCCGGGCCTGGACCTCGTCCAGCCAGTCGAGCAGTGCGCGCTGGTGCTCCAACAGGCCTTGACCGACCGACTGTCCGTCGGAGTCGGTGCCCGGCCCCGTCATGGTGTTGTTGTCCAGCTTGAAGAACCCGATCCCGTACTCCGCCACCAGCCGGTCGACGGTGTCGTCGAGGTGGCGGCGGGCCGCGGCGCTGCGGAGATCCAGGAGGTGCCGGCCGTTCTCCGCGACTCGAACCCCGCGACGGCTCAAAAACGCGTCGTCAGGCAGATCCTTGGCCAGCGGTGAGTCGACGCCGACCACCTCGGGCTCGAGCCAGAGCCCGGGCACCATGCCACGGGTGCGGATGCGCTCGACGACCTCGCCGAGCCCGCCGGGGAAGCGGGTGGCGGACGGCTGCCAGGCGCCGACCGTGCTCCACCAGTCGCCGTCGGCGTACCAGCCGGCGTCGATGCAGAAGTACTCCGCCCCGACCGCGGCCGCGGCGTCGATCAACGGCACCAGCCGCTCGGTGGTCGGGTCACCCATCAGAGTGTTCATGTAGTCGTTGAAGATCACTGGCAGCAGGTCGTCGGCGGGGCGGTGCCGACGGATGGCGCGGCGTTGCCGGGTCAGCGCGGCGAAGGCGTTGTCGCGGTCAGGTGCCGCGACGATCGACACCGGCACGGTGGTGAACGAGCGATCCGCGGTGATGGTCGCCGTCCACTGGTGTTCTTGATCGGTCGGTCCGCTGAGCAGCAGGTAGCCACCGCGCGGCGTCTCACCGATCTCGTAGTGCCACGGCCCGTTGTGCTCGATCTGCCAGCCCAGTGCGTAGCCGTCCCGCGCCAGGACGCCGGTGGGAAGGTGCTCGCCGGTCGACCACGAGCCCCGACTCGTCACCGCGTGCCGGGTGCGCGGTGGCGGGTGGTGCGGTGGGCGCTGGATGTCGGGCAGGCCGGCCTCGCGCAGCGGCTTGACGGACCACCTGCTCTCGGCCATCCAGTCGTTGTCACCGGAGACCAGGTCGAAGTCCACCGAGTCGAGCGCGACGACGACCGATGACAGGCTGGTCAGCTCGAGGCTGCCCGGACCGGTCAGCCGAGCCTCCGTCCAGGCCCGTACTCCGTCCGCCGCTTCGAAGAAGGTGGTGATCTGGAGTCCGGTGACCGCGTCCTGCTGGAGGATGCGGAGGCTGGTGTCGGTGGCTTCGTGACTCGTGTATCGCAGCCGGCGGCCGATGACGGTGCCGACGTGGCGGTGGGTGCTGACCGACCGGCCATGACCGAGCGCCGACACCTCTACGAGTGGTTGGTCGACCGGACCGGTCGAGGCCTCGGGATTCCAGTGGACGGATTCCCACCGGACCGGGCCGTCATCAAGGCAGAACGTCAGCGTCAGGTTCGCAGTACGCCACACGAAGGGCATCGAGCAGTCCTCACAGATCGGGGCCGGGCGGTCGTTCCCGCAAGTAGTCCTCGACGCCGAACAGGTGGGCGGCCATCCGGACGCGGGCCCGGTCGGGGTCGTGACCGGCCAGGGCATCCAGGATGCCCCGGTGTTCGCCGTGGGTGGCTTCGTCGGCACCGTCCTGACTGATCGAGCGCCACAGCCGATCGCGGGTGGTCCGGCCGCCGAGAGCCTCGATCAGGGCCGCCAGCACCGGGTTGCCGGACGCCTGGGCGATGACGCGATGGAAGGCGATGTCGTTGTCGATCAGCGCCTCGTGGTCCGGCACGCCGGCGGTCAGTTCGGCCTCGGTCCGGCGCAGCAGTTCGTCCGCCGCGGCCAGCGCCTCGGCGCTGATCCGGGTGGCTGCCAAGGCGGCGGCCTCGGTCTCCAGCATGCGTCGTACGGCGTGCAGGTCGTGCGCGCCGCTGTGGTCCTGCAGGTCCACCACGAACCCCATCGGTGCCAGCAGCAACGATGGGTCGAGGGCGGTGACGTAGGTCCCGTCGCCCTGGCGGGTCTCCAGCACGCCCATCATGGACAGCGCGCGGACACCCTCGCGCAGCGGACCGCGGGAGACTCCCAGCGCATCTGCCAGGTCCTTCTCGACCGGCAGGCGGTCGCCCGGCCGGAGCGAGCCGTCGATGATCAGCTTCTTGATGCCCTGGACGACGACGTCTGTCTGCGAGCCACCACCTCGGGCGGCTGTCCGGCCGTCGTCGGCTGGAGCGCTCGGTCCGCGCGGAGGCCCGACGCCGGCTGTCATGCCACCGACTCCGTGCTGTCCTGCGACGCCCAGTAGGACCCGGTCGGGAACGTGTAGCTCGCGAGTGACGATCTGCGCATCTCGGCACTGTAGCCGGGGGCGGAGGGCAGCAAGTAGGCGCCGTTCCCGACGATGCAGGGGTCGGTGAAGTGCTCGTGCAGGTGGTCGACGTACTCGGTGACGCGGCCGTCCAGTGAGGCCGACACCGCCACGTAGTCGAAGACCGCGAGATGCTGGACCAGCTCGCACAGGCCGACTCCGCCCGCGTGCGGGCACACCGGCACGCCGAACGAGGCAGCCAGGAGGTACACGGCGAGGACCTCGTTGACGCTCCCCAGCCGGGCGGCGTCGAGCTGGCAGTAGTCGATCGCGCCGGCCTGGAACAGCTGCTTGAACAGGATCCGGTTCATGCCGTGCTCGCCGGTGGCGACGCCGATCGGCGCGACCGCCCGGCGGATCGCGGCGTGCCCGAGAACGTCGTCGGGATGGGTCGGCTCCTCGATCCACAACGGATCGAACGGCGCCAGCGCCCGGACCCAGGAGATCGCTGTCGGCACGTCCCAGACCTGGTTCGCGTCGATCATCAGGTGCCCGTCGGGACCGAGCACCTCGCGGGCGATACCGCATCTGCGGATGTCGTCGGTCAGGTCGGCGCCGACCTTGAGCTTGACGTGTTTGTATCCGGCGGCGACGGCCTCTTCGCACAGTCGGCGCAACTTGTCGTCGGAGTACCCGAGCCAGCCGGCCGATGTGGTGTAGCACGGGTATCCGTCGGCCTCGAGCTCCTTGATCCGCTGCGCCCGGCCGGGTTCGCGGTCGGTGAGGAGCGTGACCGCCTGCTCAGGGGTGAGCACGTCCGACAGGTAGCGCAGGTCCGCGGCCGCGACCAGTTCCCGGGGTGACATGTCGGCCAGGAGTCGCCACAGCGGCTTCCCGGCTCGCCGTGCGGCCAGGTCCCAGACGGCGTTCATGACGGCGGCCAGCGCCAGGTGTACGACGCCCTTGTCCGGCCCGAGCCAGCGCAGTTGCGTGTCCGATTGCAGTTCCTGATAGATCCCACCCAGGTCGGCGCTGAGCTCGTCGACGTCCCGCCCGACCAGGGGGCGGCCGCGTTGTGCCGCCGCCGCGACGCACAGGTCGTTGCCGCGCCCGATCGTGAAAGTGAAGCCGTGCCCGGTCAGCGTCGGGTCATCGGTGTGCAAGACGACGTACGCGGCGGAGTGGTCGCCGTCCTTGTTCATCGCGTCCGAGCCGTCCCGCGTGAGCGAGGTCGGGAAGCGAACGTCGACGACTTCCACCGACGTGATCCGTGGCATGAGACCCCCTGTGCCCCGATAGATAAGACGATTAGCGTCTGAAGACCGCTTCAGTATGGACCATCCGCCATCCTGGCGCTACGATCCCCCGAATTCATATGATGATTGTGCATCATCACCCCGCGCTGGAGGTGCCTGGGATGAGCGACCTGGTGGGCTCGGACCGCACGGATGCGACCTGGCTGTACTACGACCGCCCGGCTGGAACCTGGCTGGAGGCACTGCCGCTCGGCAACGGCCGGATCGGCGCGATGTGCTTCGGCGGTGTCGGCGCCGACCGGATCGGCCTCAACGACGAGACCTGCTGGTCAGGCAGTCCGGAGACGGCGCGCCTGCTGTCGGAGCCCCTCGGCGCTGTCGGACCCGATGCCGTGCAGGCAGTACGCGCGGCCCTGGCGTCCGGCGACGTGCGGCGCGCACACGAGCTGGCGGGTGGATTCCATTCCGGCTACTCGCAGGCCTATCTGCCGCTCGGCGATCTGCTGCTGGACGTCGCGGTCGACGGCTCGACGCCGGCCGCCGGCGACGTGGCGAAGTACCGGCGGCGGCTGGATCTGGACACCGCGAGGGCGGTGGTGGAGTACGAGGTCGGCGACGTGGCCGTCCGGCAGGACGTGTTCGTGAGCGCACCGGCCGGCGTGCTCGTCCTGCGCATGACCGCGTCGAAGTCAGCCGCACTCAGCGTCACCGCGAGGCTTGCGTCGCAGCTGCGGTCGCGGCCTTGGGTGACCGCGGCCGGTGCCGGACTGTTGCTGCAGGCACCGGCCTCGGTCGCACCGCCGCATCGCGACGTACCGAAGCCGATCCGGTACTCCGACGGCGCGGACCGCGGGATGTCGGCGGCGATCGCACTGCGCGCGCGCACCGATGGCGAGGTAACCGCCAACGAAACAGGACTCACCATCCGGGGAGCCGGCGAGCTGATTCTGATCCTCTCCACAGCCACCGGGTACGACGGCCCGTCCACACCGCCGACGCGGACGGCGGAGGAGTGCTGGACGGCCGCCGACGAGAAGGTGCTCGCCGCGCTGGGCCGTGAGTACGAGGAACTTGTCGCCGAGCACACCGCGGATCATCAGGGACTGTTCCGCCGATCGTCGCTCGAGCTGGCCGGACCTCCAGAGCTCGCGGACTTGCCGACCGACGTGCGGTTGACCAGGCACGGCGACGACCCCGCGCTGGCGGCGCTGTTGTTCAACTACGGCCGCTACCTGATGATCGCGAGCTCGCGTCCCGGTGGGCTGCCGACGAACCTGCAAGGGATCTGGAACGACATCCTGCGGCCGCCGTGGAGTTCGAACTACACGGTCAACATCAACACCGAGATGAACTACTGGCCCGCCGAGACCACCAGCTTGCCCGAGTGCCACCAGCCGCTGCTCGACTATGTGGTTCAGCTCGCCGAGGCGGGCCGGAGTACGGCGCGGGAGCGTTACGGCTGTGGTGGCTGGACGGCTCACCACAACGCCGACGCGTGGTGCTGGACATTGCCTGTCGAGGGCGACCCGCGGTGGTCCAACTGGCCCATGGCCGGTGCCTGGCTGGTTCGGCACCTGTGGGATCACTACGCGTTCGGCGGTGATCTGGAGTTCCTCGGCCGGGCGTGGCCGGTGCTGCGCGGCGCTGCGGAGTTCTGCCTCGACTGGCTGGTCGAGTTGCCGGACGGAAGTCTGGGGACGTCGCCGTCCACGTCACCGGAGAACGACTACCTGGCCGACGACGGCAGGCCGGCATCGGTCACGGTCTCGTCGACGATGGACCTGAGCCTGATCGCGGACCTGTTCGACCGGTGTGTGCAGACCGCCGGACTTCTCCGGTTGACCGATCCACTGGTGCAGCATCTCGTCCTGGCGCGCAAGCGGATCCCGGATCCGGCGGTCGGCAGCCGCGGGCAACTGCAGGAGTGGGCCGCGGATCTGCCGGAGGAGGACCCGCACCACCGGCACATGTCGCATCTGGTCGGCCTGCACCCGGGCGACGCGATCACGGCGGACGGTACGCCGGCGCTCGCGGCGGCCGCCACGCGAACGCTCGACCTGCGGGGCGATCAGGCGACCGGCTGGTCTCTGGCGTGGAAGATCAATCTGCGGGCCCGGCTGCGCGACGCGGCCGCGGCACATCGACTGGTCCGCGCCTTCCTCACTCCGGCCGACGACACCTCGACGGACTACGTCGGCAGCGGCGCGGGTGTCTATCCGAACCTGTTCTGCGCCCATCCGCCGTTCCAGATCGACGGCAACTTCGGCGCGACCGCGGGAATCGCGGAGATGCTGCTGCAGAGCCACACCGGCGAGATCCAGGTGCTGCCGGCCCGGCCGGACGACTGGCCCGTCGGCCGAGTCACGGGTCTCCGTGCCCGGGGCGGCGTCACGGTCGACATCGCCTGGAACCCGGACGGCGTCGACGTGGTGCTCACCGCGGACCGGGACCAGGAACGCTTCGTCCGCTACGGCGATGAGCGGATCGCGGTCCGGCTCGGAGCCCGCACAGCCCACCGTCTCAGCGTGAGCTGACCGGTCCGAGGGAGGAGGAAACCCTGATGGCAGTCCTGACGAGCATCCCGCCGCCCGTCGGCGAAGCACCGGTTCCGCAGCGTCGACGCCGGCGGCGTGAACGCACCAGCCTCACCGGTCTGCGGCGGAGTCTGCACCGGCACTGGACCCTCTATCTCCTGATGGTCGTGCCGCTGATCTGGTTCGTGGTGTTCAAGTACATCCCGATGGCGAACGCCGTCCTGGCGTTCAAGAACTTCAACGTGACCAAGGGCATCTGGGGCAGCCCGTGGATCGGCTGGAAGAACTTCGAGCTGTTCTTCCAGAACCCGGTGTTCTGGACCCTGGTGAAGAACACCTTCCTGCTCTCGGTCTACACCGTGGTAGCGAGCTTCCCGATCGCGATCATCCTCGCGCTGGCGCTCAACGAGATCCGCAACGGCCTGTTCAAGCGGAGCGTGCAGCTGGTGACGTACGCGCCGTACTTCATCTCCACGGTCGTGGTCGTGTCGATGACGATCCTGCTGTTGTCGCCACGGCTCGGAATCGTCAACGAGGGCCTGGGCTTCTTCGGGGTTCCGGCGATCGACTTCCTCGGGAACCCCGACTACTTCCGGCACATCTACGTCTGGTCCGACGTCTGGCAGACCTCCGGGTACTCCGCGGTCATCTACCTGGCCGCGTTGTCCGGCATCGATCCCGCCCTGCACGAGTCTGCCAGGATCGACGGCGCCAGCCGGTTGCAGCGGATCCGGCACGTGGACCTGCCGGGCATCATGCCGACCGCGGTGATCATCCTGGTCCTTGCTGTCGGCAACATTATGGCGATCGGCTTCGAGAAGGCGTTCCTGTTCCAGAACCCGCTCAACCTGAGCCAGTCGGAGATCATCGCGACCTATGTGTACAAGACGGGTCTGCTGAACGCGGACTTCAGCATGGCCACCGCGGTCGGGCTGTTCAACTCGGTGATCAACCTCGTCCTGCTGCTCGCAGTCAACGCGGTGGCCAAGCGGATCACCGGGAACGGACTATGGTCATGAGCGCCCGCGGTGAAGCCACGACGGTACTGGGCAAGAGGGCCGAGCGCCGTGCGGAACGGGACCGCCGGATCCGCGAACCGCGCACGGACCGCATCTTCTTGTTCTGTGTGTATCTGCTCCTGACGGTGTTCCTGGCGGTCGTGCTGCTGCCTCTGCTGTACATCGTGGCCAGCTCGTTCAGCAGCCCCGAGGCGGTGTCGTCCGGCCGGGTGCTGTTCTGGCCGGTGGAGTTCTCGCTGCGCGGGTACCGCGCCGTGTTCGAGAACCCGCAGATCATTCAGGGGTACCTGAACTCCTTGTTCTACACCGTTGTCGGGACGATCGTCAGCGTCACGATGACGGTCGCGATCGCCTACCCGATGTCCCGGCGTACGCTCGTCGGCCGCAACGTGGTGATGACCGTGATCCTCTTCACGATGCTGTTCACCGGCGGCCTGATCCCGACGTACCTGGTGGTCCAGTCCGCCGGCCTGCTCGACACCCGGTGGGCGCTGATCATCCCGCAGGCGATCGGCGTCTGGCAGGTCATCATCGCCCGGACCTACCTGCGGACCGCGATCCCCGACGAACTGGTCGAGGCCGCCCAGCTCGACGGCTGCGGCGATCTGCGGTTCCTGTGGTCGGTGGTGATCCCGCTGGCCAAGCCGATGATCGCGGTGGTCGCGCTGATGTACGCGATCATGCAGTGGAACTCGTACTTCGACGCCCTGATCTACCTGAAGAGCCCAGATCTCTTCCCGCTGCAGCTGGTCCTGCGCAACATCCTGATCCTCAACACGTCCGGCGGCGGGGCAATCGACGCAACTGTCGTCATGCAACGCCAGCAACTGGCCGACCTGCTCAAGTACTCGCTGATCGTCGTGGCCAGCGTGCCGGTGCTGCTCATCTATCCGTTCGTCGCGCGCTACTTCACCAAGGGAATCATGATCGGCGCCGTCAAGGGCTGATCCCTCCGCACATCACAACCCCTGTGAGGGACCTATGTCTGTACAGCTCAGAAAGAGGAGGCATGCCGGGATCGCCGGCATGACTGTCCTGGCACTCGCGCTCGCGGCCTGTACCGGTGGCGGCTCGGACGACCCGCAGAGCAAGCCGTTGCCCACCGTCACCGGGAATCCCGCGGTCACCCTCGATGTGTTCGCACCTCAGGCGGCCGACTGGAACCTGGCGACCAACGACTTCACCAAGGTGGTGAAGGAGAAGTTCAACCTGACCATGAAGTGGCAGAACACGACGTTCGACGCTGGGCCGGCCAAGGAGAAGCGCCAGATTTCCCTGGCCAGTGGTGACTATCCGGACCTGTACCTGTTGATCCCCTGGGTCGACCAGTTCAGCCAGTCGGATCTGCTGAGACTGTCGAACCAGGGCGTCGTCATTGCGCTGAACCAGCTGATCGACCAGTACGCGCCGAACGTCAAGAAGGCGCTCGACGCGGAACCGGAGTGGAAGGCGATGGCGACCGCGCCGGACGGCAAGATCTACGGTCTGCCGCAGTGGGTCGACTGCTACCACTGCTCGTACCAGGGCAAGCTGTGGATGAACTCGGCCTGGTTGAAGAAGCTCGGACTCGACCAGCCGAAGACCACTGAGGACATGGTCAAGGTGCTGCGGGCCTTCAAGACTCAGGATCCGAACGGGAACGGGAAGGCGGACGAGATCCCGGTGAGCGGGAGCCTGCGGAGCGCCCTGATCCCGTACTTCATGAACGCCTTCATCTACGACCCGCAAGGCACCAGCGGGAACAACAACTCGACCCTGGTGCTGAAGGACGGCAAGGTCGACCTGCAGGCCAACAAGGACGGCTGGCGGGAGGGCCTCAAGTACCTGAACTCGCTCTACAAGGAAGGCCTGATCGACAAGGGCGCCTTCACCCAGAACCCCGACGCGCTGTCGCAGCAGGGCGACAGTGGCAAGGTGCCGATCCTCGGTTCGGCCACCGTTCTGCACCTGGGCGAGGCGGTCACCATCGGCTTGCCTGACGGTCGCGACAAGCAGTACGACGCCGTACCGCCGCTCACCGGGCCGCAGGGGGTGAACCACACCGGGTACAACTTCCCGAGCGCGCCGGGTGCGACGTTCGTGCTGACGAACAAGGCCACGCCGGAGGAGCAGATCCAGGCGATCAAGCTGCTCGACTACATGTTCACCGACGAAGGACAGATCAACGCCTTCTGGGGCAAAGAGGGCAAGACCTGGCGCAAACCACAGGCCGGAGACGTCGCGCTCGACAAGTCACTGAAGCCGTTGTTCGCGCAGATCCAGCAGAAGCCCGGCGCGCCACCGACGAACTCCGGATGGCAGGCGCTGGCCCAGTACAACAACACCGAGAAGTACCGGAACTCCGAGGCGATCGCGACCGACATCTACACCCAGGCCGGGTACGAGCGGCGGTTGTTCGAGGCAACCAAGCTCTATGAGGGCAAGGAGGACAAAGCGCTGGTCTACCCGTACTGGAAGGTCTGGATCGACCCGTCGCTCGGCAGCGAGGTCGCCACCCTGCAGACGAACATCGAGAACTACGTCCAGCAGAACGCGCTGCAGTTCGTCACCGGCTCGAAGAACGTCGACAGCGACTGGGACGCCTACGTCAAGGGCCTCGACGGCCTCGGCCTGAAGCGCTACCTGGAAATCCAGCAGACCGCGTACGACAAGGTGCCCAAGTAGGTCCAGGGGACCGGCCGGAGCAGGTCCGGCCGGTCCTGGACAAGCCGTACACCGTCCGGCTTTCGCAACGACCATTCGGGATGACTCAGTCAAATGGCGACGATCGGGCAGCAACCGGAGTACGCCGGTGTAACTGGTCAGGTCATGCGCGAGCAGGTACCCAGGGACGCCGTTCGGCGAGCATGGTGAGTGATGCGAAGAGGTTGATGCCGTGTTTGGCGGCGGTGACGTGCTCGGTTTCGATTGCCTCTGCTGAGCGGACTCGCCGGCGGCTTCGCCAGTTGCGTAGGCGGCAGCGATCTGAGCAATAGCGTTGTTCGGATCTGGATCAATCCGGAACCTACAGCCCGGATCCACCGGTGAAGTAGGGCTCGGCCGTACGCCGCCGAGAAGGATGTTGAGCGCGCCCGAAGTTGATTCGGTTGGTAAGGATGAGCGGCGGCGGGCCACGACGCGAGCCGGATCCGGGGAACATTTCGCCCCATGAACGGCCAGAAATCCTCCCCAATCTCACCGAACGCTGGTTACCTCTACGCGCATTTCAAGCGTGAGTCGGCCGACGGCGAGCAGATCTAGGCCCGTTGGTGTACAAGTCGAACACCGAGCAGAAGTGGTATCTATCTGTGGATCGACGAGTTCACGCCGGATCGCCGTTACGTCCCCTTCGAGACGACCGACCTGGCCGGCGGCGAGTGGATCGCCTCCAAGGACTACCGCCTACCGGAAGACCCATGCCATGGGGTCGTGCTGCCCGTGACCGCCGAAGAGTACGAACGGCTCAGCGCGGCCTGGTCGTGACGTGCGGAGTGACCACCGCGCTCGCGATGTGGTGCGAGCGCTTGCTTGTGTGGATGGTTGGCGCTGCGTGCAATTCCATCAAAGAAACAACAGCGCGCGGCCGGTCATCATTCTGTCGGGTAAGCGCGAGGTGCCGTTGACACCTGAAGAAGGCGAGGCACAGGATGAGGGCATCCCCGCGTCCTGAATCTACGAGGGTTAGCCGATCGTAACTTTGAGGACCGCGTCGCGCCGGAGCCCTCGTTCGGTCTGAGCATCGCCATCAACCGCCCCGCCATGTCGCGAGTACCCCGATGACAGGCGGCCGGAGTCGGTGATCGGAGCCACGAACAGAGAACGAAGGACGTGAGCGCGGTGGCTCGAGTCTTTTTCTACAGCCCGCACCCCGATGACGAGACGCTGTCGGCTGGGTTGGCTCTGGTGTGGTATCTGGCCCATGGGTACGAGGTGCACGTGGTCTCCATGAACCGTGGGGGGAACGGTGGACCGCTGGGGTCGTTCAACGGGAACAACGTGTGCAACTGGGCCGAGCATGCCTACACACACAATCCGGGCCGGGAGGGCTACCCGACCTTGACGCCGGCCGCGATCGGTGCGGCTCGCATACTGGAGTGCCGCTCCGCCATCGGGGCTATGGCCACCGTCACCCCGACTGCCGGGTACACGGCCGGCGCCCTGTATCACCACGAGGGCGGGCTGCTGGATGCGTTCGGAACCAGCCCGTCCGGGGTGAACGATGTCAAAACCATCATCGCCGGTTACGCCGCCAGCCATCCGAACTCGTTCCACCACACGATGTCCTATACCGACGACCACCCCGACCACGCCGCCTGCGGTGAGGGCCTGAGGCAACTGAAGCTCGAGAATCCGAGTCTGGTGAACTCGCGGTTCTTCGTGTCCCGGCTGTACTGGGGTCCGTCGCCGCCGCGACCGGCCGATGTGGCCGCGACGCCTGGACTCGCGTGGTTCAACGCCGGTCCCCGTAAGGCCGAATTCGACTCGGTGCTGAGGAACCGGGTGGTGAAGGCCTTCAGTGCGTGGAGCCCCGCGGCCGGGTCGTACGCGATCGGATACCACCAGGTGGCCGGGCAGTTCGCCAACAACTTCGGGCCGTCGGCGTCGATCGCCAATCTCTGGCACGCCTGAGATCTCGCAACGGATCTGACGATGCGAGCTGTCGTGGACTGGGGCATGCGGCGTGCCGGCGCCCGGGCAGGGCCCTAGAGCGGCACGCCCCAGGCGGCGAAGGCGGCCGGCGCGGGCTCGTAGTACTGGCCGGTGTTCTGGTAGAGCCAGCGGACGTTGGCCGCACTGATCGGGGTGTCGAACAGGCGCAGGTCGTCGACGTCGGCGACCGACGAGTCCGGGTTGTCGCCGCCCACGTGCAGCTCGGCCGGCTGCAGTAGCGGCCCCGCGCTGAAGGTTTCGACCGTGAACACGGACCCGTTGAGGAAGAGCTGGACAGCCTTCTGATCGCAGGACGCCGCCACGTGTGTCCAGGTCTCGGCCGGGACCGGCGCACGAGACGAGCTGACGATGCCGGTGGTGCCGCCGGTGCCGAACAGGCGCACCCAGAACAGCCCGTCCAGCCGGCCCGCGTGCGCGACCTCGTCCGCCGCGTTCCGCAGTACCAGGAATCGGGCGCCATCGCTGCTGGAGCGGCACTTGACCCACGCCGAGAACGCCCAGCCCGGCGGCGACGCCGGCCACACAAGCGAGGTCCTCGACGCGCCGGGACCCGTCCCGTTGGCTCCGAGCGCGGAACCCTCGATACCCGACACCCACGAACCGGCGGCCGTCAGGGTGAGGTCGTTTCCTGAGGGCGACTTGTCGTCGACGACCGTCCCGCTGTTCTCGTTGAAGTGATACACGCCGCGCGCCACATTGGCCGGCCGGTACGGCGTCATGACCGGCGCGCCGCTCCAGTAGCCCGAGGTCACCTCGGCGAGGAAGTTCTTCGTGAAGGTCAGATAGTCGTACGAGACCTGGCCGCCGGCGCTCGCGTCACCGCCGATGGACAGCCGGTACAGGCCGTCGATGGCCGGCGACACGTGCGGGAAACCGTCACCGATGCTCTCGGTCACCTGATCGCCCTCGAGCCGGACCTGCACGTACGTCGGGTTGATCGCCACCTGGAACCGGGTCCACTGGCCGACGGTCAGCACCGCCGTACTGGTCACCGAGACAGTTCCGTCGTCGATCGTGGTCCAGGTCGCGGTCACGGTCCGGTTGGTGTTCACCACGACCCGGACCCGTGCGTTGTTCGAGCTGTTGTCGATCGCGAGGATCGGCGCGGCCGCACCGGTCGGTGCGGTGTCGAGCCGGAGCCATCCGCAGATCGCCAGCCGGTCGCAGTCCGGGAAGTCGACCACGCCGCTCGCACCGGCTGCCGCCGTACCGGAGACCAACGCACGCCCGTACAAGCCGGTGGTGAAGCTCGCGGACGGAGCGACGGTGAGATCACGGCCGGAAGTGCCGAGGTCCTCGGCGGTGTCCTGGTCGAACGGGTAGATCGCCAGTTGATGGTCGATCTGCTCGACGGCGATCAAGGTCGGCCAGTACGCCGCCTCGACCGGGTCGTTCCACCAGCGCAGGTCGTCGACGATCCCGTCGAGTGCCTCGGAGCCTGTGAGCGTGTTCCGCCCGGCCTCCATGATGACCTCGGTGCCGGAGTACGCGAGGGCGGCGCCGGCGTTGACCGACAGCACCTCGACACCGTCGACGGCGATCTTCACGGTGTCGGTCGACGCAGTGGCGTCGAACACGACGAGCACGTGATGCTGTTCCCCATCGCGGATGCTCGTGGTCGTGCTGTAGGTCGCTCCACCGATCTTCGCCTCCACGTTGCCACTGGCGTTGGAGGCGTACACGGCCCAGTTCAGTGTGCCGCCGCTGCTCGCGGACGCGATGCAACGGGCCGCCGCGGTGTTGTCGTTGAGTTCGACCCACGCGGCGATCGACAGGCCGCCATCGGTGCTGAGCGGGTAGAAGGAGTCTCCGGCCTTCGGCGGACGTACGACGACGTGCATCGCGCCACCTGTGCAGTTCAGGCCATCGCCGTACTTGGCTGCCACCAGAGTCGCCGATCCGACGATGGTGCCGTGCAGGAAGTAGCCCGCGATGTCCCGTACCGTCGTACCGCTGACCGTGTCCGCGTTGAACGTGTAGCCCGCTGACTGCGCCACGACGGTCCTAGCTGGCCCGGCGGACGCGGACCGTCACCGTCAGATCGGCGCCGGCGGTCGCCGAACCGATCTGATCGACGTCGACGGTGAGGTAGTCGCCGGCCGCCAGCGTGGTCACGGCCGGACTGTTGCCGGTGGCACTGTTCGTCCCGACCGCGATACTCGGCCGGTCCGCCTGGTTGGTGTAGATGGTGGTGCCGTTCTTGTTCACGTCCACCACGAGCGCGGCGCCGGCCGGTGCCGTGTGCGCCGCGGCCCGGACCGTCTCGATGACGTAGTCGCCTTCGAGGTAGATCCGCGACTTCCCGGTCGCGACCGCGACGGTCCCGGTCACCGAGAAGGTGTACGCCTCGACGGGCACGACCAGTACGCCGTCGATCGTCAGACTGCCCTGAATCTGCATCGGTAGTTCCCCCCAGCACTGCAGCGAGATGTCCGGCCGCCCCACCGACACCCGGATAGCTGTCGAGGGTACGACGCGCGGCCACCACAGCGATAGCGTTCAAATGACCGGAAGGCCGGTGAGTACGCGCTCGGTGCCAACAGCACTCATATCGACGGGTGCTTGGTCTCGCTAGGACAGCATGTGGGGGGCGTGGTCTGGGAGGTGTTCCCAGCGGAGCCTGTTCGTGCCGAAGCCCGCCGCGTGTACGCCGTCGTGGCCGCGCGGGCGCCGGCAGTAATAGTGCGGCGAATAGAGATCGCGGCAGGAGTCGGCGTAGGGGGTGTAGGCGAACTCGAGGTCCAGCCGGTTGTCACTGCTCATGAAAGTCGCTCTCGTAAAAATTCCCCCTCCATTTCCAGTATGCCCAGATCGTCGTTTCCACCGGATTTCGCAGCGGTCACGACAACCCGACGGGAGCCGGGCTGGTGGCCATGCTCCCGTCGGTTGCCGGTTACTCGAGGTCAGCTACTTGATCAGTCCGTGCGGGTCGAGCACGTACTTACGGGCCGCACCCTTGTCGAACTCGGCGTACCCCTCTGGCGCCTGGTCCAGCGGGATGACCGTGGCGTTCACGTTCTTCGCGATCTGCGTGCGGTCGTGCAGGATCGCCATCATCAGTTGGCGGTTATAGCGCATGACCGGGCATTGACCAGTGGTGAACGCCAGCGACTTCGCCCAGCCGAGGCCCAGCCGGATCGACAGCGAACCGGTCTTCGCGGCATCGTCACTCGCCCCGGGGTCTCCGGTGACGTAGAGCCCCGGGATTCCGACGGCGCCGCCGGCCCTGGTGACATCCATGACGGTGTTGAGCACGGTCGCGGGACGCTCGGCCTGCGCGTCGGTGCCGTGGCCGTGCGCCTCGAACCCGACCGCGTCGATGGCACAGTCGACCTCCGGCTCGCCGAGGATCCGCTCGATCTGATCCCTCGGTTCACCCTCCGCCACATCGACGGTCTCGCAGCCGAAACTGCGGGCCTGCTCGAGCCGTTCCTTCTGCAGATCGGCCACGATGACGACGGCGGCGCCGAGCAGGAAGGCCGAGGTGGCCGCAGCCAGTCCGACCGGTCCGGCCCCGGCGACGTAGACGGTGGAACCGGTCCCGACACCGGCGGTGACCGCGCCGTGGTACCCGGTGGGGAAGATGTCCGACAACATCGCCAGGTCGCGGATCTTCGCGAGCGCCTGGTCCTTGTCGGGGAACTTGAGCAGGTTCCAGTCGGCGTACGGCACCAGCACGTACTCCGCCTGGCCGCCGACCCAACCGCCCATGTCGACATACCCGTACGCCGATCCCGGCCGGTCCGGGTTCACGTTCAGGCAGACGCCGGTCTTGCCCTCCTTGCAGTTGATGCATCTCCCACAGGCGATGTTGAACGGGACCGACACCAGATCGCCGACCTTGATGAACTCGACGTCCCGGCCGACCTCCGCGACCTCACCGGTGATCTCATGGCCGAGAGCCAGCCCCGGCGGTGCCGTCGTCCGGCCGCGGACCATGTGCTGATCGCTGCCGCAGATGTTGCTGGCGACCACCTTGAGAATCGCCCCGTGTTGGACCAGACGACCCACGTTGGCGGGATTGACCCCTGGACCGTCCTTGAGTTCCAGGCTCGGGTAGTCGATCGTCTCGACCGTCACGTTGCCTGGTCCCTGGTAAATAACTGCCCTGTTGCCTGGCACGAGTAAGTGCTCCTCTCCGGGGAAGCTCCGTTGCTGAACGCCGTGGAGTCCTGCGATACGGCTGCTGCGATGTCTGTCGTCCGATGGACCAGTGGCATCAACACCTCGCTCCCCGGTCGGAGTTCGGTCAGGCCTCGCTAGATCAACCCGTAGGCCGCGAACGCCCTGTGGTGGACGCGATGCGGTCGTCGCCTGCCCCGTGCCAGGTGCGTCCCCACCTCTGCGTGGAAAGGCAGAGGCCAACGCCTGTCTGGGGATTGCTCTCGACGCTAGTCCCGTCCAACGGACCCGTCAACGGGTCCCCTTCGCCTGCTGGGCAAGGTGCCGAGCCGGCTACCCGCTGTCGATTTCGGGCCGGGTTGTTCGTCATGCTGGTGAAAGGGAGCCACGAAGCTCCACCGGAAGGTCCTCGTGAGGAGGAAGCCGAGATGGCATTTATCGTGTCGCAGGTCGAGATCGCCGACAGGCCGGAGGAGGTGTTCGCCTATGTCACCGATCCGGGCAGGTTCAGTGAGTGGCAGCAGAATGTGACCGGCGGGAGTTTGGACGGCGAGGTGGCCGCGGTCGGGGAGATCTGCCGGACGACGCGGCGGATCGGTGGGCGGGAGCGGGAGGTCGCCTCGGAGGTCACCCGGATGGATCCGCCTCGGGGGTGGGGTGTGCGGGGGATCGACGGTCCGATCCGGGCGACCGTGGACGTGACCGTCGAGCCGATCGACGACGGTCAGGCGTCGCGGGTCACGATCGACCTGGACTTCACCGGCCATGGGATCGGCAGAGTTCTGGTGCCGCTGCTGGTGCGGCCTCAGTCGCGCAAGGAGATGCAGCGCAACATGGCCCGCCTGAAAGCCCGGCTCGAGTCCGCCGGCTGAGCGCTCACGGCTCATGCTTGGGATGGTGATCTGCGTCACGCAGAGATGAGTCGCCGACCAGGGGAGGGGTCTGACTTCCGACATCCCCGAGCATGAGGAGGCCCCGTGAACGCTGCGACCACGACGACGACCTGGACGCTGGTCCACGCTGAGCGGCGAGCGTTGGCTGCTGACCTGGCGGGTTTGACCGATGAGCAGTGGCGCAGCAGATCGCTGTGTACCGAGTTCAGCGTCCGCGAGGTGGTCGCGCATCTGACGGCCGGCGCGACGCTGTCGTTTCCGCGGTGGTTCGCCGGGGTGTTGCGTCAACGCTTCGACTTCGACGCGCAGGTGTTGATGCGTCTGCGTGAGCAGTTGGGCGAGTCTCGGTCGACACACTCGCCCGGTTCGGCGCGACGGTTGACCGCTCCACCACACCGCTGGGGCGACGTGGCAGCGCGGAGTGGGCACTCGCCGAAACCGTCGCCCATGCAGAAGACATCCGCAGACCGCTGGGCATCCGCCGTTCCTATCCTGCCGACGTGCTGACCACCGTCGCCGAGTACTACGCAGGCAGCGATCTCGTCGTGCCGGCCAAGGGCCGGATCGGAGGACTTCGGCTCACGGCCACCGATACCGGCTTCAGCACCGGCCAGGGACTCGCGGTCACCGGACCCACGATCGCGCTGACCATGGCGATGATCGGCCGCGCGACGTACTGCGACGACCTCGACGGCGACGGGGTCCCGGAGTTGCGCACCCGCTGCTGAGACGGAACCCCCCGGTCGCGGCACCCCCCAGGTCGCAGCCACCCCCACGTCGTACCCCCCAAGAGCGGGGATGAGGGATTGACCCTCATGCGCTGGGGGGTGGCCGGCCGCGATGGTTGTGGCAAGACACCGGAACAGCCGGTGACGACCAGGGGGAGAGCCACAATGTTCCTGAAGCGCACCATCGCCACGGCCGCTACCGCGGCCGCTCTGTTCACCGCCGTGGGGGCCACCGCCGGCACCGCCTCGGCCGACGTCATCATCAACCCGGGCGTCGACACCGCCGCCATGGCCACCTCGATCCAGTCGGCGCTCGGCCGCGGCAACACGGTCGGCTTCGCCTACGCCATCGCCGAGAACGGAAAGTACGCCGCCTCTGGCGCCGGCGGCAAGGCCCGCACCGGCCCCGACGGCAACGTCAACTTCACCAGCACCACCCGGATCGAGATCGCCAGCGCGACCAAGAACTTCACCGCGGTGGCGATCCAGAAACTGATCGAGCAGACGCCGGGCCTGACGGTCAACTCGCCGATCAAGCCGTTCCTGCCGCTCGCCTTCCAGCAGAAGGCCAAGCCGGTCTGGGACAAGGTGACCTTCAAGCACCTGCTCACCCACACCTCCGGCCTGGAGCAGTTGGAGCAGACGCTCACCGACGCGCAGAAGGCGCAGTACAACAAGGGGTACGCCGGGATCGAGTACGCGATGGGCCTGGAACCGACGGTTCCGTCGACCGGGTTGTACACCAACATGAACTACGCGATCCTGCGGCTGATCATTCCCCGCCTGTGGCGCACGGTGGAGCCGGCGCGCGGCGTCCCGGCCGTCACGTCGACCAACTCCGGCTACTGGTCACTGGCCTACATGAACGAGCGGCTGCTCGCTCCCGCCGGCATCGCCGCCACCTCTTGTGTGCCCGCCAACCCAGACACCGCGGCGATGGCCTACAACGTCAACAACACCGCTGCCGGTGGTCATCTGTACAAGCTCGCCGGCGCCGACTTCGAGCAGTGCGCCGGACACCGCGGCCTGCACCTGTCGGCCATGGACCTGGTCCGCTGGCAGGCACACCTTGCCCACGGCACCATTGTCTCGGACACCGTTCGCAACCAGATGGACAGCCAGAAGCTGGGCTGGCGCGGCGGCTCCAACAGCGGCGCGAACGTCGGCATCTACTGGCATGACGGCAAGCTCGACTACAACGGCACGCAACTGAACACCTGCCACGCCAAGTTCCCCGGCGGCGTCGAGGCCGGCGTCATCTTCAACAGCCAGAACCTCGGCGGCCTCTCGCCCTGCACTGTGCTGATCAACGCGTACAACGCCGGAAAGTAGCCGGCCACACCGTACGACTGCCGGCCGCACTCAACCGAGTGCGGCCGGCGGTCGTACCGGTGGACGTCGACGAAACGGGACGTGGGCGCGGCCGTTGCGATCGCTACGAGCGATCTGCGGCTGCGAGCCTCCGTCGGGCCCGCGCCAGGAGCGCCTCGGCCAGTTGGTCGGTGGTGGCCGCTTTGCCCGGACCGTCCCGGTAGTCGTCGGATTCTTCCTCGAGATCGGGCTCGGTCGACGGATTTTGGTCGCGGATCGCCTTGCGCACTGCCGTCAGGATCACGTCGTCCGGACTGTCGCCGTGGTCTCCGGCATCGACCACCTCCCGGATCAGTTCGAAGCTGAAGCCGTTCAAGCCCGCTTTGACCTCGCCCTGCATCCGAGGCGCCAGCGCGGCCAGGCTGAAGCCCAGCAGCGCGAGGAGGCCGAAGGCCCCGGCCAGGACCTCGTGGTCGGTGAGCATCGCCGTCGCCGCCAGCGCGATGAAGGCACCGCCGGCAACGAGAAGAATCACCATGCTTGCGACACGTTGAGTGTTTCTGCGCACGCGGCAAGCTACCACTTCGGTAATGTCCCGCGTACGATCTGCAACCCGGAGTCAGGTCGGATCGTGCTGGGGGTTGCGATGTTCGGACGTCGACGGGGACAGACCGACGCGGCGAAGAGGTTGCGGCAGATCCTTCGCAGTTCGACCATGAGCGCGAAGGCGAAGGCTCAAGCCTTGCTGGAGCTGTACTCCGAACAGTTCCCGCTCGGCGATCGCGAGGTTCGGAACGAAGCCTTCACAGCCGCCCTGCGTCTGTACGGGGAAAGTGGCGACCCCAGAGGTAAGGACGAGATCCTGGGCCGCTTTGCCGGCGAGCTCGCGGCGATCGCGGATGCGGTTCTCCCGCAGATGGACGACGGACTGGCGACACTGGGGGACCAGCTCTACGAGGTCGGGATCAGGTTGGATGATCCGGACCTGGCCCGGCTGGCCCTCGAGAAGGCTCTCGCCGTCCACGAGGCGGCCGGCAATCCGAAAGGGCAGGCAGACGTCATCTGCCGGCTGTGCACCCTGGACCTGTCCGAGGAAGACGGGGTCGACGCCGCGTCAGCGCGGAGGGCGGTCGAGCTCTACGTGGCGGCCGGTGACGATCGGGGCCGGGTTTACGCGCTCAATCTGACAGCCAGGGCTGCGCGACAGCAGGGAGCCGCCGAGGAGGCGAGGTCTGCCCTGGAGGAAGCGGTCCGCATCGCCCGTGAGTGCGACTACGTCGACGGCGAGGTGTCTTCGCTGCTGGGTTTGGCAACTGTGGCGATGGCAGACGCCGCGGATCTCGAGTACGCGCACTCGTCGTTGCTCGCCGCCCGTGAACTCGTCCCCAAGCTCGCCGACGAGAGCCTCGGCGCGGCGGTCCTCTCGATGCTCGCCGACACTGAGCTGGCCACTGGAAATCCGAGTACGGCCGAGGACTATCACCGCCGAGCGATGGATGCAGGCAAGGGCTGGACTGGGAGCGACGCGCTCCAACGCGCGGCCCTGGCGGACATCGCAGCCCAGCAGGGGCGCCTCGACAGCGCGGCACGTGAGGCGCTCGAGGAGGTGCGGCTGCTGGAACAGCAGCGACGGCGGATCGGCAACGCCCGCAACCAGGCGCGGTGGTACCAGGACCGCCGCCACCACTACGTGCGAGCACTCGGGCTCGCGGCGGCCGCGGGGGACGGGCCCGCCGCGCTGGAGATCATCGAGAGCCAGCGCGCGCAAGCACTGGCAGCCACCTTGGACGGTGATCCATCCGCGCTGGCGGCTGCCGGCTTCGACCTGGACGGCAAGCTGGTCAAGCTTCTGCGCAACATCTCCACGTTCGAGGACGCCCGGTCCGAGCCGTTCAAGGCGTCCGGCACCATGAGTGCCAAGGCGGCCGCCGGCTGGAACGCGATGACTGCCGAGGCGCTGGAGCAGGACCACGCGCAGTTGGCGGATCTTGTCGGCACTGCTCTGCTGCGCCGGGCCGGCAAGGTGGAATCCATCGAAACCCTGCGCGGCAAACTCGGGCCGGTGCCCCACGCGATGGTCTACGACATCGCGTGGAACGGTGACCTCGCCACCGTCCATGCCGTCTGGGTTCCGCCCCTGCCGGGTGTACCAACGGTGCACGAGATCCTGTTGGACGCGCAGCAGACCAGATGGATTCGCTCGTTCGCCGACCCGAAGGCGGTCCCGGCGTTGCTCGATCGACCGAGTCATCGCTGGCAGGCGGGGCTGGCCAGTCTGATTCCCGAGCGCCTGCAGGCCGAACTGGTCGCACAACGAGGAAACGTCGAGTTGGTGATCGTCCCGGCCGAGGAGATGTGGGCCGTGCCGTTCGCCGGCCTCACGATCGGAGCCGTTCCGCTGGTGGAACTGGCCACGGTCGCGCTCGCGCCGTCGTTGGCTGTGGCCGCCATCGCGAGCACGCGGAAGGTACGACGAGTCCGGAAGGCGATCGCTCTGCTGGACCCCGGACTTCGGGGTACTTCGGTGGAGCGGGACACGCTGGCGCGGCACTTCCGGCTGACCGAAGTACCTCCCGTGGCCGGTCACCTCGTGTCCGCGCTGCAGGGAAGAGCGAAGTTCGACCTCGGTGTTGTCAGCGCACACGGCGACCACGTCCGCGGTCTCGCGCACGCACTACGCATCGGTGCGGAGAGCCGGCTGTTCGCCGGTCTGCTGCTGTACTGCGAGGTGCCGTTGTGGTGGGTCATGGGCGCGTGCTGGTCGGGCGGGCTCGACCACGAGCCGGGGCACGAACCGATCGGCCTGCCGACCGTCGCCCTACTCCGCGGTGCGCGTGGGGTGGTCGGTGCACTGCACCGGGTTCCGGACCGTGCGACGGGCCGCATCCTTGCCAACGTGTACACCGGCCTGGCGGCCGGCAAGACGGCGCCGGCCGCCCTTCGCGCAGCCCAGCGCGACTATCTCGCGGAAACGGGAGGCGCGTGCCGCCTCATCGACTGGGCTCCGCTGGTATCCATCGGCGCGCCCGGTTCTCGTTGACTTGGTCCGGGTGCGAGCGGCCTGAAGCGCTACCTGGAAGTCCAGCAACCGCCTACGACAAGGTCCGAAGTAGCAACCCGCGCTGGTCAGTCAGCGTCTTTGGTGCGGGCGTAGTGGCGGGCGGCTTTGGCGCGGTTGCCGCAGCCGGACATGGAGCACCAGCGGCGGTTCGCCTTGCGGCTGGTGTCGTAGAAATGCAGGACGCAATCCGGGTGGGCGCAGGCGCGGATTCGGGTCGGGTCCTGCTCCAGGAGGCGTAGGTAGTCGTCGGCGGCGAGCCAGGGGAGGAGGTCGGCGGGGTCGTCGACGGCGGGTGTTACTTCAGGGCCGGTTGGGCCGAGGCTGCGGATGAGGCGGCCTCGGCCCAACCGCTTGTTGAGTTGGGCCTGGGCGGCGGCGTTCGGCTGACCGGCCAGTTGGGCCGCCACGACGGTGCGAAGCACCTCACGCAGTTCGATCAGCCGCTTGCGCGCCGTCTCCGTCGTCACGCCGCTCAGGGTGGCCCCGGGGAAGGTCTGGCCGGACAACCACGTCTCGAGGCCGTCGGCCGTGTCGAGCAGGTCGTGGTGCCGGCCGCCGTCCACCCAGACGGTGTTGAGCAGATCCATACTCACGGGCTCACCGTTCAGGGGGCGTGGGTCCATGGCGACAACTGTAACCGATGAGATGGGCTTGACAAGTTAGAAGTGTTCTATCCAGTATTAGTGCACTTACTGGTTAGACCTTGGAGGAACCTGTCATGACCACCACCGCCGTACCCACCGCTCTGACGACCGGTCACGTCGGCCTGAACGTGACGAATCTGGAGCGGTCGCTCGCGTTCTACCAGCGGGTGCTCGGCTTCGAAGTACAGGCCGAAGGCACTGAGGCGGACCGGCGCTGGGCGTTCCTCGGCCAGGGCGGCAAACTGCTGGTCACCTTGTGGCAGCAGGCCGGCGCTGAGTTCGCGGCCGGCCAGGCCGGGCTTCACCACCTGTCGTTCCAGGTGGAGACGATCGAGGAGGTCCAGGGCGTGCAGGCCACGCTCGAGGAACTCGGCGCGGAGTTCCTGTACGACGGCGTCGTGCCGCACGGCGAGGGCGTGTCCTCGGGCGGCATCTTCTTCAGCGACCCGGACGGCATCCGCCTCGAGGTGTACTCGCCGAGTGGCGCGGATTCCGCTCCGGCTCCGTCCGGTGCGGCCCCGACCTGTGGGTTCTTCTGAGCCGAGTCGGCCGGCTCGAGAGGAAGAACCAATGACGACGATCCAGTACCACCCCGGCGAGCGGCTGGCGCAGCAACGCGCCGGCCTGCGGACCGAGGCCGAGAGGTCGCGCCCGGCGATCGGCACGAGCATTCCGGGCGTGGCCGCGCGGTTCATCACCGAACAGCACTTCCTGGTCCTCGGTGCCGCCGACCCGGACGGTCGGATGTGGGCCTCACTCCTGGTCGGTGAGCCTGGTTTCGCCGCGGCTCTGGACGAGTTCACCCTCGACGTCGCGGCTGTACCGGCTGACGGTGACCCGCTGCGTTCGGTGCTGACCCACGCCGCTCCGGTCGGGGCGATCCTGATCGACCCGGCAACCCGGCGTCGCATGCGAGTGAATGGCGATGCCGAACCTACGCGTGCCGGCCTGCGGATTGCGGTGCGTCAGGTCTACGCCAACTGTCCGAAATACATCCAGCAGCGCCGGATCGAGGAGGTTGCGCCGGTCGGTTCCACGAACGCACGGGAGTCCGTAGCGCTCGATGCCGGCCAGCGGCAACTGATTGCGGCGGCGGACACGTTCTTCGTCGCCACCAGGTCAGCGGGCGGCGAGGCCGATGCGTCTCACCGCGGCGGCAACCGCGGATTCGTCCAGGTGCTGGGAGATCGTTCGCTGCGGTGGCCCGACTATGTGGGGAACGCGATGATGATGACGCTCGGCAATCTGCAGGAGGACCCCGCGGCCGGACTGCTGTTCGTCGATTGGGAGACCGGTACGACGTTGCAGGTGTCCGGCCGCGCCCAGGTCGAGTGGGACGCGGATCCGGGAGTACCCGGCGCCCAGCGGCAGGTCAGTTTCGAAGTCGAGCGGGTGGTCCAGGTGGACGGCGGTAACCCGCTGTCGTGGACCCCGGCAGTCCCGTCTCGCTTCAACCCGCCGGTGCACGACTGATGGGCGTCGCGGTCGACCTTGGGTTGTGTCAGAACCACGGCCAGTGTGTGTTCGCGGCGCCAGAGGTCTTCGCGTTCGACGACGACGAGCAGTTGACCTATGTCGCCGAACCGTCAGCAGCCTTCGACGCCGCGGTGCGGACCGCGGCGGCGTCCTGTCCGGTGCGGGCGATCAGCGTCAGCGAGGGCTGATGCGCCACATTGTCGTCGTGGGCGCGTCGTTGGCCGGCCTGCGGACGGCCGAGGCGGTACGCCGTCTCGGTCACCGCGGGCCGATCACGATCGTCGGCGCGGAACCGCATCCGCCGTACGACCGGCCGCCGTTGTCCAAGGGTTTGCTGGCGGGCCGGGTCTCAACGTTGCCGCTAGCAACCGAATTGGAGGCGGAGCTGGTTCTCGGCACTCCCGTGGTGAGCCTGGATCCCGACAGGCACCAGATCACGCTCGCGGACGGACGGCGGACGCAGTACGACGGTCTGGTGATCGCAACGGGCGCACGGGCTGCCGGTGTTGACGGCGCGTGGACCCTTCGCTCGCTGGATGATGCGGTCGCCTTGCGGGACCAGCTTCTCCGGGGCCGTCGGATCACGGTCCTGGGCGGCGGCTTCCTCGGCAACGAGATCGCCGTCGCCGCCCGGCAGCGCGGTTGTGAAGTCGATCTGGTGATGAGACAAGCTCTGCCGCTGCTGGCGGCTGCGGGTGAACCGGTGGCCAACCTGGTCGCCGATCTGCACCGCCGCGCCGGCGTGATCCTCCACCCGCAGACAGCGAAATACCCGTCGGCGGATCTACTGGTTGCCGCGATCGGAGCCAGACCGAACACCGAATGGCTGCAGGGATCGGGTCTTCAGTTGTCCGACGGAGTGGTGTGCGATCGGTGGTTGCGCCCACTCGGTCAGGATGGCGACATCGTCGCGGTCGGTGACGTCGTGCGCTGGCCTCACCCGTTGGCGGGAGGTGAGGCCATCACCGTCCAGCACTGGAGCAACGCGGTGGACCAAGCGGAGACCGCGGCGCGGAACCTCCTCTTCCCGGAGCAACCAGTCCCGTTCAGCGCCGTACCGTCGTTCTGGTCAGACCTGTACGACGCCCGCCTGCGTGCTGTTGGCCTGCCGCGTTTCGGCTCACCTGTCGTCGAGGAACAAGACCTCGACGCGAGGCGCCTGGTCGTCACCTACTGGCGCGACTCCGAACTGGTCGGCGCCCTCACCGTCAACCGCACCAGCAGACTCGCCCAGTACCGCGCCGAGCTGGCCGCTCGCCTGATTCAGCCGAAGGTGAAGGCGTAGGCCTCGGCGGTAGGGGCTTCAAAGGTGATCCGGAGGGTTCGTTCACGGATCGGGCCGGGTTGGCGGATCAGTTGGTACATGCGTGCGTCGGCGAGCAGCCCGTTCCCGGCGGGGTCGACGTCGACGCCGTGGGAAGGACCGGGAGGTTCGTCGTCGAGGGTCACTCGGAAGGGGATCGGGGCATCCCCGCCGCGGGAGAGAACGAGGTGGGCGTCTCGCGCGTGGAAGCGGATGGCGATGGATCCGCCGGCCTCATCCAGTACGGCGTACTCCTGGCCGGCGGTCCACTGACCGGCGAAGGCCCAGTGATTCATGGGAAGGCGGTCGGGGAGTTCGTACGACCGGCGTACGCCGTACGCGAGGCCGCCGGCTGAGGCGAACTGCGCGCTGCGGCCGTAGCCGAGGTAAGTCTCGGGGGTTCGCAGGTTGTTCCAGTCGGCCTCGGCCTCAACACCGGTTCCTTCGACCCGGACGGGGTCGCGCTCGATGCCGAGCAACTGCTGGATGACTCGCTCCGACTCCTCGTAGCGTCCTTCGCCGAAATGCCGGTCGCGGATGACGCCGCGCCGGTCGACGAAGTACAGCGCGGGCCAGTAGCGGTTGGTGAAGGCGTTCCAGACCCCGTAGTCGTTGTCGGCGGCCACGGGGTAGTCGATCTCACGCTCCTTCGTGGCCTGCCGCACCAGTTCGAGGTCGTGCTCGAACGAGAACTCCGGCGTGTGGACGCCGATCACGGTCAACCCGTCATCCCGGTAGGCGCGCGACCACGCGCGGATGTAGGGCTCGGTGCGCAGCCAGTTGATGCAGGTCAGGGTCCAGAAGTCGACCAGGACGACGCGGTCGCGCAGGTCGGGACCGTCGAGCGGCGGGGAGTTGAGCCAGCCGGTCGCTCCGGCGAACGAGGGCATCTGGGTACGTCCGACCACGGTCACTCCCAACTCCTGGCACAAGGACGGAGCGGCCCGAGCCGCAGTTCGTTGGAGGTCTCGCGGACCACCGCGAGGTGACGATGTCTGCGCCAGCCATGACACCGAGTGGCGACCGAGATGCGCCAGTCGCGCCGCCGCCCGTCGTACTGCGTCAGCACGTGGAGCCCGGCACCGAGTGGTGCGCCGCATCTCCCGCAGGTCGATACCTCCGCGGCCACCTCGTACGAGAGCCGGATCACTACCAGGTCGAGCTCCGTCGGCGGACCGCATCGTGGCGGCGGGGGAGTCTGGGCGAAGGTCGCCCAGCAGATGCCGGCCATCAGCCATTCCATGGCGCACTCCTAGAAAGGTGTCCAGTGAATCGACCCCTCCACTTTCGCGCTCACGGGCGATGCTCGCACCCTTTGGACACCCTGGTCCGCTGACTGCCGTACTCCCGGGCCGCTCAGGACGAGTTGGTGAGCGGGGAGTCGACGCGACCCGGGAGTCGGGTGGTGACATCCCGCAGTAGCCAGGTTGCCGTCCGGGTTCGTGATCACACCGCGGTGGATTCCTCTTCCGGGGTCGGGAGGGCGTCGCGCAACTCTCTGCGGGAGCCGATGCCGAGCTTGGTGAACACCTTCTTGAGGTTCCACTCGACGGTGCGTGGGCTGAGGTAGAGCTCCGCGCCGATCTGTCCGTTCGTCCGGCCGTCGCGGGCGAGCCTGGCGATGTGGTCTTCCTGCGCGGTGAGCTCGTGCCGCGGCGCGTCACCGCTGGAGCGGACAGTGGCGCCGGTGGCCCGCAACTCCTGCCGGGCCCGGTCGGCGAAACCGTCGGCTCCCATCCCGGCGAGCATGGTGTACGCGATGTTCAACTGGCTGCGCGCGTCCGGGCGCCGCTGCTCGTGACGGAGCCACTCACCGTAGAGCAGATGGGCGCGAGCCAGTTCCGGGCGAAGCCGGGTGGTGCGCAACCGCTCGATCGCCTCGCGGTAGAGGCGATCGGCGGCGTCGCCTTCGCTGACGAGAGCCTCGCTGCGAGCCGCGATCCCGAGACCCCAGTCGGTGCGGGTCACGTTCGTGCTGTCGCGCAGTCGCTCGAGGGGGCCGGCGCAGAGCTCCGGCCGCCCGAGCTTCGCCGCTGCCTCGATCAGCTCGGGCAGGGCCCAGGTGGTGACGAACAGGTCCGGCATCCCGTCGGCGGCGGCCAGTTGCGCCCCGGCCAGCGCTTCCTCGTACCGGCCCAGGCCGTTGTAGAGCACCGCGGTCGACCAGCGGGCCCACTGAACGGCCAGTCCCTCGCCACTGGCCAGGGCGTTGTCGATCGTGTCGTCGATCCGCGCCCGGGCCTCGGCTTCCCTTCCCCGCAAGGCCGCGAACAAGATCCCGCCGTACGGCGCGATCCGGGTCCGGGTGGCCTCGGTGACGGCGTCGGCCTCGACGATCACCCGGGCGGCAGCCGTGAAGTCACCGCGCCAGGCGACGACGATGCCGGTGCCGTTCAGGGCGACCGAGAGCGGTGCGAGTGCGCCCGCGTCGCGCGCGAGCACCATCTGGCGGGTGATGACCGCCTCCCAGCTCTCGAAGTCCCACAGCTCGACCGAGGCGGTGGAGGCGAGGACGCCCCACTGAAGACCCTTCTCCACGGAGAGTTCGTCGTCGCGGTAGCTGCGAACCGCCCTTTTCAGCGTGGCTGCCGCGGCTCGGCGACCTTCGGTCATCAAGACAGAGAGGCCGTCCAGCAGCAGATCGGCCGCCTGCACGGT
Source organism: Kribbella sancticallisti (assembly GCF_039530625.1). Taxonomy (NCBI): domain Bacteria; kingdom Bacillati; phylum Actinomycetota; class Actinomycetes; order Propionibacteriales; family Kribbellaceae; genus Kribbella; species Kribbella sancticallisti. Next base: position 178,259 of record NZ_BAAAOS010000020.1, on the reverse strand, counting down.
GGGGTTGGTCGGCCGCGGGGCAGCCCTGGCGGCTCGGGAGACGTCGTGCAAGGTACCGGTGGTGGCCAGCTCGCCGGCGAACAACGCGGCGCCCCACGCGTCCAGGTAGGTCTCGCGGGCGAGTTCCGGATCGAGCTGCTCCAGCCGCTTGGCGGCTTTGAGCAGCTGCCCCGGTGCCTTGCTCCCGGCGCCGGAGGCGGAAACGATCTGCGCCCGGAGCAGGTCCACTCGCGCTCGCTGCAGCTCGTCCAGTGCTCCGGTCTCCGCGGCGGCCAGCAGGTCCAGCGCGGCGTCGAACTCACCGGCATGCAGACTGGCTTGGGTGGCCGCCAGTACGCGGCCCACCCGCCGGTCCGGATCCCGGGTCAGCACGACCGAGCGCCGCAGGAACGCGGCCGCCGCGGCGAGACCGCCTCGGGCCCGGGCTCGACCGGCCGATTGCTGCAGCTCCAAGGCGAGCTGCTCGTCGGGTCTGGCCGCGGCGGCCGCGAGGTGCCAGGCACGACGGTCCGGGTCGGCCTGTCCGTCGGTCGCCTCCGCCAGCGCCACGTGCGCCGCGCGGCGGTCTTTCGACGACGCTGACCGGTAGATCGCGGACCGCACCAGCGGATGCCGGAACCTGACGCTCGCGTCGATCACCAGCAGCCCTTCGGCTTCGGTGGCCGCGGCCGCCGAGGCCCGGATGCCGAGCCGCTCGGCGGCCCGCCACACCAGGAGTGGGTCGTCGGCGGGCTCGGCCGCGGCGACGAGCAACAGCAGGCGGGCCTCCTTGGGGAGCTCTTGGAGCCGCTGCTGGAAACTCTGCTCGATCCGGTTGAGCAGGTCCTGTGGCCCCTGCAGCCGGAACCCGCCGGGCAACTGCGTCGCACTCAACCGGCGAGGCAGCTCGAGCAGGGCGAGCGGATTTCCCCGCATCTCGGCCAGCAGGCGGTCCCGGACCCGTCGGTCGAGCCGGCCCGGGATGGCCCTCGCGAGGAGCGCGCGCGCATCCTCTTCGGGAAGTCCGTGCAGCCACAGTTCCGGCAGGTCCATCAGCTCGCTCTCGGTGCTCGGCTCGCGAACGGCGAACACGATGGCCACCGAGTCCGCCAGCAGTCGCCGGGCGACGAAACCGAGGACCTGGCCGGAGGCGCTGTCGAGCCACTGCGCATCGTCGACGAGACACAGCAGCGGTTGCCGGGCCGCGGCCTCGGAGAGCAGACCGAGCGCGGCGAGCGCGACGAGAAAGTGATCGGGAGGTTCGCCGGGGGCGATCCCCAAAGCGACGTTCAGCGCGACCTGCTGCGGCTCGGGCAGCGAGTCGAGCTGATCGAGCATCGGTGCGCAGAGTTGGTGCAGTCCCGCGAAGGGCAGTTCCATCTCCGACTCGACGCCGGCGACCCTCGCGATCTGGAAGTCGGCCGCCTGCCGGGCGCAGTACTGCAGGAGGGCGGTCTTTCCGACACCGGCCTCGCCGCGAACGACCCGGACCGCGCTGTGGCCGCTGCGAACTTCTTCCAGGAGGAGGTCGAGCACCTCACACTCGCCGCGTCGGCCCAGCAGAACTTGCGAACGCCGTGCGCCCACGACTCAGACCAGGCGCCGAGTAGTGGGAGCCGAGAAGTCGCCAACGCTCGTCAAGACGATGTACGGCAACTCGCATGCACCCCCGGCGACGCCGATCCGAATAAAGGCACTGGCCCCCAGGCCGTCATCCTCGCACCGCGTCCTTGCGTTGGGCAATGGTGTTCCAACTGGTGACCCGGGTGATGTCCAGGGGTGTACCGGGCGCGAGCCGTTGGGGCGGGCCCGCAGGCTTCGTGACGTCACCAGACCAGATCCCCTGAGTCCGGTGGAAAGGAGAACGTCATGAACATGCCTCCGGAGGAACCCCTCGGAGCAGACATCGATCCGCCGTCGCCGCCGTCCGACGCCCGCGGGGGGTTCTCGCGCCGTGCCTTCACCGGCAGCGCGGTCCTTGCGGCCGGCGTCTCGCTGGTCGGCGCACAAACGACGCAGGCCGCCGCCCGCGGCCGCACCCGGGTCACCGGGTTCGGGTCCGTCTCGACGGCGCCGCACCTACCGCCGGGCTTCACCAAGACGTTCCGCAGCCGAATGGTCACGGCCGGCGGGCTGCGGCAGCACGTCGTGATCGGAGGGGAGGGACCGCCGCTGTTGCTCGTGCACGGCTGGCCGGAGAACTGGTACGCCTGGCGGCTGGTGATGCCGGCGCTGGCCAGGCACTTCACCGTCATCGCGGTCGACCAGCGCGGGATCGGGCTGACCGAGAAGCCCTCGACGGGGTACGACTCGGCCACCCTCGCCAACGACCTGGCCGCCTTGATGACCGCGCTCGGTCACCAGCGGTTCGCCGTGGTCGGCCACGACACCGGCCTGCTGATCAGCTATGCCCTCGCCGCTGATCACGGGCCCCGGGTCGCCCGCCTCGCCGTCGCCGAGGTGCCCGGGCCACCGACCTTCGACCACTCCCCGCCGCTGTTCATCGACGCGGCGAACAACAACAAGTTGTGGCACATCGCGTTCAACCGGGTCGACGACCCGCTGACCGAACAGCTCATCCGCGGACGCGAAGAGATCTTCTTCGGGTACGAGTTCAGGATCCAGGGCGGGAAGTCGTTGCCCGACCACGCGCTGAACTACTACTACGACCTCTTCTCCGATCCCGAGGTGCTGCGCGGCGGGATGGGGCTGTACCGCGCCTGGGACGCCACGCTGGAGCAGAACAAGGCTCGCGCCCTGACGGACCTCACCATGCCCGTACTGGGGATCGGCGGGGCGGACAGCTACGCCGGCATGGTCGGTGCCGCGATGAAGGAACTGGCGACCGACGCGACGACCGTGGTGCTGCCCAGCGCCGGTCACTGGGTCGCCGAGCAGGCGCCGCGCGAGCTGCTCGCGGCGCTGACCGAGTTCCTCGCCCCGTACCGCGCGGCCGCGAAGACCCGCTAGCTCCCCGTCGGAGCCGGATATCCGTGGACCTGGAAGGCAGGTGATGGCAGTGTGATCTCTGACGGCGCGCACTGGGGAGCAGGTCGTCCTCCCCAGCCAGCCACTCCAGGAGGCGGTCGTGCTGTCGGCGAACCAGTCATGGCCAGGGTTGCGCGGTCGGCGTAGTGAATGCGAGACGTTGCGCGAGTTGTTGCACGCCGCTCATTCGGGGCGGAGTGCGACGCTCGTGCTGCGCGGTGAGCCAGGGATCGGCAAGTCGGCCCTGCTGGAGTTCCTGGCCGGCGCCGCGGCGGAATGCCGCACCCTGCGGGTTTCGGGGGTCGAGTCGCAGATGGAGCTCGCCTTCGCCGGCTTGCACCAGCTCTGCAGTCCGTTGCTCGATCAACTGCCGCGGCTGCCGAAACCACAGGCCGAGGCGATCGAGACGGCGTTCGGGCTGCGCTCAGGCAATCCGCCGGATCGGTTCCTGATCGGGCTGGCGGTGCTCAACCTGCTCGCGGAGGGCAGCACCGAGCAACCGCTGGTGTGCCTGGTCGACGATGGGCAGTGGCTCGACCAGGCCTCCGCGGACGCGCTGACCTTCGTCGCCCGCCGGTTGGCG